>NZ_FYDV01000005.1:0-301030 GCF_900187535.1 Pseudomonas sp. Irchel s3a18 | reverse complement strand
GTGATATCAGCCAATTCTTGATGCATCGGTACAACTGGATTCGACCCCATCAATTCAACGGTGGGCTGGCGCCAGCTCGGGCCGAAGAAAAACTTAACGTCGTGTCCGGGATTAGTTGACCACTACAACTACAAAAGCAATAAATCGCAAACCAGGCAATCTCCCCCCCCTAAAACCTCACCTTCCCCACCAAAAACAAACGAATCAAATGGCACGACCCTACTGATATATTTCTATAACTTTTCGAAATATTCATATAACCAAAACCGCTCAAGCAAGAAGCATGGACAGCATGAAAATGTCGACTAATGGACTGAGCGGTTAACCATTAATTTATTTTTCACCACGCTCAGCTTTGCCTTATGTACCGAGTCGATGATGGCCTCAGCCGTTTTATTCCATTTGAGCGGTTTGGCCGAATGCTCATTGTGAGCCTCGGTAAATTGACGGATAGCCGCCATCAGCCTCTACTCTGATTTACAAGGCCTTGGCCTGCAGGTCACCCAGGCCGGTATCCGCGCCTTTGCGAACGAACTGCATGAACGCAGCCTTGTGTCCGCTCGCTGCTTTGGCACCGTCAGGACGCTTGAGGGAGAGCAGTTCTTTTTCCAGTTCGCCTTTCAGGCCACCCAGTTCGCTCAGTTTTTCATTGAGGGTGTCGACTTGTCCGGACAGCGTGCCCTTTTCGGCCTCCAGACCTTCAATGCGTTTGTCCGTTGAGCGCCCTCACCTACTTGGCTCGACTCATCTACACGGTAGGTAGCGGCCTGAAACCAACTGCCATCGTTCGATCCAAATTAACAGCCGATTTTCTTCGGTAACTGCCCAGGCTTCGACTTCAAGTCTGCCTGAATATCTGGAGGCAGACCACTCCAAACGGTTAAACCAGACCGCTCTTCGATTTGGTCAATGGTCACCTGAAAATCACAATAGTTGGCCGTACGCGGCGTGTCTTGATCCATCACAAACGATGCGTACAGGCCATCTGCCGGAGTGCTGCCGATGAATATGATTTTCCAGTACCCACTTGGGATGGTATGAGTTTTGTTTGTACCTGGAAGCGAACCGACAAACCTCTCATACAGCGGCCCGGTGATGACGTACACCTCGTTAATGCCGACAGCCTTGCTGAGTTTTCTTTCCTGGTCCTCCAATCGCGCCCATGCCCCCTGATTCAGAGCGGCCTTTTGCGGTGTGATATTCGACAGATAGTTCAGGGTCTGCCAGTCCCGTACGCCACCCATAGAAGCCAAGTTCGCCTGGTGACCACGGTCGACACTCAACGCAACGCTTGCACCGTTGTAATCCACTGGATCAAGCGTCTCGCCGGCCGGAATATCTGGATCGGTCCTCCAGTTTCTAGGCCGCCCGCTGGCCGGGGTGGCCTTTGTGATTTTATAGGCCGTCCAATTCGCAAACTTGGTTGAGCCATTGTTGTTCAGCGTGTACGCCTCACGGCTCAAGGTTAGAGCACTGCCTCCGGATGGACACCCTACCGAGCAGTTATCGACCGCCAGTCCTTGATCTAGCTGAATGCCTGCAGTCCTTAGCGTTCTCTCCGGTGTAGTACATGCCGCTATTAACGGAATTAACAGTAGCGCCAAATACTTAACTTCTGCCTTCCTTTGCATCACTTACATCTCCAGTACGAACCTAATTAAATAAAATACCAATCGGAAGTTCGACACTTCGAACCCCGAGCGAGCATAGCAACATCTCTGAGACACAGGAATGCTTCGGATAGCAGCCCGCTCTACTTGGCTCATCTACATGGGGCCACGGCAATAGTAATGATGAACACGTATCGGCCTTACCCGTTCAATACCCCCCTCCGCTTTGCGTCCGCCAGCAACTCGATCCCCATAATCCAGGCGAGGACTTCTGGTGGGGTTACCCCAACCGTAGCCCATCTAGAATCGGAGTTTACCGAGACATTAATCATGCCGTTCTCCACTGAATACGTGACTCTGTAGCTCCTTCCTTCGAAATCTATTTCTAAAGCCTCACGCATAACCACCTCATTACTTTTGACTTAGATGCTTTAACCGTAGACTGAATCGCCTCTGGTTTCGTAGGCACCACCCGCGTTGACAGGGCGCGGTTGAGGCGTTGGGTCTCTTGCTCGGCCTGGGCGCGCTTGGCCTTGGTGCGCAGGGCCTGGAGGCCAAACGCCAGGTCCTCGGCGGCTTGGGTCAGCAGCTCCTCTTCCTGGGCGCCGAAGGCATCGGGTTCCGGCGCGTCAATGCCGAGGGCACCGAAGATCTCGCCCTCGACCCGCAGCGGCAGCGATAGAAACGAGGCGATGCCGTGTTTGCGCGCGCCCTCGCTCCAGGGCAGGGTCTTGGGGTCGGTCAACAGATTGCGCACCAGACTCAGGCGGCCGGTGCGGATCGCCGTGCCGGTGACGGCACGACCGCGTTCGTTGTCCGCCCAGGAGATGTTCAGCGAATCGACGTAGGCCTGTTCAACCCCGGCATGGGCCACCGGAGTGACGGCCTTCGCCTCGTCGTGCTCGGCGCGGCCGACCCAGGCCATGCGGTAACCGGCCTGCTCGACTATGACCTGGCAGATCTCCTGAAGCAGGGTCGCCTCGTCTTCGACGAGCAGCAGTGCCCGGTTGCAGCCACTCAGGGTGCGCAGCGCGCGGTTGAGATGGGGATGCTCTGGGCTGACGGAACGTGGTGCTGGCATGGTAAGCCTCCGACTCATGCACGATCTGGTTTGAGTATAGAGCCGCCCGGATGGGCCGGACGGTACAGTGGTCAGCCGCGGCGGCTCAGCGGTCGGGCAGGCACTGCGCGCCGGAGATCTGCCGCAGGCGGTCCATCAGTTGGTCCACCGTCACCCGTCTGGCCGGCTGCAACGGGCCAATCCAGCCTCCTGCCCTGCCCGCGCTCTTAGCGAAGCGAAGAACCTGACGCTTCCAGCTGCCGATACGTGCGGGGGCGGATCAGCGCGAAGATGCCGCCAAATCCTCTTCGACGAAGCGCAGCATCGCCTCCGCCAGCGCCTCGCGCGGATAGGCATTCTGTGTCACCAATAGTGAAGCGATGGTCGAATGCGTTCGGGCGATCGGCACTGCCAATGCCCAATGATCGGCGTTGATATAGCCCATCAGGGTGCTGCCAGGCACAACTTGATCGTAGAAGATCACTTGGCTGTCGTTACGGGCATCGATGCGCGCCAGCTTGTTGTAACTCGATTTCAGCGCGAACGAGATGTGATCCGGCTGCGGGAAGGTAACGAGCGAATAGTAGTTCAGTTCGGACGGCAGCCGGTTCTGCGCCAGCCAGTTCTTGCGCGTTGCGGGTCGAAGGCTGTTGATCGCGCCACCGTCGCCCGAATCGCAGGTCGCACCGGGAAAGTGCCGCAACAGGTCCGCCTGGTACTGCTCGGCATCGTTGGCCAGCGCCGAGCCGCCGACCGAGCCGGCTGCGCTGATCACTGCCGCCACGCGGCCGCGGACTTCCGGGTAAGCGACCATCGCTTCGAGAATGTCGGGCGCGCCCTTCGAATAGCCGATCAGGACGAGGCGCGGCGGTCCGGCTTCGGCTGGCATCGCCATGATCGCGTCGCGTATTTGCCGAGCGTTGTTTGCGGAGCTCGATAAGGCGTCGACCTTGATCTGCACCAGGTCATATCCGAACTGGCGGAGATGAATCGCTACGCTGCCGGGCGCTTGCAGCCATTGTTCGAAGCATTCGTAGCCGACGCCAGCCACCACAGCGCCGATCAGACGGCGTTTCGATTGACCGAGATCGACGGGTTTGCCGGTGCCACCCGGTTCGCTACCGACGCGCGTCAGTGCCTCCTCGCAAGGGCGGCTATCGGGCAGGACGCTTGCTCGCGTGTCGAGGATCGAGCAGAAAATCTCGCGAAAGCGCGCCCGCTGGTCCTGCACGCCGGCCTGTGACGCTGGTACCAGCACAAGCGGCGGTGTGTCCGTCGAGTAGGCGATCAGCGGCGCAGATGTGCAGGCGGTGAGCGCATGGCAGCCAGCGATCATCAGCCATGCCATGCCACCGCGGCACAACAATGTGTGGGCGCCGCACAGACGGCCAGCCGAGTCATCCGGCCTGCCGAACAGGTCACTTGCGGGCATCGTCGACCTCCTTGCGTGCAGGCGATTCGCGCCGGTCCAGATACGTTTCCCAATCGAGCATCTCCACCTCCGACAGGCTGAGCGGCCGCGGCGCAAAGAACATGACCGCACGCAGACCGTCGCTGAAGTAATGGGCGCCGCTGAACGTCGTTCGCGATTGTGCCTGGGACGCGGGACCGACGCCGGTGACGAACCCGAGCTTGTCCAGACCGGCCGAATACATCATGTCCTGAATCAGGAGATTTCTCGCCTCATCGACATCCTCATGCAAGACGAGGTTTTCCGAATCGCGCGGTGCAAAGCGTCCGCCGGTCGGTCTTGCGACCTGCGCGAGATAGACGGAGTGACCTTCGAAGCGCATAGGCGTGTTCCACACGCGCACCCAAGTCGCCGGCGCTCCGGCTTGCGATCGCTTGCGAACCACGGCATCGGGCATGCGGCCGAACACACGTTCGGCCGCATCCGCGGGATGCGCGGCACGCCGGTAGCCGCGACGCACAAATGCGGCGGCGATATCGGCGAATTCGCCGACGAGAATCGCATTGATCGGATCGCCGTGCGCCCTGCCGTTCGCGTCAGTGGCGCAGCAGGGAAGGCGCTCCAACGCGGAACGCAACGCGGCCATATCGTCATAGTCCTTGATCTCGGAACCCTGATGCTGGAACAAGCCTTCGGCAAACCATTTTTCCCCAGCATCGTCCGGCACCCGCAAGAAGAGGGAGAACGGGATCAGCGTCTTTCTCTGCAGCAGATCGATATTCAGCAGCCGCGTAACGCGCTCCGGGTTGATGAACAGCACGCCCGCTTTCGTTTCGCCTGGCAGGACGGGATTCTTGAACCCCAGTTGGTCCAAGTGTGCATTGATGCGCGCGTTCGCTGCCGGGGCGAATATCCCGTGCATGGACCAGGCGACTTCGAGTGGCGAGAAATAGTCGGGATCGGTTCCCGGTCGCAGCAACAAGAGTGGATCGGCAGTCTGATTCTGGACTTCGACCCACACGGGCTGCACGCGCGTCTTGTCCAACTCCACACCCAGCATGCGCTGCCTGTCTTCGGCACTGAGCACGGCGGCGCTGACGCGCACCTGGTGCCTGGTGGCCGTCTGCGCACGTTCACGCAACTCGGTAGTACTGAAATCGGCAGGTGCCTGCCAGGTCGTACAAGCAACGACGAGCGCAAGAATCGCTGCACAACTCATGGTGCACAAGCAGCGCATTGCACACCGCAGAGTGGCGCGTGGGGCCGACGGCAAGCGGCTCATGGCTTGACCCGCCCCGGTGACTGTCCGCCATTCTCGTAGATTCCCTTCGATAGAAAGAACTCGATTTCCGCCAGGGAGGTGTGCATTTTATCGAATACCAGAACACAGCGCAGCCCATCCGTGTAGTAAGGATCGGTCGTCAGGTTCTCGCGCGGCGCGCTCTTGGGCGCGGCCCCCACACCCTTCACAAATCCGAACTTGGCCAGCGTCACCGAATACGCCATATCCTGTGTCAGCGCACTCCGCGCTTCGTCGACGTCAGGGTCGATCTTGTGCGTCGTCAGCGTCGCAGAATGCACGGTAAGCCGGCTGCCGATATCACGACTGATCTGTCCGACCCACACCTTCTTGCCGTGATATTGCATCGGACTCAGCCACAGCCTCAGATGATTGCGCTGGTGGACGTTGTCACGCGCCTTTTGCAAGGCAAGGTCCTGAGCTCGCCCGAACAGATAGAGATCGCTCACCGGCGCATAGGGATAGCGCTCGCCGGCCAGCGCCGAATTAACCATTTTCATGATCGACCCCGACCACTTTTCCTCGGTTCCACGCCAGCCGCGACGCGCGAATGCGGGGAAAGCATCATCGAGGCCGCCGACGATCACCAGATTCAGCGGATCGCCGTTCCTGGAACCCTCCTCGTTGGTGACGCAGCACGGCAGCGCCTCCAGCGCCGCCTGGAAACTGGCGTCATCGGTGTAGTTCACAATCTCTTCGGGCGGATAGATGCCCTGCCTGAACACTTCGCTGATGTGGTAATCGGTGCGCAGGCCCGGCACGATGGCCAGGACAGAGAAATGCCTCGACCGCCCGTCTGCCACCAGATCGAGGTTAACGAACTTGAACCCCTCGTCGAGGTTGGTCAACACGAAGCCCGAGGTTGTCGCGCCAGATGGGATAGGGTTGCGGAAGGCCAGCCGACGAAAGTGCCGGTCGAGCGCCGTCCGCTCGTCCTGCGTGCCCCCTGAGAAAAATGCTTCGGCCGCCTCGGATGCAGGGAAGAAATTCGGATCAAGGCCCGGCGAAAGCAGGTAGTAGGCGCGGTCTTCCCGATTTTTGACTTCGACCCAGACTGGCTGTATCGATGTATTCGCCAGAGGCACGCCGTAGACCGCCTCGCTTTCTGCGGCCGACAGTACGGCGGTCGACACGCGCAAGCCGCCATCGCTGCGCGTCACGGCGCGGCTCTTGTAGTCAAGGCTCGTCGTTGGCGGAGGCTGGGAGGCGCAGCCGGCGAGCGCGGCTGCGATGGCCGTTGCTGCGAGAACGAGTCTCACCATGCGATGCATCGCGTAACCCCATCAACTGAGCTTTACCAATCTTCGCTGCCCTGCCTACGTAATCCGTGGCTACTACGAACATTAGTCTCTACGTCGCAGCTTTTCATTATGAACCGCCCCGGGAATTGCGGAGGCTTTTTGATGTGAGTCACGCCGCCATGGCAGACTAGTCGAACTATCGATAGCAGGCCGCTTCGGCCTCTGCAGGTGATACCTCGTCGATGGGCTCCAGCAGCCGTCGATGATTACCCTTTCCCGCCCCGCCCGGCACACTGCTGCCGGGCACCGTTGAGACCTCCCAGTTCCTGTGCAAAAAGCTTCCCGACATGCTCAGGGTCTCCGACCGCGCGGGATCGTCACAGGGCTTGCGATTGACACCCTGCTCCGTGTCACCTTCCGCTCATCTGTATACGGCATCCCGGGACTTATGATTTCGCGGCTCAATGGCTGGCCTGCAGTTGCACTTGTCAACGCTTCGCTGCCCGCCTCACGATGACCAACGCATGACTCGGGGGCCAAGATGATTCGCCACTTCGTTCTTGTATCGGACTTGCACCGACTACCTCTTGCCAGTTTGTACTGGCGCACACAGACCACGATTTCTTTAGTGCGAAAAACGTGGTCTGTCCCCCGTGCACAAATTGCGCACAGGGTTGTTTGTCCCACTGTCCGAGCGACTTGTGGCGGCGATTAGCCCAACGTCGCGCTTTTCTCGTATCCGTAGAGGGGGCCCATGTCATTCCGGATTTAATTGCGCAGGCGATTATTCAGGGCTTTGTCGTTTCTGGAGTTTACGATTACGGCGGGCCACGCTCAATGAAGTGGCCAGACAGCTAAATAGCCGCCCTCGGAAAACACTAAACTACGAAACGCCCGCTGAACGATTTAGCCAATCTGTTACATCGACCGGCTGAATCCACAGGCGAAAGCGGCTACAGACAAGAGGAGTCAACAGGTAGCATTCTAGAAGCTCGGGATCAGCTGGGTCATACAACCGTCGGAATGACAGAGCAGTACATCCGAATGCGAAAGGGCATGAAGGTGCCCCCTACGAAGTGACTGACGGTAGCGAATTGCGGAAAAGATTTTTTGATTGCTGAAAAAAGCACTAAGGACTTGCATGAGAAACCTCATGCAAGCCCTTGATATATATGTGACTACCCATGACTTATCGACTGCTATGCCCAGCCGCCTGTTCAATCTCGGCGAGGACGCGTTTGCGGCGCGCTTGTTGGCGGCTGCCACAATCATTGCAATGACGGTGTGAAAAGACTGCACTACCGTTTACGCGGGCGGGCCAGGGAGAGCGGCACGTGTTCGATGGCTGGTTCGACGTAATCTAATGCTTGTCGCTAGGCGGAGATTTACCATCGCGCCTGCGCGAGGGACTCATCAGATACACGGTAAGGATGAAGCGTGCCGGTACCAGCGACAACAAACCGAGCATGCCGAGCACTGCAATGAGCGTGATGCCGCGGACCTCGCTGCGGATATCGGTGAACAGCGCCAGGCCGATGGCGAGCAGGAACATGGCAATGCCGAACCACTGAATGGCCTGTGCCCAGCGAAACAGTGCCGAATGGCGAATTACCTGCAGGTTCCTCTCGGACTCGTTCTGTTCAGGCATGGTCACTTTCTCCGTGTCGCTTATAAGACTCAGTCTAGCAAAGCGCTTGCCATGAAGACCTCCCGATCAAGGCCAGCCGCGCAGCGCTGCGCGCTTCCTAGAGTGGTGGGAATCTATTAAAAAGCTGATCGATCATCGAATTCGTTAATAATACATTTCAAAAAACGACTTAAAAAAAGACTCGCAAGCGGGCCTAAAAAGCAGTTCTATTAGTCACATGAAACTGTTTCAGCTTCTTACTCCTCAGATGCCACCAGTCGCGCACCTTTACGCGTGACGTGCTGCCCGACTTCAAAACTCGCATTGGGTGAGCGCACCGTACTAATCTCGCCTTGCGCGTTTTTCACTTCATAAGCGGTTTCAGACTTGCCAATGCCTGCTTGCACCGCACTGCCGGCGAAAAAACCGCCAGTTGCGCCGACTAATGCACCAATCGGGCCGCCTGCCGCGCCAACCATCATTCCGGTCAAGGCGCCGAAACCCTTGCCAGCGGTTGTGTCGGGGACTTCACGGATTATCTGGTCTGCCTGGCATAGCGGAGACAGCAGTGTACACAGGGTAAAACTGAGCGCGATTGAACGAGTCATGACATTGTCCCTTTGGGGTTGGCGTTAAGTTCGCTATTCAATTCACAAAACGGGCCAAAAAATTTATTGATTAATATCAAACACTTAAGTGAACACGTAGTCATTATGACTTAATGCGCCAAAGGTCATAATGACAAATAAATAGTCAATATGACTATCTCGACTGATAGCTAACGCGGTCTATGCAGACGCCGGTTACACCGGCGTCGAGAAGCGTGATGAGCACAAAACTCGTGAAGTGATCTGGCAGATCGCGGCGCGACGTAGCACTTATTCACGACTGAATAAACGCAGCCGGCTCTACAAGGCCAAGCGCAAAATCGAGTACTGCAAAGCCCAGACGCGGGCCAAGGTCGAACATCCGTTTCGGGTGATCAAGCGCCAGTTTGGTTATGTGAAAGGTGAGTTGATCGGAGTTTCCCTAAGTAGATCGCCGCGCAGCCAGTTCCATCGCTCCTCCCGCCACATGATTCAGAGAAATGGACATCGACAGCCCCTCAGCACCGATGTCCAATATAAATTGGCCCGATAGGCAGCTCTCGGTTATGGATTCAACCGATCGAAAACGCTCACTTCAAAACAGCCCTCCCAACGCTGCTGGCTCCCAGTTCATGATCACCAGCTCGCCACTGACTTCGGCCTTGCCCTGCCACTGGTTGGTCGTGGTGTAGCGAATATCCAGCGTCTCAAAATGAAAGCCCTCAAACACCCGGCGAATGTCCGGGTGGTCGTTGATGCTGACCATCACCCTGCCCTTGCAGCGGCGCATGAAGTCGGCCATCCGGTCGTAGCGTTCGGCGCAGTCGAGCCAGGGCAGATTCTCGATGTAGGTGCCGGACAGACGCTGCCAGGCGGCCGAGAGATTTTCCTCGATGCGCAGCAGGTTGATCGACGGGGTGGTGGTGGCGGTTACCGAAGGTCTGCCCGGAGACCTTGCCGGCGAAGGCATGGTGCTGCCGGTAGAAAAAGCGGGCGGCGCGCTGGATGTCAGTGAGGGTTTCGGGGCGGGTCATCTTCTGCCACTCGAACACTTGGTGTGAGCTGAGCGCCCACTTGAATTGGCGCACGAACTCTTCGAGGTGGTTCTGCACCACGCGGTACAGCGTCACCAGGTCGCCGTTGATGTCGTTGAGCACTTCCACGGGCGCGGCCCGGGGGCCACATAAAGTACAGCGCGGCGCCTCCGGCAAAGACTTCGACGTAGCATTCGTGAGGGGGAAACAGCGGAACAAGGCGATCGGCCAGGCGGCGTTTGCCGCCCATCCAAGGGATGATGGGTGAAGACATGGATGGCAAGACCTTGACTGTATAAGCAAACAGGCGCCAGGCTCGCTCCGCTTTATGCACGGAGCAGGAACCTTGGCTGGACTTGCAGGGACAATCTGCGGGGACGGCGGCCAGGCCGGATGTTGACGCATCCAGACTGATCGCTCCTTTTACTTCGGGGTTATTTTGCCACTTCGAGCACGACTTTCTGCGGCTTCCCTGACGCCTGGCCTTACCTTCCTTGCCGCCGTTGCACTCAACCGACACCGTCCGCCCCGACTGGGTGAAGGTGTGATCCACCGACTCCACCAGGTACTCACCACCAAGCCCGCGCTTGAAGCCCCGCGCCTCGATCATTATTTCGGCAAATCCGTCGGTACGTCCGGGTAGGTCGAGGCGCAACGAGGCGGTGGAACGGTTGAACGCCGCTAAACGCGCCTTCGCGGCTTCATCGGCGGCGGCCCTGTCCGAGTAGAGATGGCGGTCGGTATGCACTGGCCGCATGCCCTCTGACACATCAGGGTTGTCCAGATGCGAGACAAACAGCTCCCCGCTGACCGGATCCTGGTACTAGGTGCTGACCCCCTTATGCGTACTGCGGTCGCTCACCGGCTAGCCTATGACGAAGAGCATACTGCGAAAGAGGTTTGATGATGCACGGGAAGCCGCTGGCATTCCAAAATGCCGACTTTCAGATGCGCGACCTGCGCGCTAAAACCGGCACGGACAAGGCCGAATCAAGCGGCGACATTTTGCAGGCCCGGGATCAACTTGGGCATACGACCGTCGTAATGACCGAGCAGTACATCCGCAACCGGAAGGGGGAAAAAGTCTCGCCAACCAAGTGAATTGCGGACCAATCCAATAATTGCGGACCAGAAACGAACAAGGGCTTGCTTAGCTTTCGCTCGCAAACCCTTGATTTATATGGTGCCGAAGCCGGGGTCGAACACACCGTCTACAGACCGCTATTTTACTGGATTTATCTATTATTAATCTCAGTATGTATACCTAAACGTATACCTAAAACGGGAAGTACCCTCATCTTCTCCGCCTCCAGCCGGTCGCCTATCCTGCCGACACCCTCCCCCCGTATTGCCGTCGCCAAGTGAAGCTTGTGATCATCATTACTCTCCCCCGTTTTGGGATGGAAGAGATGGAAAAATAGTTTGGGCATGGGGGCGCCGATACTGCGAACGCTAATACTTTTGACGCAGCTTCCCCCCCAAATTCGCCCAAGACGGCGACTTCCTAAAAAACTACGAATTAATGATTGAAACGGGCAGAGAACGGTCCATGGGGTGAGCGCTCCAGACTTTTGCCCCCCCCTCTCCCTAATGACTTTATCAAGCAGCAGGCCGCTCACCCGCTTCCAGTCCGTCTGACGCTTGGAGGCGAATAGCAGCGCAGCTCGCACTGAAGTGACTGATCAGAAGGCTCTGCACATGTCTCTATCGAGGGCTAACGTCGTATGCCTACAGGAGCTCACTGTAAGTAGTGTTCGATCCGGTCGTAGTGGTCCACTGCTTTTCATAGCGAAGAGTTCGATACCGGAAGGTTGTCCGCATTTTGTCCGAATTGCATGCGGACCGACTTCCGACGGTTGGCTGACTACATTCCGTTTAGTGTCTTTTCAATACGCTTTTGGTTGACGGAAATCTAGAAGGCTACAGCGTCGAGATGGTCGACAATCTGATCAGTTTTCTGGGCGCGCCATGATCGAAGTTGGTTGACTAATCGAAACCACCGGAACCCTTGCCCTGCCTTGCTTGTAGGACAATAGCGGGCTACGGGCCAAGTGCCGGACAATGGATCAAACCATAAACGAAACGTCCGCAATCTGTCCGCACCCGATATGGACAAAAAGCGGACTAGAGAAGAGAAGAGAAGAGAAGAGAAGAGAAGAGATATACAAACACTAGCTAGCGCTTTAACCACTGCCACGCCAAAGACCAATAGTTAGATTGCTTTGATCTGACCGAAGATGTGGACCTCCAGAAGTACAGCGGGGTGGCAGACCGACCGCTTGAGTACTAGATTATCTAGCGTGTGCATCCGCCGTTGCATCGGACTTGACCAGCACGCTTTGCAGATTGATGCCGGTATTCACTGGTGCGCAGCCCGATGCTTTTCGGAGTAGTTCAAATTTTAGAGGATGCCACTCTGAGACCAACTCAAGGCTCGCTTCAGGCAGACTCGTCAGATGCATCAGCACCTAGTCAATGCCATGGTCGAGCAGACCATGCCTGATCTCCATTAATCGACAAGGATGTTCCATGCGGGATAACCCAAAACTCTCCCTGTTCACCCGGGTCGATACTGGCTTGGCACGCTTTGCCTGTGGCCTGCTCGAAGGGCTGAAGCACCTGGGGCTCTGGCTGCTGGGGCTAATCGCCATAGCCGACTACTTCGCTCTGATTTTCGAGTATGGCGAAGGGTTGGCCGATATGGCCCTGCATGAATGGGCCTTTTTGCTACTGGCGCTAGCGCTGACCTGGCGCCATTGCCACTACGCGCGACACTTCGATTATGGCTTCTGGCGTGGCCTGGGGCGCTGGCTGACGGCGCAGGGCATTCTGCTCGCCGTAGGGATGATCGTCTGGGCAAACCTGGAGTTTACGGGGTCCGCAAAGGCACTTGACTCGCTGAACCTAGCCAACAAAGAGGAAGAAATACTGAGTCTTGCCTTCGCATTACTGGCCCTGTACCTAGGCGCACCGAAGCAACCACGTATTGCCGAACAGCCCCGACCGGTGATGGAGAACGCCCGCCAGGTGCCCAGCACTTCCCCGACCCCAGACAAGGCGGTCAGCCCTTGAAAACCCACACGTCCCTGCTGACCCTAACGCTGCTGAGCCTGCCCATTCAACTAAGCCTGGCCAGCACCGATCCGGCCCGGCTGATCGAGAGCTGTACCGAGCTGGTGAATATCTACGCCAAGCACGACCAGCTGCGCTTTGCCGCCGCGCAAACAACCTCGCTTTCCGAAGCCATGCGTGCCGGCTATTGCCGCGGCGTGCTCGACGAGTACCAACGCAACTACCAGTGCAAAACCCGTGACTGGCGCGAGCAGGCCAACACCATCGCTCAGGGCGCACATGAACAGCCCGGTGCACAGAATGTCGACCACTTACTGGCAACAGCTTGTGGCTATTGAACAAGGGCTGACCCTGCCACAGGCAGTGGAGCGCCTGTTTGGCATCCCGCTCGCCCGCCACCCGGCCCTACGCAACGCGGTGAATACGCTGGTCAAGGCGATGAGCCAGGCCGGGGTGCTCCAGCTAAACGAGGAAGATATCAGCTTCACGGAAGGCGGACGCAAGCGCTGGTCACTACCGCGCAGTGAGTTGGACGGCCTGCACAATGCTATTGTGTTGCATGGCATCTTCGGCGAACCCAAGACGGTGATCCGCCTGTTCACTCATCCGGCGCTACGCCGAGAGCACGCCGATTGGGCCGCAAGCCTGCTGCTGGAGCGGCAGTCGGTGGCCAGCCTGGGGCTGATCAACAAGCAACTTGTGGACCTGCTCGGTATGCTCAAATCGACGGCCGACCTCAAGCTGGGGCGTTTGCCAAACCCTTTCGACAACGCGCTGCCGCAGATGGGCCTGAGCGACTACGGCGGCAATCTGCTCAAGGCCATGGCCTGCCAAACGGCCGCGCTGTCGATGGGCGACAGCATGATGGTGCATTACCTCAACGGTGAACTGGAGCAGGCGCACACCATGGCAGCAACCCTGCAAACCGAGAACACGCTGCTGCTGCAATATCGGCAGATGATCCTGACCGCCTATGAGGAGGCAAGGGCCTTCGACGACCTGCTCGACGCCTGGCGATGAAAGGTCTTGGTAGTGGAATCAACAAATAAATACTGGCTCCGTCACCACACAGGAGCCAAGCATGAACACCATCGAACACATCCTCGCGAACTGCCCACATCAGGTAAGTCCATGCCATCAGTGCAAGGCCATCGAAATCGATCAGGCCCTGCAGGCCGGCATTCCCTTCACTGCTCTCGGCGGCAAGCGCGTGCGCTGCCGCAACGGACTGGTGCGTTTCAAGCTCGGCTGCGCCTGGCGCCTGCTCTACATGACCAGCGTGTACGGCTACTCGCCGTATAGCTTGGTCAGTCGCCAGTGTTTCGAGCGTGAACTGAAGCGAAGGCGGGCTCTCAAGCCCTGATTCCTTTAATTCACTGGAGACACACTCATGACTGCAATTATTGCCCTGAAACAACCGCTGCTCGCCGCCAACGGTCTGGAAATGCAGGTCAGCCAACTGGACTTCCAGCGCCTCAAGCACAAGTACACCGCGTCATCCGAGGCCGAAATGAGCGCAGCACAATGGGACGCGTCGGAGCTGGAATATCGCCGTTTCCTGACACTCAAGTGCCTGTATCCGACTGTCGCGTTGGTGCCGAGCAAGCCGGTCGATGCTATCTGGCATGCACACATCCTGGACACCCGTGCCTATCGCGAAAACTGCCTCCAGGTGTTCGGCCGTTTCATCGACCACTACCCCTACTTCGGCATCTACGGTCAGGACGACTACCAGGAACTGAAAAGCGCCTTCGCTCACACGGTGGCGCTGTACGAGCAACACTTCGGCGCCTACCCCGGTGGCGGCTGCGAGACACAGGCCATGCGCTGCAAGGACCACGCATGTCACGTCCCCACCACTTGCGCCTGCCGAGTCGAAGGTGCCTGCAAGTAAGCGGGCAATTCATAGCCAACCAAACTCTGGAGAAACTCAAGATGAGCAAGAAACCACAAGCCCCAAGCCGTCCCTCTCCCGCCCCACGCCCGGTAGTCCCCAATCTACCGAGCACGACCGGCAAAAAGTCAGGTGATGGCCGCGGTAACCATCCTCCGAAAAAATCGTAACGCGTTAGTCGAGTGCGGCAGTCCACTTAGTGCGGTCTGCCGCATTCGTCATTTATCCAAACTCCGGCACCGGACTGTTTGCTATCTGATCACCTAGAGCAAGGCTCGACATTTCGATACCACGAGATAACAGCGCTTGGCCGATTTCAGTCGGCCCTAACTGAATGCGTTGGGTCGGTTGCAGCCCCTCACGACGGGTAGCTATCGGCCAAGAGCGGACGTTTTGAGTAGAGAAAATAAATCCGTCCCCTTTATCCTAGGCACCTACGCTAGATTCACAGTAGTCCTAGATACTTGCGCATCTTTGACTGATGTATCCCTCGGAGTAATGCCGCATGCCGACACCAACAGGTCGATCCGAAACTGAGGTTCTTGCTGATCTTGTTGAGCTGACAGCCTCACCCGGCTATGTCCATGCGATTGCTTTCATATGTCATCGGGACAACGTAGTCATGTACAACGACGAGTTGAATCCGGATGACATGGCTCCGCTTTTTAGCAATGACCGCTTATTAAGGACTGAAATCACAACTCTGCTCGGGTTGATGGTCCGCCAGGATCTGGACATGAGCGTGCCCACTGTAGAGGTCCTGGGCGAATTGGTAGCACGCACCGATACACTCATGTTGGAGCTACACCACGCTCTTTCCCGCCCGATGATGTCAGCCCTGAAAGATCAGGCCATGAACGCGAGCAACACGGGAGCAACCTGGGACGGCATGTCCATGCGAGAGCCGATTTTTTATGGGACCGAGTCCGCCTACAGTTTCCAGTACCGTGATCTTCTTCCCGCAAAGTACGGTGCAGATGACCACTGGCTCGTTGAAAAAATGGGCTTTTCCATCGGCCAGGCACAGCTGGTTGCACGCACCATGTGCGACCTTATGGACGAGAGGTCATGCGCCGCTTTCGCCGGCTCCAATACGCCAGAGGTTGATCCTCACATATTGCTCGCAGCATTTGAGTATTCGGCGAAGCTTGTCGCGGACTTAAGCGGACTGGATGTAGCCATTGTCGAGGCCGTATTCCGCGCATTGACGCTGACCGGTGACAATCCGCAATTTCAGACCATTGGCGATTTCAATGCCGTCGCGGCCACGCCGCTACTGCCGACCGGTCGCGGTACTGTGTTGCTCTTCCAGCATTACGCCATCTACGAGGCTCTCTACGAGTCGCCATTTTTCTGGATGTGGGCCGACAAGCCGTACCGCCCGAAAGCCATGGCAAACCGCGGCGCATTTGCGGAGCAGTTCGCAACTGGGAGGCTTGCCGCAGTCTTTGGTGAGGGCAATGTCCACACCAACGTAAATTTGTTTAAAGGCAAGGACATTGCTGGTGAGGCCGACGTGCTGGTCGTTTTCGGCGATCGGTTGATCATTGTTCAGGCGAAGTCGAAAAAGCTGACCCTTGAGGCCCGGAAAGGCAATGACGGTCAACTCAAGTCAGACTTCGCAGCGGCGATTCAGCTGTCGTACGAGCAAGGATGGGAGTGTGCGAGCGTTATCGTTGGGGGTGGGTATCGGTTGGAGGACAACCAAGGCCGGGAAGTAAAGCTGCCTCATCCCGTGAAAGAAATTTACCTCTTCAGCATCGTTTCCGAGCACTACCCGGCATTGGCCTTCCAGTCCAGCCAATACCTGTCGTATCAGACGACCGAGGTTATCAAAGCGCCCTTCGTGATGGATGTCTTCCTCTTGGACGCCATCGCAGAGATGCTCACGTCACCGCTTAGGTTCCTTAGCTACATCCGCCTTCGAATTGCTGCGGCGGGTAAGGTGAATCTCAGTCACGAGCTGACGGCTTTAGGGTTTCACTTGAAACAAAATATGTGGCTCGATGACGAATTCAATTACGTGATGATTGATGACTCATATTCGATCGACCTCGACACCGCCATGACTGTCCGGCGGGAGGGGCATCCGGGCCAGCGCACTCCCAAAGGCATACTGACCAGATTGGCTGGTACACGGTATGAGCAGGTGATTTCCCAGATTGAAGCCGAGGCCAATCCAGCAACGCTCGAACTCGGATTTCAGCTTTTGGCCATGAACGAGGACGCCGCTTTTAATGTCCATCGGGGGCTTGAGGCCATTACTCGCATGACGCGAGAGGATGGGCAGGGGCACGATTTTACAATCAGTGCCGAGCAAGGAAGCGCCGGGATTTGCTTCCACTCTAATGCAATGCCCTCGGCGGCAGCCATGCGCCGGCTGCAGTTCCATTGCCACAAGCGTAAGTACATCCTGCGATCAGATACCTGGTTCGGCTTGGCTGTCGGTGGGGATTGCGACATTCAGTTCGGCGTGACTCTTAATTTCCCATGGGCCGAATCTGAGCAGATGAACGAGCTGACTAGGGATGCCCAGGCCCCGGCGCCAATATCATCGTTGTCGTCCCTCATTCGCCAAACCCATGGCCAGAAAGTGGGACGCGACGACCCTTGCCCCTGCCGAAGCGGTAAAAAATACAAAAAGTGTTGCATGCCGTAACGCTATTTGATGCTGCTTGAACCTAGACGAGCCGAGACACCTCATCCTCGCAGCTCGACGGCCTGTTGTTTCAATTGGCCTCGACACCGTGCGGATTGAGCAATCGTTGTCAAATGACAGCCAAGAGCTGCCCTTCATGAAAGGCTCGTTCCTACCTGAAGCTGCTGGTGGTTACCTTGTGTCCGCTGAAGAAAAATCGACCCGCTTGCTGCGCTTTGACTTATCTAGGCTCTTGATACAGGAGTGGTGACAGCACATGCTTCTACGTTCAGTAGCATGAAGCAGCGATTTTCCGGCAGGTAGGTCAATTCCGGATCAGCATCACTCCGTAGAGTCCCCTGCTTCAGTCAGGCCCCTGAAGCCACTCTAGGAACAAACTCTTATCATCTCTCGCTGTGTGCGGTTGGTCATTTCTCAGTTTTGATCACGCCGGGAAATTCAGTCATACCCGTCAGATTGAAAAAAGACATGCGGTTCTCTAAGTTCACAAGGTCATAACGAGCTATGTGGTGATCGCTAGCTTTTACGGTTGGGGACCACATAGTAAAGCCGAGGTCAGAGGTATCAAGCTCGACGACTAGTGCAGATACGTCCAGAGTTTTACAAGACAGCAGCGTCTTATGCTTAGTGGAGGGGAATTTGATCTTAAATATCTCGTTGTAGAACGGTTGAAAATAGCGAATTAACCCAGCCTCAACCATCGCTATCTTTTGCTTTTTATCAGGCGGATTTCTAATAGCACCCATCAGGCGCTTTTCGTTCGAATCATCAGCTATAGCACCGCTAGCTCGACCATCCATCGACGTGAACACCTGCTCATGATCGAACTGAAACATGAACACAACGACCTCATTGTCAGGGGTGTCGTGCGCTGAGAGTGCCAGAATCTTCTGAAAAGTCGAATGGCTTGTCAGACGCTGCTGAGCCGAACGATTGCCTTGGCCGATAGCCTGCCCCACATACAGCACCTCGAAGCGGTTCAGCACACCGTCAGAGTTGTAAGCGCCCAATATCGACGCAAAGTGTGTGGCTGGAAGGTAATGGGACTGCTCTCCTGCGGAATTATATGTCCACAGTTCACGGAACGGGTAGTCGCACCGAATTTCAATTGCACCATCCGACAGTTCAAATGGAAAGTCTTTGAAATCAACACGGTGTTCTACGCCAGAAACTTTGTAGCCAATCTGGCCTGATAACAGTTCTCCATCATGCTTCAAGCTATCAGCAATGAAATATGAATTAGGCCGGGTAGCAATTATATAGATATGGCATTTGTCAAGCTCGTCTTGATCGTTGATAAGCCTCCAGCCGGACATGAGCTGGTAGGCTGTCATCATCGAGGTATAACTATTCATGTAGCCAAAAGCATACTCTGTAATATTTTTTCTTTTCATCTGATTCAAAATCCATTTGGAGCTGTTGGCTTCTACAGCGCGTTGGCTAGTTTAAAATTGAGCACGGTAAGGAGGCATTTTACCAAATCAGAAAGTGGTAGATTTATTTCTTGAGATTGCTTTCTGCATCTGCTGATGCTGACCGGCAGCATTGGGTCGCACGCAGCCCTTCGCGACAGGCACCGACCGGCCAAAAACAGACACTAATGTTCGAGCTCAGGCCGTCGCGCCTGCAGTGAGTTGTTATGCGTGTTTGCGCACGCTATCCAACTTGTCGACATCAACCACCACCTCATACTCTATTGATTGATTCGAAAATAAAACATGATCTCTTGGGTATCTCGTTTCCAATACGATCCTGCTATTTTCATCAAACCAGTCCTGGCCTAAATAGTTTGTGTACGCAAATTTTTTGGCGGACTCTAACGACGTAGACCACGCTTGCCCAAAGGAAAGGTTTTCAAGCTCGCTAATGTCGCAACCTCGATATAGGGTCAAAACCTGAGGTAATGAATCAATGTCATTTGGCTCCAAAATTTCTGTGAGCACTATTTTGGGGTGCCAACATTCATTTTCTTGACGCGTATAAAGTTGATGCAAACCATTGTATGCATAACACACAAATGAATACCGCAAGGCGTCGAGCACCTGAAGTGCCTCACTATTTACTATCTCGTCAGCAATCCCGCAAAAGTGCGAATTTATAGACTCTTCGGCCTGATTGCCTTTGAAGCATGTAAGGTCTCGGCGCAGCCCTGATGCCTCGAACTCCTTAATTGCTTCGATGTATTTTGATATTGCGGTAATCGCAATTTCTTTGAATTCGAAAAAAAACGGTTCGTTCAGCTTCGATTCAATCGATTCAACAGCTATTTTCATGTTTTTCGTCATAAAATCACGATCGGAATCTATAAACACTAACCGGGCTCTCATGGCGTTGGAAATCAGCCGCCCGCTTTAGCGGCGCGGCTGCATTGATTTATTAGATTTATTTCTCTTGGAAAGCATCAATACCTCGCATGGCCAACTCAAGATAAACATTATTGGCAAACATCCGACGGATGGTGGACGGAGAACGATTACCTCCTTGAGCTTTCAAACGGATTTACTATGCAGCCACTCCATTTAAAGGCTCAAGCTTGTGACTCTTACAGAATTTACTGGATGTTTTGCTTACGCCAGTTATCCACCGCAATCGAAAGACGCTTGTCTTTAACCGGTTTTTGCCATTCATCCCAGAAATTTACCGTGCCGCTATTCGGTTTGTTTATTGGCTCATCGATCCTGATTCTGCTTGGCAGCAAGCTCGCATCGCCAACAACCAAGGCCTCGCCTGTATCGAGTGTCGGCAGGATGTCGCTGAATCCACCGAGGCTATCGGGAAGAAGTCTCTTGATAACGCCCTGATCCTCGGCGTTGGTCAGCCGCATGGATACGAAGTTGCTGCATTGGCTGAGCATCGTCTTATTTACTTCGGACGGACGCTGGCTTATCACGACAAGGCTGACACCGTACTTACGGCCTTCCTTGGCGATGCGCTCGAAAATATCCAGGGAGATATCGTCAGCTGATTCCGCCATGTTTCGTTGGGGCATGTAGAGGTGCGCTTCATCACAGAGAAGCGCAATAGGATGGCGCAGCTCGGATGGCGTCCACTGTTGGACAGAGAATGTGACACGCGCGACAAGGGAAACGATCAGCGGGAGAACGTCTGATGGAACCTCGGAAAAGTTGATGATCTTGATACCAGCTTTGCCATTTTCTCCAGAGCTTCCGAGCACGGCAGTGGTGAACTTTTCAAGCCAGGTAAAATCCAGAACGTCTCCACCACCATTGAACATAAAGCCAAGGCGCCTATCGGAGATTTTATTCTCAAGCCGTGAAATCATCCGGGCGAGCTTTCCAAAAAAATCACCCTGCTTTTCTTTACCCGCCGATGCCCCCGGAACCATCTCCACGTTGATCTCGTTCAGTCTGCTCATCAGAACATCCAGATCGAATGGAACCGGGCTATCTACGGTGAAGTGCTTTAGAATTTCCTTCTGGTCGCCATCCTCCAGATACTTTCTTTTGGCCTGGTTGATCTCGCGGGACATGATCATGGCCTGGTTGGGCGCATTCTGGTCGCTCCGGTCAACAAACATTGCCACGAGTGCTTCATACGAAAGCAGCCAGTAAGGCAGGTAAAGCACACCCTCATCAATGGTGCGTTTAGCCTCAACATCTGCGGGACCGGCCACCTTGAAGTGCTGGATGCCTTGGCCTACCAATGGCGAGTATTCACCGTGAAGATCAAAAACAATCGCGTTAGCCGTAGAGAGCCCAGCCATCTGCTCAATAATTTTGGCTGTTGTCCAGGACTTACCTGACCCGGTGCTTCCGCCGATGAAGGCGTGGCGCTGGAAAAACTTGTTACCGTTGAGATAGGCAATGGCATGTTCGTCCAGTGTGTATTTGCCAAGCGTCAGGGCATTGCCTTCGGCTGAAACACTGGAGAGCGTACGCATAAAGTTGGTAAGGTTTTCGCCCTCAAGCGAAAAGCAATTCGCGTCGATTTCTGGAACGCTTTCCAGAGTACGGCGAAAGACATTTTCTCTTTCTCCGTCACGATCCAGCATCGTGCCAATCAGGGCGATTTTGCACAGGTTCAGTTCTGAGGTCTGCTCGCTGATGCCATCATTGGCAATGTCCTCGATGCCACGCTTGCGGGTCACCTGGGTGATGAGACCGATGAGATGCTGTCCAGGCCTGCTGCTTTGGAGCACGGCCAGATGGTTGACTTGCAATCTTTTGAGTTGGTCGACATTTTCCACGTCCACGATAACGTTTGTCGTGTCAACGGAAGCAACCTTTCCAAGCGCGTCTTCATCCCTAAAATTAAATATCGGCATCTCTTCTTCCTACATGATGAGTGACAGGTAACCCTCAAGACTCCAGATGTTTTTTTCAACGGTCACTGGAGCCTTATCCAAAGAGGAGTAGACGATAGACTGGTCGTCTGTTGCTCCCCGCTCAATTGCCAAGTAATTCTGCGCCTTGCCGTCAGTAATTAGCTTCCTTGCCGCATCTGAAAGCGCATAGGTAATAATCGTGATCGGGGTATTCTGACGCTGACATCTGGCCATGAGTTTCGGCTGAATATGCTCGTCATTGAAGCCGTAGCCAATGCATAGGTAAGAGTTCGCCGCAGTAATGGCTTGGTCAGCATTGTTGATGATTGAGCGGTATGGCTCTAAATGCGTCGTTTGATATTTCTGAGTGCCCGGAGTCACGATTTCCGGCTTGTAGTTGACAGGTATCCCTTGAATATTTGAAAGTGCCACAATGTCTTCGAGTGGCGATTTAAACCAATCCAGCGAGCCGTGCACTTTCCAGATATTGACTCTGCGGGCAGAATTTATCTCATTCGGCGCGGCCAGTTGCCGAAAAAACCCGTGCGTGAAGCCCGTGTAATGGTGAATCCGTTCCTGATCACAGGCATATTCTGCAAGCCTGTCGTAATTCGTAGTAACGATGTTTAATTTGGTGAGGCTGCTTTTGAACATGTGGCTCAGCAGTCGGCTCAGCGGGAACATCGCCTGATTCTGAAGGCTTTCGTTGAAAATGTGAATGTCTTCAGCGTTGATGAGCGACCAGGTTGATTTGATAATTCTGGAAGTTAGCTCGTCTGTCACAGCTACCTGGTGCAGCGCCGACTCCAGATCAACGCCAGCATCTAAGACCTGGCAGAATTTCTCCCAGGCTTCTATCTCGCCAGCGGATAATCCTGAAATGTCGGTATTTGCGACTAGGTGCTTCGCAAGCGCCCACATGCCAGACATACCATGGGCAGCTGACGCACCGCTGCCCAGGATGATAAGGGGAGCCTTGTTGTAGTAGTCCTGCGCTTGTTTTTCAAAATTCAGGCCTGGCAAAATTCTATCCTTGATGTTGTGGCGATCCTGGAAACTACCCATAGCAACCTATCAAGCTTCGAGGCGAAACGCCACTTAACAGTGGTAAGTGGGTTCTCTGTTGAAGGCCAAGCTCAGCATCACGCTTTCTGGAAAAACCATTGTTTTCTACAGAGTCGGTCGACTGCGTCTATCACGACTGGCGACAACTGACCCAAGCGGCTAGTCAGCCTCCGCACCGTGGCCGCTGCCGCAGGCTGCGCTGATTCTCGACCATACTGGAGATATTCAGCCTACCCAGGTGCCAGCGTAGCCTGGCGGGAGCGGCTATGGTGTGTGGCTGGGCGGTGGCGCTCGGGTGGAAGGGCAGCTTCTGGCCGATTTCTGTCTGTCACCACCATCAGATTTGGGTCGGATGATCGGCTCCCGATAGACGCGTTCCAGAGCCGCCAAGACCACCTTGGTGATCAGAACTAATGGGTACCTGCTGGGAGCGGGTGCCAGCCACCTTTGCTCAGCCGCTTCTCCACTAGAGCCTTGTACTCCTGCGGCTCAGGCGCGCCCTTGCGCTTATGACGGCGCTGATTGCACCGCTGACAGGCGGCAGCAATATTGGACTGGGTATCTCCTCCGCCATCCTGCCTGGCGACTAGATGCTCGGCTGTGCACTGGAAGTGCCTAGCTTGCCGAAGGGAAAGGCCATAGCGGTGGGCGAAGGCCTCAGGAGTATCGCGCCACATCTGGAAGCCGCAGTAATAGCAGCGGCCACCTTGGCGATCGAACGCAGCAAAACGATTTTTGATAACAGATTTATGGGCCATGGCGGCCTCCTTTATGAATAAGGAAGTCCGCTGCGCCTAAAGGCAAGAAACGGTACCAGTCGAGTCACTCGATCCGGCCCAACATCGCCCCTTCAAGGGAACGACAAGAGCAAATCTACGCCAAAACAAAAGCAGTGATCAAGTAGTCTGGAGGCAACCTGAACTGGTCAATTATTCCCGGACACCCATGCAAGCGAAATCATCACCAATCAACTGCGTAAAGAATAAAGCCCGGTAGTTATCCGGGCTCCGAGTTACTCGACCTTCGCGTTAGGCCATCGCGTTCGGGCTTCAACCAAGGCTTCGACATGAGTCATCGGCTCGCCGATCATTGTGATGGGGCTGTACCCTGTCACGAGCACCGACCAGTGACTGCTGCGGGCTTCACCATCGTTGGCCGCAACTTCGACCATCAGCTCCAAACGGTGCAACTTGATATAGCGGCGCTCCTCCTGTGTCAGCCTGCTGGATGGCCAGACGATTAAGCGGGTACCCACCACCTTGGCACCGAACCCGCGATCACGGAGATAGTCGATAACTTTCATCAGAAGGCCTCCGCGTCGGATTCATCGAAGACCATGTCCGGCGAAGTACCGGTGTTGTCGGGGGATAGTTGCCGACTCGAAGTCCTGCAAGTCCCAATGTCCTGCTCGGGGTGATCGTCTGGCAGGACATCAGGACTTGCAGGACATTGCTTCGATAACTTTCTCCCGATACCCCATTTCACCGCCCCCCCAGATTTACCCAGAGACTTGCACTCGATGCCTATCTGCCGAAGAGCGGGAGCAGCACGTCGCAGGGCGTCCCCTAGCCCCTTAGCGGAACGGGGCCACGAATCGCAGCCGGTTGGACGGTACTGTTCCAGGGTACGCAGAATATCCTTTGCCGGGGCGGTCACGCCGTGCGGACGCGCCTCGACCAGTTCCACTACGGCGGCAGCTACCGGGCTAGCGTCAATGGTGCGAGCCAGACTTTCCTGCCGACTGGCTTTGAACTCGCGCAGGAAGTCCTCGGGCTCATGACCTGCTGCGGCGGCGACAGCCATACCGAGGCGAGCAAACTCAACCAGCCGCGGACGATCGTCGGCGGGGATTTGCATCTGCGGCAACAACTCCAGCGCCTTGGCGAATATATCCAGCAGCGCCCCCAGCAAACATGGACGCTCGGCTTCGTACTCCCGCCAAAGGTCTGTCACTTCCAACCGCTCGCTGATAACTGGCGTCTCGATGGTGATCGTTCTGTCCACCAGATCTTGCGCCGTGACTGCCGCAGATATGCCATTCAGCACGACGGGACGCTTCACGCTGATAACACTTTCGTCGGCATCCGAGTACAGCTTGCGCTTGGCAAAGCCGCCTCCGGTTGCCAATACGCACATGGCATCCTGAGTTGCTGCGGGCAAGTGCGAGACGTTCTCCAGGCTCACTACCGCACACACACCAGCAGAAACGAATAGGTCTTCCGACGACTTCGGTGCACTGCGCAATGGGCAGGAGTTCGGATCAATGAGCTGGCGCAGTGCTGTTTGTGTCGTGCTCTTTGCACTCCCCTGCTCGCCCAGCAGCTCTAGCACTGGATAAGGCGTATCAGGACGCAGGCATTCGATCAGCCAAGCCAGGGCCAGCAGACAGGAGCCGCGCGGGATGTTCGCCACGTGCCAAAGTTGCTCGATCGATCCACCCGGAGCGGGAGCCGGAATCGGCTGCATGGATTCAGGTCGAACGAACATGGCCTCGGGTGACTCGGCGATCTCCCACTTACCCGGCCGGATGCGAACCGCTCGACTACTGCCTGGTACAGCCAGGTCGAGAAAGTAATCACCAGCGGCACCGGCAGTGCGCAGGTGTACCTCCTGACAGTCTCCATGGAATCGGCCGAGGCCGGCCAGGGTGCCCAGCGCCTCCCGGACCGATTGATCTCGGGGCGCCTTTCCGCTGTCGGAGTAAAAGCCGGCGACCAGTGCATCTCGGAACTGGCGAGCGGCTAGATTACGCACTTCGCCCGTCGTGCGATCCTTGGCGAAGACGTCCTTGTTTTGATCGTGGAACAGCTCGAAGCGTTGCTCCACGAACTTGACCAGCAGAGAAGCTTGGCTCTGTTTTTCGTCAGCATCAACACCGGGCTCGAAGTGTTCCTGGACTGGCTGCTGATCGTCGCCTTCGAACTGGTGATTGTCGGGAGCGTCCACCATTTGCAGGAGTTGCTCGACGGTGCCGCCCGCGTCCAGCCAGTCGGATACGTCGCCCTTCGGCAGCAGCCCTGGAAGGCAGAGCACGCGAACTCCGGCCTCTGCCAGACTCAGAGCCCGACAAACCTTGGCGGCGTGCTTATGTCCCGGTTCATCGTTATCAGCCAGAATCACTACGCGGCGGCGCGCGAAGAATTCGTTGAGCGCATCAGGCCACTTGCCAGCGCCGCCGGCGTTGCAGGTTGCGACCAGTCCCAGCGATTCCAAGCGCAGTACGTCCTTCTCGCCTTCCACGACAAACACTGGCGTATCCCACGGTGCGCCCAGCAATTGAGGCAGATGGAAGGGAACCTGACGCACGCCCTTCACCGACCACACCCAGCCGCCTTTGCCGTCCGGGCTGCGCTGGCGAAAGTCCTTTGGCTCGTAGCGGACAACTTGAAACAGAACGTTGCCGTCTTCGTCGGTGTAGTCATAACAAGCCGACATGCGACGGCTGGCCGGTAGGACATCAGGACATGGCGCCGGCTGCTTTTCTTTTAAGCCGTGCTGCTCAAGCCAGCCCATTTGCTTGGCCCGACTTTCGATGCCGGTTATCCAAGCAATCAATTCCAGTACGCCGCCACCGCACCCGTCTTCGTGCGAGTGCCATACCCCCTTTTCCAGATCAACGGATAACGAGCCATGCGCTCCGAACCGAAGCTCGGTTGGCTTGCTCATTGCAGTATTTGGCTCGCCAAGAAGGTACCGGGCTACTGGCCCAATCATGGATTTCAGCCAAGCCGATCCCGTCGGCGCATGGGCGCTGTTTTGACTTTTCATGGGTTACACCCCGCGCTGCTTGGCTTTGCGCCAGGACCAGTTAGAAGGAGACGGGAAGGAATCAACGTGCAGGGCGGCCATTACGCGAAACTTCCAGGAAGCTGTAAGCGTTGATGAATGGCTCATACTGCGTCCCTCGCTTCAATCTTGGTCCGTAACCAAGCCTCCACCTCAGCCAAGACGTAATAAGCCGCGGCTTGACGGCTTTCGTTGGCCTTAATCGGCTTCGGGAATGTCGGGTCTTTCTTGCGGAGCTTGTCTAGGCCAGAGCGGGACAGGTCCAGCCATAGACAGAGCGCTGGCTGACGGATGAGAGCTTTCGGGGGAATTGTTGCTGGCTGCATTTGAGTGCCTCCGTATCGGGTACGGAGCCATTTTTGTTGAACCCCCGATTGCTGTCGCAGTGCTCAAAAGAGATTAGTTAGAGGCTTTTTTCCACCCTTTTTGCACGTCGGATCAATTTTTCATATACGACAATGTCCTCTGGCACCTCGACTCCTGCGGCAACGAGAAGCTCTCGGGCGAGTTCTGCAGCTCTGCGTTTGGTCATCTTCGCTATGGATGACTGCCGTAGCTTGTCTGCGGTATCAGCCAGCAAAGCATCTCGCTGAAACTTCGGCTTCACGCCACGAATAGTTGGAGCGGCCTCCAACTTCTGCTCGGTAATATCCAACACATCGGACACCATGGTGGCCTTCGCCTCAAGGTCAGAAAGCAAGCCACCGCTGAAAAAGCACCCATGGCTACGCCAGCTGGCCTCGTTGATGAGACCCTCGACGAAAGGAGAGAAATTGCTTAGCCGCTGTAGCGCTTCACGAAGACTCAGGTGCGCCTGCTGTATTTCGCGAATTTCTTCGTGGCGCGCGGGTCCTTTTTCCGTTTCGCGGGTGACCGCTCTGTAGGACCCAAGCCTTTGCTTTAACCATTCCTGAAGATCGCCGTCGTGATGTTCGGCCATGTCAGCGATAATTGCCTGCGCAGCATCAGACAGGCTTTCATCGACCAAATCACCTGTACCCCACTCGAGTTGATTGTCGAATACTGGAAGTGCCTTTGATCGCTTGCCCCTTATTATTGCCATGCTTGTAGCCCCCTCTCCACGCTCACCACTTCGGTGTTCCGGTGTGCAAAATCATAAGGCGTGATGTGCTTTTCCCGGTTGGCGTCCAGGTAGTCAGCCCACCACGTCATCATCCGTCGGCGCTCTTCCAAGTGCTCAGCCTTGTGGATGTAGGCCGCGCGCACGCCGTTGCGCTCTTGGTGGCTCATTTGCCGTTCAACCGCGTCACGCGACCACAGGCCGGACTCGACCAACGCGGAACAGGCCATAGTGCGGAAACCGTGCCCGCAAACCTCTATCTTGGTGTCGTACCCCATGCGGCGCAGTGACTTGTTTACGGTGTTCTCCGACATTGGCCGCCAGTGGTAGTGATCGCCCGGCAACACCAGATCAAAACGCCCGCTAAGCCGGCGTATCTGCTCTAGCACTTCAAGCGTCTGGCGTGACAGAGGGACAAGGTGCGGCGTCCCCATTTTGGCCCCTCGGTGCGAGCTCTTGACGCCCTCGATTGGTGCCCGTTCGCCGGGAATCGTCCACATGCTCCGGGCAAAGTCGAACTCAGACCAGCGGGCAAAGCGCAGCTCACTAGAGCGAATGAACAACAGCAGAGTAAGGCTTACGGCAAGTTGGGTTAGTGGGCGCCCGGTGTCGGCCTCGATGCGTTGCAACAACTCCGGCAACCGCTCAAAGGGCAAGGCCGGGCGGTGCTTGGTCTTGCGGGTAGCGGTCGCCCCGACCAGATCAAGCGCCGGGTTGTACTCGATGAAGTTGCGCTGAACGGCGATTCGCATGATTCCGGCGATGCGCTGGCGCAGTCGCCCAACCACATCAAGCGCGCCGCGCTTCTCTACCGCCTTCAGACAGGCCAGCAGGTCGCGGGTTTTCAGGTCGGATACGGGGCGTTTGCCCAGCATGGGGAAAAGATCAACCTCAATCTCTTTCAGCACCCTGACCGCGTGATCCTTCGACCATTTGCCGGCCATGCTGGCGTGCCATTCCAGAGCCAACGCCTCAAAGGTGTTCCCCGCCTCATTGGCCGCATCGATCTTTGCTTGCTTAGCGCTCTCGATGGGGTCTTGGCCATGCGCCAGCAACTCGAGTGCATCGGCTCGACGCGCGCGGGCGGCTTTCAGAGTGAGAGCCGGGTAGTTGCCGAACGTGGCCAGACCAGGCTTACCGCTTGGCTTTTTATACTTGAAGCGCCAGACCTTGGTGCCGGTAGCCCTTACAAGCAAAAAAAGCCCTTGCCCGTCGAACAGGGTGTAGTCCTTTGCGCGGGGCTTGGCGGCCTCGCATTTGGGGTCAGTAAGAGGGGTTACGGTGCGCGCCATAGGTATACGCCTCGATATCGAACCGATATATACCTAAACGTATACCTAAATCGTGGGGCTGTACAGGAACATACGGGGATATTCAGACACAAAAAAACCGGCTATAAGGCCGGTTTTTCTAGGCTTCAGGTGTTTACGGGAACATCTGAAATCATATTATTGGTGCCCGAAGCCGGAATCGAACCGGCACGCCCTTACGAGCGGGGGATTTTAAGTCCCATGCGTCTACCAGTTTCGCCATTCGGGCGGTAGCGCGGTGAAGCCTTCACGACGATCTGATGCAAACCCGTCGTTTTTGCCACTGTCGCGGCAGGGGGAGAAATATATACAGCCATCCCCTGCTAAGCAAGTTCGTCGAGGCTAATTTCAAGACAAAACCTTGCAACGCAATCGAAACAAAAAAGCTCTGTAGATCATGGATCTGCAGAGCTTTCTACAGGGTCGGCCGAGGTCGCGAACGATCCGGCTATAACACCCTGAATTTCAATAGGTTAGCACGCACACTGTTGTGCAAGCCACTGATTTTTAAAGGCCTTCCCCCCTTGGCGTGCAAGGGTCGGGGTTGCCGAACGTGGCTCTTGCCCTCTTCCGGTCAAACCGGAGAAATGGTGGCGAGTACACCAATCAGGATGGTTAACGCCAGAAATCCACCCAGAAACACGGCCATCTTCAACATGTGGTCTCCACCTTTTTCAGTCTGCGGTCATGGCGTTATTGTGCGACGCAGGCGGTGTTCGTTACAGCAGCAGAAAGCAACGAAAAATACGGATCAGAATCACCCCTTGAGCGTGCAGGGCAGGCGCCCTCCTGCCCCAAACTGGCGCGAGGCATCCGGCGCCAGGTCGGGGATCAGTGGGTACAGAAGCCTCCAGATCCCGGGATTACGTGAGGTCGAAGCGATCGAGGCTCGATCCTCACCCAGTGGATTTTCAGGCCCTATTCCACGAGGCCTGTAGCGGTATCGCTCGAACCCTTTGGGGCCTGAATGGCTCCAGCGGGCTGCGCAATGCCAGCTTCATGACAACATTACCAGCCATCACAGACGTCCTTCCGAGCGTACAAAGCCCCCCACCTGCTCTGTCCCACGCGGCCACGCTGAAAACGCCACGACGGACAGGCGAGGTCAGACTCTGGCCTGCTCCCTTCCCTGTTATTCAAGATCAACGAAAATCAGCTCGCCCTGGAAGCGGCCATCATGGAACTCAAGCTTTGGATCGCGCCCAGGTTGCCGAAATCGTTCGCGGCGTCCTGGTCACGATTGACCGGAATGAGTGGTATCGGCCCTTCCCGATAGCTGGGGAAAGGACAAAAGTCCCCCTCGGACGCCTGCGAAAGCAGGGGTGATAGATCAATCAACATCATGACTAAAGTCATCACGTTGCTTGCCGAGGGCAGGCAAAATCCTACGCGACAGGAAAAGAAAACAGGCTTTTAGCCAGAATCGCGACAATGCGAGACCGCCTGTTGATCGTACACCGGTAGATCAACCTCAACAGATGACCCTATGAAAGACCCCATTCGCTACGCCGACTACATGCACATGATCGGAGCCGGTCGCCGCGAAATACCCATGCGTGAACTGGTATCCGCACCGGTTCGCGATGTCGATGGCCGCTGGCAGGCCGCGCCCCACAAAGCTGCGAAATTGCGCGGAGACGAGATCGCCGCCATCCTCAAGCCCTATATCAATGTCCGGCTGATGGCGCAGCTTCGCGCCGTGGTGCCGCTGGCCCTGTACCTGGTGTTGTTTCAGATCATCATCCTGCGCCAGTTGGTGGAGGACTCGCTGCTTGTCACGGGCGGCCTGTTCGCCGTGATCGTCGGCCTGATGCTGTTCATGGAAGGGCTGAAACTCGGCCTGATGCCATTCGGCGAAATCATCGGCAGCAACCTTCCGCGCAAGTTATCCCTGCCTGTGGTGTTGCTGGTTACCCTGCTGCTGGGCATCGGGGTGACGTTCGCCGAGCCCGCTATCGGCGCGCTGCGCGCCGCTGGGCAGAACGTTTCTGCGCAGCACGCGCCCTACCTCTGGGCGATACTCAATCAGTGGACCAGCGAACTGGTCCTGGTTGTAGGGGCCAGCGTCGGCCTGGCCGCTGTAGCCGGCACGCTCCGCTTCCTCTACGGCTGGAGCCTGAAGCCGTTGATCTATTTATCGCTGGCGCCCGTTCTGCTGCTGACGGTGTATATGAGCAGTGACCCTGAGCTGGCAAAGGTTATTGGCCTGGCCTGGGATGCTGGCGCGGTCACCACCGGGCCGGTCACTGTACCGCTGGTCCTGGCGTTGGGCATCGGCATCGCGGCTGCCGCAGGCAAGGGCGGCTCCGGGCTGTCCGGGTTCGGTATTGTCACCCTGGCCTCGCTGTTTCCCGTCATCGGGGTTATGGCGCTGGGCCTGTACGTGGCGGCTATCTCCTCGCCGGCGGAAATCATCGCCGCGGCGCAGGCCGCTACCGACGCCGGACAACAGGCTGCGCACTGGCACAGGGTCAGCCCCGGACTGGAGATTGTGTCGGGGCTACGGGCCATTGTGCCTTTGGTGGTATTCCTACTGATCGTGCTGAAACTGCTGCTGCGCCAGAGCCTGCCGCGGCGCGGTGAGATCTTGCTCGGTATCGCCCTGACCGTGGTGGGCATGTGCGTGTTCAATCTCGGGCTGACCTACGGTCTGTCGAAGCTGGGAGGGAGTGCCGGTTCGCTGATTCCGACGGCCTTCATGCAGACTCCCGGCTCGGACGACTCCCCGCTCTATAGGTATCAGGTGGGGCTGGTACTGGCCTTGGCCTTCGCCTGGGTGCTCGGGTACGGCGCGACCGTCGCCGAACCCGCGCTGAATGCGCTCGGCGTCACCGCAGAGACCCTGACCAACGGCTTTATCCGCAAGCGCAGCCTGATACGTGCGGTATCGATAGGCGTCGCCTGCGGTATTGCCGTGGGTGTGGCCAAGCTGGTATTCGGCCTGCCACTGGTCTGGCTGGTGGTGCCGTCCTACCTATTCGCTGTGGTACTGACGGTTTTTTCCACCGAAGAGTTTGTCAATGTGGCTTGGGACAGTGCGGGTGTCACCACGGGGCCAATCACCGTGCCGCTCGTTCTGGCCATGGGGCTGGGACTGGGCAATGCCACCAACGCAGTCGAGGGTTTCGGAATACTTTGTATGGCATCCGTCGGCCCCGTCATCACCGTCATGCTCCTCGGACAGTGGGCGCGTTTCCAGTTGTGGAGACAGGCAAAGGCCGTCACGAAACAGCCTGCGAATCAATTATTGGGCACGGGAGAAGCGGGATGAAAGCTGAAGGCATTACCTACCTTACTGACGTTGCACTGATCACCTGCATTGTCCCCGTCGGGCGCGCAGACCTGGTGATCCGTGCGGCCCAGGGCATGGGCGCGCCAGGCGCCATTGTCTACCACGCCAACGGGCTTGGCCCCCGTGAGCGGCACGGCCTGCTCAGCATCGCCATCGATGCGGAGAAAGAAGTGGTCAGCCTGCTGGTCGCTACCGACTACCAGGACGCGGTACTCGAGGCCATCTATCACGCGGCCAACCTGGATGTTCCCGGTGCGGGCATGATCTATACGACACCGGTGGAAAAAGTGGCCACCTACATCCCCCGGGAAATGCTGGAACAGGGGAATGCCTCGTGAGCGTGCCGGTTGCGGGTATACCGGGCGGGGCTGCAAAACTCATTACCTGCGTGTTGCCCGACGATGGCACGGAACGCAGGCTGTTGCTGCTGTTGCGAGAGGCGCATGGCATTACGCGCGCGGACAGCGTCAGTTGCCGCGGTGTAGCCGTACTGCAGGCCGCCAAGGCGCCCCGCAACGAAGTGCCAGAAGCGGTGCTCTCCCGGGTGGTCAACGTGGTGGTGGATGACGCCCAGGCCGAAGCGGTGTTCGACTTCATCTGTGCAAACGCCGGGCTAACCGGGCCAGGCAGAGGCTTGGTGTACATGGTTGCGTTGAATTTCGCGACGCCACTGGCGATGCCCGCGGGCGTAACGTAAGAGCCCGCCGCGCGAGGCGCTTATTCAGCAAAAAGCTTCGACTTGGCTGGCGGGTGCAGGATCTTCATGAGTCCAGTCATCGGGAAGCCATGGGAGCACGCAGGACAAATTTACAAAATTGCCTGGGTACCGGCAATGAAGAAGTCAGGGGTCCGATACCGCAGGCCATGCCAACGCCGCCACACATACGCATCGATGATGCTCTCGGCGGGAGAGCATCCAATGTGGGTAGCCAAGCAGTTAGGCCATGAAGACTGGACAATGATAGCCAGAGTTCATGGCCGCTGGATGCCTTCTGCAGATGTTGGAGCCGGCAACCGCGCCGAGGCGCTTTTTTGCCGCAAACGCCAACATCATGACAACCTCTGCGCTATACCCCGCTATTTAAGTTAAGTCGAATCGATCAAGGTTCATCACTTTGTTCCAGGCCGCGACAAAGTCACGCACGAACATCGGCTGGGCGTCGCTGCTGGCGTAGACTTCGGCGAGTGCCCGGAGTTGGGAGTTGGAGCCGAAGACCAGGTCAACCACCGTGCCCGTCCACTTGAGCGTGCCCGTGGCCCGGTCGCGCCCCTCCAGCACGCCTTCAGCGGTGGCGGATTTCGCCCACTGGGTGTTCATGTCGAGCAGGTTCACAAAGAAATCATTGCTCAGTGTTCCCGGTTGCTGAGTGAACACGCCGTGGTGGGACTGCCCGAAGTTGGCGTTGAGCGCACGCAGGCCGCCAATGAGCACCGTCATCTCGGGCGCGGTGAGTGTCAGCAACTGTGCCTTGTCCACCAGCACCTCGGCTGCACAATCCTCCAGTCCCTTGCTGGCGTAGTTGCGGAAACCATCTGCAATCGGCTCCAGTACGGCGAACGAGTCCACGTCGGTCTGGTCCTGCACGGCGTCCATGCGCCCTGGCGAGAACGGTACCTTCACGTCGTGACCGGCTTTTTTTGCGGCGGCCTCGATGGCGGCGCAACCGCCCAGCACGATCAGGTCGGCGAGCGACACCTTCTTGCCGCCGGACTGCGCGTTGTTGAAGTCGTTCTGGATCGCCTCCAGTTGCGCCAGGACTTTGGCCAGTTCAGCCGGTTCGTTGACCGCCCAGTTGTTCTGCGGCGCCAGGCGAATACGCGCGCCATTGGCGCCACCGCGCTTGTCGCTGCCGCGGAACGTGACCGCGGACGCCCAGGCCGTGGTGACCAACTGAGGTGCGGACAAGCCGCAAGAGAGGAGCCTGGCCTTGAGGGCGGCGATGTCCTGCTCGTCAATCAAGGGGTGGTCCACGGCGGGAATCGGGTCTTGCCACAGCAGTTGCTCGGTCGGCACCAGCGGGCCAAGGTAGCGGGCAATCGGCCCCATGTCGCGGTGGATCAATTTGTACCAGGCCCGCGCGAAGGCGTCCGCCAACTGATCCGGGTGGTCGTGGAAGCGCCGGGCAATCTTTTCGTAGGCCGGGTCGAACCGCAACGACAGGTCGGTGGTCAGCATCGAAGGTGCGTGACGTTTCGAGGGGTCATGGGCATCCGGCACCGTACCGTCACCAGCGCCATTCTTGGGCTTCCACTGGTGCGCACCGGCCGGGCTCTGGGTCAGTTCCCATTCGTAGCCGAACAGGTTGGACAGGAAGTTGTTGCTCCACGACGTTGGGGTGCTGGTCCAGGTGACTTCCAGGCCGCTGGTGATCGCATCTCCCGCGACCCCGGTGCCAAAGGCGCTCTTCCAGCCCAGGCCTTGCTGCGCGATGTCGGCCGCCTCAGGGTCGGGGCCCACCAGTTGCGCATCGCCGGCACCGTGGGTTTTACCGAAACTGTGGCCGCCAGCGATCAGCGCGACCGTTTCCTCGTCATTCATGGCCATGCGGGCGAAGGTTTCGCGGATATCCCGCGCTGCCGCAATCGGGTCCGGGTTAGCATTGGGGCCTTGCGGGTTGACGTAGATCAGCCCCATCTGCACGGCACCCAGGGGGTTTTCCAGGTCCCGGTCGCCGGTGTAGCGGTTGTCGCCCAGCCAGGTGGTCTCGGAGCCCCAATAGATGTCTTCTTCCGGCTCCCAGATGTCCGCGCGCCCGCCGGCGAAGCCGAAGGTCTTGAAGCCCATCGACTCCAGTGCAACGTTACCGCTCAGGATCATCAGGTCGGCCCAGGAAATGTTGCGGCCGTATTTTTGCTTGATCGGCCACAGCAGCCTGCGCGCCTTGTCGAGGTTGGCGTTGTCCGGCCAACTGTTGAGCGGGGCGAACCGTTGATTGCCGGTCCCACCGCCGCCGCGACCATCGGCGATGCGGTACGTGCCAGCGCTGTGCCAGGCCATGCGGATGAACAAGGGGCCGTAGTGCCCGAAGTCCGCTGGCCACCAGTCCTGCGAATCGGTCATCAAGGCATGCAGGTCCTTGATCACGGCATCCAGATCAAGCTGCTTGAAGGCCTCGGCGTAATTGAATCCCTCCCCCATGGGGTCGGACTTGGAAGAGTGCTGGTGCAGGATGCTCAGTTTCAGTTGATCTGGCCACCAGTCGGCATTCGACGGGGCTTGTGCTACCACATGTTTACGAGCGTCACCCGCGAACGGGCACTTCGATTCGGTTGACATGGCTAACTCCAACTGTTGTTTTCAGACTAATCCACTGTGCAGTGTGGAACGCGGTTCCCACCCCATCCAATAGGTTTTGGGAATGGTATTGATAGCCTCTATGGATGTGCCCCCTTGTCGCCGGTGGGTCATCGCCCATGAAGGATCTGCGCAGACCGGTCTCGTGAGGCTGTCGCCGTCGCCACGGGTTCGATGCAGGCATTCACGAACCGTCACTCAGGGTCCACAAACAGACGCTTACAGAACAACAAGTGTGGACCCGCCTCTGGATCTCGCCACCCTCCCCCCCTGATTCTCCCCCATCGACGTCGCGCTGATGGGGAACACCCGCTCCCGGGCCGAAACACAGGCCAGGACGGCTGAAGTGAGATAGTTCTCAAAAACGCTTAAAACGGCTCAAGCGAACTTTTTTGTCATCGCCCGTGCAGGCTAATCTCCCGGCCAGACGACAGAAGGCAACTTTTTCACAGCGTCCACTGTATCGCCGAACCTCAATCGACAAGCGATGCTTTCTCTATTTTCCCAACGCGTGGGTACGATATGTTTAGAACAATAATCTGCGTCATCGGCTTAGTCATCTTGCTGCCCGTAAACGCTTCGGCTGAGCAGTCGTCAACACCCACGTCAACAGTGCTGGTTCAGGGTACAGCGTCATGGGACGGTATTGCCTATGGTCAATATCCCAAAGGTACTCCCCAGCTCACCGTTACACGGATTGTCATTCCAGCCAATACATCGCTTCGCTGGCATCGCCATCCCATGCCCAGTGCTGCATACGTGGTGAAAGGCTCCTTGCAAGTCATCAAGCAAGCGACAGGGGAGCGTCAATCCTTCAGCACGGGGGATGCAGTACTTGAAGTGATGGATACCACTCATCAAGGGGTCACCGGCGCTGAAGCCGTCGAGTTGATTGTCTTCTATGCCGGTACGGCTGGCTTACCCCTTTTCCAGTAGTGACGGGCGGTGCCCCACCCAGGGGAGACTTTGAATTATCAGGAGGAAAAACCTCTTTATATGTAAATCAGTGCTCCGGGAGAGACCGCATGCGCGCGCCGCATCACAGCGGTCGCTCTCGTTACTCATCGGTGCCAAACGCAATCAGCTCTACAGGGTCTGCTTTTTCGTCGACTTCCAACCTGAACGCCAACAGACAGCCGATATTTTTGTATTCTCTACGCTTGGGGTACGAACCTTGCCCTACGCCACTCCATTTCGTTAGCTGAGCCGATGAGCAAATACAACAAGAAGTCCCCACCCTTAAAATATGCACACTTCTTCAGTGCGGCTTTCGCAGTAGGTTTGAGCCTATTTCCGCTAATCACCGTGGCGAAACACGAGACGGATGACCCGTTATCTCGCACACTCACCGAGATCGAGACGCACCTGAATGCACGCCTGGGGGCAACGATCATCGATACGGAGTCGGGAAAGGTTTGGTCTCATCGGGCTGACGAACGATTCCCCATGACAAGCACGTTCAAGGCATTTGCTTGCGCAGGCCTTCTTGCTCGTATCGATGCGGGAAAGGAGGATCCAAATCGCAGGGTCGTCGTCCATGAAGATGACCTCGTCACGTACTCCCCCGTGACGGAGCAACGCGTTGGCGGCGACGGCATGACGCTTTCTGAGCTTTGTGAGGCAGCCATGTCCATGAGTGACAATACTGCGGCCAACATAATCCTTGGCACCCTTGGAGGACCAGATGGCTTCACCAGGTTTATGCGCTCGTTGGGGGATGATATAACCCGACTCGATCGCTGGGAAACCGCACTTAACGAAGCCATGCCCGACGACCCGCGCGACAGCACAACTCCTGAAGCTATTGCACGGAGCCTGCAGGAACTTGTCCTGGGGACCAAACTCTCACCCTCCTCCCGCCAGCAGCTAGAAAATTGGCTTGTCGGTAACAAAGTGGGCGGACCATTGCTTCGTGCAGGCTTGCCAGCGAACTGGCGAATCGCTGATCGAACAGGTGCAGGCGGGTATGGTTCACGGTCCATCGTTGCGGTGATCTGGCCGCCTGAGCGCAAACCAGCGGTGGTCGCCATTTACATCACCGAGACCGAAGCATCCATGGATGAACGCAACGCAGGCATTGCTGAAATCGGACGCATGCTTGCAACATTACTAGGCCCCGCCTGAGCGCTTGGTCGTGATTGCTGGATCGCACTGGTCGGCCCGTGCCAGCAGCAATATTCTGTCCCGCACGATACAGAAACCGAAGTCCCCGCAGGACAGCGCTCATCAGATGCAGGCGAAGCGCGCAAGACAAAAACCTCGCAATCCAAGATGACCCTTGCACGGATTTGCGCCCATGTCCTATGTTTCCAGAGTCTGCTTCGGGTCCGCCTCCTGAAAACAGGACAACACCTTCATACCGGAGCCGTCCATGGATCTCGCCACCTTCACCCTGTTTCTCCCTGCCTGCTTCGCCCTGAACATGGCGCCAGGCCCCAACAACCTGCTGTCGGTCAGCAACGCGACCCGCTACGGCTACCGCACCTCCTGCCTGGCCGGGGTCGGGCGTTTGCTGGCGTTCGCCGGGATGATCGCCCTCGCCTCGGCCGGGCTGGCGGTGGTGCTGCAAACGTCGGAGTGGTTGTTCTACGGGATCAAGATCCTCGGCGCGGCTTACCTGTTTTACCTCGCCTATCAATTGTGGAAGGCCAATCCCCAGGCCGAAACACAGGCCAGGACCGCTGAAGCGGGACTGCTGGCGTTGGCCCGGCAGGAGTTTCTGGTGGCGGCGGGCAACCCCAAGGCGATCCTGATTTTCACCGCCTTCCTGCCGCAGTTTGTCGATCCGGCGCAGCCGGTAACGCCGCAGTTCGCGCTGCTGGGCCTGTTGTTTCTGGTGCTAGAGTGGATTGCCATCGCGGCGTATGCCTACATGGGCCTGCATATGCGTCGATGGTTTGCCCGCCCCCAGGGCAAGCGGATGTTCAATCGGTGCTGCGCCGGGTTGTTGTCGGCGGCGGCAACCGTGCTCTTGATGGCGCGCCGCGCCTGAGGTGAACCGGTAAAATGACTGAAGCCTTTGCAAGGATTGCGTTGGGGCCATTGCTGCTGATTCAGGGCCTCTACACCCGCTGGGTTACCCCAAAGTTGCCGGAAGCCGAGGGCGAGCGCCAGGGCGTGGCCGGTTGTGGCGTGGCGCTGCGCCTGTTGATTCTGGGTGATTCCGCGGCCGCCGGTGTCGGCGCAGCGACCCAGGACGAAGCCATAACCGGGAAGCTGGTCGCACGGCTGGCCAACGATTATCGGATTACCTGGACACTCTGGGCGCAATCGGGCCTGGATTCCCAGGCGCTGTTGAACGTGCTCGAACGCAACTCACCGGAACCCTTTGATGTGGTGTTGCTGTGCGTCGGCGTGAACGATGTCACCAGCCGCATCAGCGCTGATCGATGGCTGGCTCAACAGGACCGCTTGATGGAGTTATTGAGCGGCAAATACGCCGTGAAGCAGATTGTGGTGTCCCCGCTGCCGCCCATGCACCTATTCCCGGCGCTGCCGCAACCGCTACGCTGGTACCTGGGCAGCCGGGCCAGTCGTTTCAACCACCGGCTGGCCGGCCTGGCCGAGCGCAAGGACCACTGCACATTGCTGGCCATCAGCCTGGTCCCGGTGGCCGGCCTGATGGCGACGGACGGGTTCCATCCAGGCCCGGCAATCTACAGTCTGTGGGCAGACCATGCGGCCCAGGCCATCCAGCAACGTTTCCAGCACAACAAAAACACAGGAAGCTGACTATGCCCGAGCTGAAACTGCATCCCAACGCCGCAGCGTCCCTGCAACAGTGGCACGCCATGATCCGCAGCCATGACTTGCGGGCGCTGCCCGACTTGCTGGACCCTCAGGCGGTATTCCGCTCGCCGATCGCCCACTCGCCTTACCCGGGGGCGCCCGTGGTGTCGATGATCCTCAATACGGTGATCGACGTGCTTGAGGAATTTACCTATTACCGTGAGCTGGCGACCGCCGACGGGCTGAACGTTGTCCTCGAATTCAGCGCCAAGGTCGGCGACAAGACGCTCAAAGGCATCGACATGATCCGCTTCAACGAACAGGGAAAAATCGTCGAGTTTGAAGTGATGGTCCGTCCCATGAGCGGTTTGCAGGCGCTGGCCGAAGAAATGGGACGCCGCCTGGGCGCCTACCTGGCCGCCAGCAAGGCCTGATGGCGCAGCCACGACGAATGTGACCGCAAGACTCCGGGTGCGACACCCTGGACACAGGACTAATCTGTCCAGGGTGCCCCACTGCCTATCCGGATCCGCCATGCCCTATGACCACGCCAGCCAGTTCCTGGCCGCCCTCGACGCTGACTGGGCGCGCCTGATCGCCACCGTCGGCCCTTGCCTGCACGAACCCAAGCCGACTCGCGATCCGTATGAAGCGCTGGTGCGGGCCATCGCCTATCAACAACTGCACGTGCGCGCCGGCGATGCGATTGTCGGCCGGTTGCTGGTTTTGTTCCCCGGCCAGTCATTTCCCAGTGCCGAACAACTGGCGGCCAGCGACGTTGCCCTGCTGCGCGGTTGCGGCTTTTCGGCCAGCAAGGTCGCGACCATCCAGGGGATCGCCCAAGCGACCCTGGACGGTGTGGTGCCCGACTACGCGACCGCACTGGCCCTGGACGACGAAACCCTGATCGAGCGCCTGACCCCGCTGCGTGGCATTGGTCGCTGGACCGTGGAGATGCTGCTGATCTACACCCTCGAACGCCCGGACATCCTGCCCGCCGACGACTTCGGGGTGCGGGACGGCTATCGACGCCTCAAAGGCCTGGCGACCACGCCGAGTCGCAAGCAGATGATCGACCTTGGCCAACCCTTCCACCCTTACCGTACGGTGGCGTCGTGGTACCTGTGGCGAGTGCCGAAGACATGAAAACCTACAGTTTGCTGAACGCCCGCCGCGAGACGGTGCCGAGCACGGAACCGGGGCTGCTGGGTGGCCATCGTCGTTCAAGGATCTATGGCCGTCTGGATTGCCCTGGCGCCCTGCGCGCCATCGCACGGGGCGGCTACGTCAAGCATCGGGTGTTCTTCGCCGACGAAGCCACCGCCCGCGCCGCCGGTTATCGCCCGTGCGCGGTATGCATGCCCCAGGCGTATGCGCAGTGGAAAAAATCCGCTGAGCGATCCGATTAAACAGCCTGAAACACTTAATCCCCTGGCAGTCCGCAAGCGCGCCCCTGCCCCCTGACACGCTCTACCGTTGGCCTGCAGCGCAGCCGCCCGGTCAATGCCAGGCGTGATCCGTGCCCGCCCCCGCCCAGCCGGGCGATCCCACAGCCAATATCCCGGTCATTCCTGGCATCACTTGGTACCATTGCGCACACTTATGTGAAGAATTCGTGCCTGGAAGTATTTTTTGTGAATCTTTTTCGTCATCGGTTACAGCACCCCCGCGCCCGCCTCATTGCCCTCATCACCCTGGTGCTGATCGTCCCCCTGTGCCTGCGTACCGCACTGGGCTGGTCCAATCCGCTCGGCTACCTGTCCGACCTCGCCATCGGCAGCCTGCTGGTGGTGCTCCTGCATCGCCGTGCCTGGTGGCTGGCGCTCCCGGTGTTGCTGGTCTGGGGCCTGATGTCCGTGGCCACCGCCGAACTGGTCAGCGCCGTCGGGCGACTGCCCAATGCCGGCGATCTGAACTACCTGATCGATCCGCAGTTCGTGGAAAAATCCACCAGTGGCAGTTTTGCCCAACCCTGGCTGGCCGCGGCCCTCGGGCTGGGCCTGCTGGCCTGGCTGATCACCCAGTGGACCGGCCGCTCGACGCCCCGGCCAGCACTGCCCCGAAAAGCCTGGGCGGCTCCGCTGCTGCTGTTGCTCGCGCACTGGGGCGTACAGAACCTGGCACCGTCCGATGCCGATCAATGGCGCCTGTTCAACCTGCCCCATCAATTATTGGCCGCCGGTGTCGGCGAGGTGCAGATGCGCACGGAAGAATGGCTTGAGGGCGACGTGGTCGAGACGGCCCCGCAGATGGCCGGGCTCACCCAACTGGACTTGAACGGACAGAAAATCCTTGCCGAACCCGGCCGCGCGCGCAACGTCTTGATCATCGCGCTGGAAGGCATTCCCGGCGCCTATGTCCAGGCCAACCGCCAGGCCCTGCACAGCAGTTATCAAGAAAACCTCATGCCCAACCTCAGCCGCTGGGCCGAGCGTGGCATGAACACGCCGGACTACGTGCTACACAGCCACCAGACCATCCGTGGCCTGTACGCCATGCTCTGTGGCGATTACGACAAGCTGGACAACGGCACGCCCAAGGGCGTCGAGATGCTGACCCAGAACGAGCGTAACCAGGCGTGCCTGCCGGCCCAGTTACGCAAGCACGGCTTTGCCACCCACTACCTCCAGGGTGCCGGCCTGCGCTTCATGGCCAAAGACAAGATCATGCCGCACATCGGCTTCGACACCACCCTGGGCCTGGACTGGTTCACCAATGTATCGTACCTGGACTTCCCTTGGGGCAAGGATGACAAGGCCTTCTTCGAAGGGGCGCTGGACTATGTCAGCCAGCTCAAGACGCAGCAGCAACCCTGGATGCTCACCCTGCTGACCGTCGGCACACACCAGCCCTACTCGGCGCCCGAAGACTACCTGCAGCGCTACGACACACCCAAGCAGGCGGCCGTTGCCTATCTGGACGATGCCTTGGGCAACTTCCTCAGTGGCCTGGAGCAACAAGGCGTTCTGCAGGACACCCTGGTGATGATCACTTCCGACGAGTCCCACGGCATCGATGGCGTGCGCCTGGCCTCCTCTTGGGGCTTCAACCTGACCCTGGCACCCGAGCAGGCGCAGCTGCCCAACATCAATCCCGGGGTCTACGGCCATGTCGACCTGAGCTCCTCGGTCCTCGACTACTTCGCCCTGCCGGTACCGCCGAGCCTGAGCGGTCGTTCGTTGTTTCGAGACTATGAAACCGGTCGCGAGATCATGTCGTACACCAACGGCAACCTGCGCTATCACGATGGCCAGGGCACGTTCACCGAGTGCGACTTCCAGCAACGGTGCCGCTATTACACCAGCGAGGGCTTCATTGCCGATCGCGCGGTGTATGGCGGGCAATATGGCGGCCTGCGGGCACGGCAAATCACCGCCCGGGCCGAGGCCCTGGATCGCACCCTGCTGCGCACGCCCCTGAACCAGCACTACCAGTTCGGCAGCCCGGCGATCATCCCGCTGCAGGCGCAGATCAAGGACGACTGGGCAGACAACCTGATCGGCGCGCAATACCTGGAAATGCCCAAGGGCTCACAGACCCGCGTGCGCCTGACCGTGCGCGCGGTCGACCCGCAGCAGACGGCGTACATCCTGCTCAAGGCCAAGGAACTGGAACAGGATGTGCCGCTGGGCTTGCCGGAAGAAATGATGGTCACCGCCGACCAACCGCTGGAGATGGATTTCAGCTTCGATAACCCGGAGTCGCGCAAGGCGTTCTCCTTCCACCTGCTGGGCTATGGGTTGGGCGCGGTCGAGGTCAGTGACTTCACGGTGATCACCGAAGAGCCGGGGCAAGCGCAACCGCAGGATGAAGCGGTGGACGAAGAAATCGCCCATTCCAGCTAGCGCGCCGACCCGCTCAGGAGCGCCCTTCGTCCACCGTCTTGTCGGTGACGACGGGCGGCTCGATGCCCCAGTCGCCATGCAGGTACCAATCGTCGCCAATCATCTCGGCCGGATGCATCGTCCGGTCAGCACCATTGCCGCACGCCAGGGCACTGGCGGCACAGTAGCGGTCGCACCCCCAGCAAATGCGTTCAGGATGTTTGGGACTGATGGGAAAGGTCTTGGCCATGTCGATCCCCGGATGATCGATGGGTAGGCGTCCAACCTACCGCGCCGGGGCGACTCTGCCCTTGATGCAGGTCAATTCCGGCATCCCTGCTTCCATGACACGCCTGGACAGGCGCACTGACGCCCCCGGTTGATCGCTGCGAAAATTGACCATAATCATTATTATTCTCAGTAATGCTTCCTAGACTCGGGCTCCTACTCGTCAGTCCCCAGGAAGCCATCATGCGTACTCCCCTCTCGCTGTCTCTCGCCCTGCTGTTGTTCGCGCCACTGGCACACGCCAAGGAATACCCGATCGGAGAGCCCCAGTTGTGCCCGGGGCTGGAAGTCGGCGCGGTGTACTTGCAACCGATCGAGATGGCGCCTGCGGGCATGATGCGCGCCACCGCCGACTCCGATATCCACCTGGAAGCCGATATCCGCGCCACAGCGGACAATCGCCAGGGCTTTCAGGAAGGCAGTTTCGTGCCCTACCTGAACGTTGCCTTCAGCCTGCAGAAATCCGGCAGCGAGCCACCGGTCAAAGGGATTTTTCATGCCATGGTCGCCAACGACGGTCCTCACTACGGCGACAACGTGAAGCTGCAGGGCCCCGGCAAATACCAGCTGACCTTCACCCTCCTGCCGCCCGGCGGCCATGGTTCCCTGGGCCGTCATACCGACAAGGAAACCGGTGTCGAACCCTGGTTCGAACAGTGCGAACTGCGCTACGAGTTCATCTATGCCGGGATCGGCAAAAAAGGCGGCTACTAAAATGCCCCCCCTGGCACCCGAGCCACCCGCACCAGGCCCCCTGGCCCCGTTTCACCGACGCCTGGCCTGGCTGGTGCTGGCCTGGGCGGTCACGCCCCTGATGGCCCATGCCCAATTGCCCAGCTTCGAGCTGAGCCTGCGCGACGGCCATTTCACCCCCGCCCTGCTGGAAGTCCCCGCCGGGCAGCGCTTCAAAATCATCCTGAAGAACGTCGGCGAGGGGCCGGCGGAATTCGAAAGCACCCCGTTACGGGTCGAGAAGGTGCTGTCACCGGGGGTCACCACCTTCGTCGTGATTCACCCCCTGCGGCCCGGCCACTACCCGTTCTTCGACGAGTTCAACCCGCAGTTGCCCGAGGGCGCCATCCTCGCGAAATAACCGGCTCAACCACGGAGTTTCCATGAATCAATCAATGTTCATCGTCTGGCGCGAAAGCGTCGAGGCGCTGCTGGTGATCGGCATTCTCCAGGCCTGGGCAAGCCAGCAAAGCCAGGCGGCTCGGCTGGTCAATTACCTATGGGCGGGCGTGGTCCTGGGGCTGATGCTCTCGGGTTTGCTGGCGCTGCTGATTCTGTTCGCCGGTGACGCCATGAGCGGTTCCGCCAACGAATGGTTCCAGGCTTCCCTGGCGCTGGTGGCCAGCTTGCTGATGGTGCAGATGGTCGGCTGGATGCACCGCAACGCACGCAGCCTCAAGACTGATTTGCAACGCCAGGCCGACAGCCAGCTGGCTCGCCAGGGCGGCGTTGGCCTGATGCTCCTGGCCATGCTCGCGGTCAGCCGCGAGGGCAGCGAAACCGTGGTCTTTCTGTATGGCGCCGGGGCCCGCCTGCAAGGTCCGGCGCTGGGCCTGTTTGCCGTCGGCGCAGGTGCGGGGCTGGTGCTGTCGGGGTTGACCATCGGCTTGCTGCACAGCACCCGTCGACTCATTTCATGGCAGCGCTTCTTTGCCGCCAGCGAAGTCATTCTACTGTTGCTCGGCGCGGCGCTACTGATCAGTGCCACCGAAAGAATCAGCGGCCAACTGCTCGCCCTGGACTTGCCGGACTGGGCCTATGGCCTGATCGGCGAAGCGCTGTGGGACAGCCGTACCGTACTCAATGACAGCCATGGCCTGGGCGGTTTCCTGGCGAGTATGACCGGTTACCGGGCGGCGCCCAGCGGCTTGAGCCTGCTGGTGCTGAGCGGTTACTGGCTGGCGGTCGGCGGCTGGTTGCGTCAACGCCCCCCGAGGGCCGTCCCATGCCCGGGCTGAGTCGGCACAACCGCTGGTTGCAGCGCCTGGGCGACGGCATGCGCCGCCACGCGACGGCGATTCGCGTGGTGCAGTGGCTGGTCGTACTGTTCTATGGCGGGCTGCTGGTGCTGCCGGCCCTGTTGCCGCTGCCGGACAGCCAGGCCCGGATACTCGACAACCTGACCCTGCTCGCGCAGTTTCTGTTCTGGGGTATCTGGTGGCCGTTCGTGCTGCTGTCGATGCTGCTGTTCGGGCGACTCTGGTGCGGTGTGCTGTGCCCGGAAGGTTCACTGAGCGAGTGGGCCAGCCAGTACGGCAAAGGCCTGGGCGTGCCGCGCTGGGTGCGCTGGGGCGGCTGGCCGACCCTGGCGTTCTGCCTGACCACCCTCTACGGGCAGTTGATCAGTGTGTATGACTACGCCCAGGCCGCCCTGCTGATTCTGGGCGGTTCCACGGTCGTGGCGGTCGGCGTCGGCCTGCTGTTCGCCAGGGGCAAGCGCGTCTGGTGTCGTTACCTGTGCCCGGTCAGCGGCGTCTTTGCCCTGCTTGCGCGCCTGGCCCCGGTGCACTTCCAGGTCGACGAACAGCGCTGGAAAGACAATGCAGGCCCCCGCCTGCCCCCTCCCAATTGCGCGCCCTTGCTGGACATCCGTCGCCTGCGGGGCGCCAGCGACTGCCATGCCTGCGGGCGTTGCAGCGGGCAACGTGACGCCGTGCAACTGATCGCCCGGTCCAGCAACCAGGAGATCCTCCACGCGACAGAAGATAACCTGTCGCCGTGGGACGCCCGCTTGTTGCTGTTCGGCGTGATCGGTCTGGCCATGGGCGCGTTTCAATGGACGGTCAGCCCCTGGTTCATTGCCCTCAAGCAGTCCCTCGCGCAATGGCTGGTCGGGCACGAAGTGTTCTGGCCCTTGCAGGACAACGCGCCCTGGTGGCTGCTGACCCACTACCCCGCACTCAACGACAGTTTCAGCTGGCTCGACGGCTTCAGTATCGTCCTGTACCTGACGGCCAGCGCCCTGGTGCTGGGTGGCGGCTTGCTGATCCTGCTGCGCGGGGCGGCGCGACTGGCCGGTGACCCTGCGCTCTACGTGCCCCTGAGCCTGACACTCACCCCTCTGGGCGCCGCCGGACTGTTTCTCGGGCTGTCGGCGACCACCGTGAAGTTGCTGCGCTATGAAGGGCTGTTGCTGGAATGGGTACAGCCGGCCCGGGCCTGGCTGTTGCTGGGCGCCATCGGCTGGAGCCTGTTGCTGGGCTGGAAACGGATGGCCCTCCAGGGCATTCCCCTGCCCCGGCGCAGCGCTGTGGGTGCTTGCCTGTTACTGGCCAACGCACTGGTGGGGTATGGCTGGTGGTTGCAATTCTGGGGGTGGAACTGAGGTATCCAACAACATCATGCACAGCCTGTCTAGATCGCTCCCACGCTCTGCGTGGGAACGATCATCCTGTCTGGCCCTACCCACGCAACACGAACTCCGGAAACAGATCACGCAGGGCCGCCCACAGTTCAACCTGGTCAAACTGCAATGAAACACTCGACAAGCGCGGATCGAACATCCGTTCGGTCCTGACCAGTTGCACGGCAAAACGCTTGACCCCGCGCTCGCTCAAACGTCGGGCGAGGGTCAATAGCCGTGCGGGATCGAGCAGATGCCAATGCACCGTGGTGCGACACTCATAGTCGACGCCGCTGGCCAGCAGATGCTCCAGACTCTGCCAGTTGGCCACGCCACTGCCCCGGACACCGGTGATCGCCTGGCAATCCTCGGCCAGCGCCTTGACGTCGAAGCCGACCCAATCGGCACCGGCCACAGCCCTGGCAAAGGCGTCCGGTTTGATCCCGGCACTGTGCAAGCCGATACGAAAACCCATCGCGCGCACTTCATCCATGGCCGCCAGCAAGCTGTCCTGCAAGGTTGGCTCGCCGCCGCTGAACACCACGGCATCGAGCAAGTCCTCACGGCGTTGCAGGAACGCCAGCACCCGGCACCAGTCCACCTCTTCACTGCCGCGAGGCGGGATCAACTGCGGGTTATGGCAGTAACGACAACGCCAGGCACACCCCTGGCAGAACAGCACGCAGGCCAGCATGCCCGGATAGTCGAGCGTGGTCAGGGGCACCATGCCCCCGACCCTGAGCGTTCGACTCATTGGCGCCCGGCCGATGCCGCGCATTCGGTGAAATGGACCCGCTCGCGGTGCTCGGACTGCTTACCCGGGTTGAACGCCGAGACCGGGCGGTGATAACCCATCACCCGGGTCCAGACTTCGCAACGTTGACGCTTGGCCTGAGGCAATGTGTGCAGTGCATTCATGGTGTAGCTCCTTGCGGTTGAGTGAAATGAAATCAATGGGCCGTGCCCGGGTGCTGCTCGCGCAACAAGGCCTCGTCGCACTTGGGGCAGAACTCGTGTTCGCCATCGAGGTAACCGTGGACCGGGCAGATGGAAAAGGTCGGGGTCACGGTCAGGTACGGCAGGCGGAAGCGCCCGAGCGCCTTGCGCACCAGTTGCTTGCAAGCCTGGGTCGAGGAAATCCGCTCGGCCATGTACAGGTGCAGCACCGTGCCACCGGTGTATTTGCATTGCAGTTCGTCCTGCAACTCAAGGGCTTCGAAGGGGTCGTCGGTAAAGCCCGCCGGCAGTTGCGAGGAGTTGGTGTAGTACGGCGCCTGGCGGCTGCCGGCCTGAAGAATGTCGGGGTAACGCTTAAGGTCTTCCTTGGCAAAGCGGTAGGTGGTGCCCTCGGCCGGGGTCGCTTCGAGGTTGTAGAGATGGCCGGTTTCTTCCTGGAAGCGCACCAGGGTGGCGCGCACATGGTCCAGCAACTGCAGGGCAAACGTACGGCCCTGCTCAGTGTGCATGCCCTGCTCGTCACCGCTGAAGTTACGCAGCATTTCATGCAGGCCATTGAGGCCGATGGTGGAAAAATGATTGCGCAGGGTCCCCAGGTACCGTTTGGTGTAAGGGTACAAACCGGCGTCCATATGGTGCTGGATCACCTTGCGCTTGACCTCCAGGCTCTCCATCGCCAGCTCCATCAAGGCGTCCAGCCGCTGCAGCAGGCCGCTGGCGTTGCCTTTGAACAGGTAACCCAGGCGCGCGCAATTGAGGGTCACCACGCCTAGCGATCCGGTCTGCTCGGCCGAGCCGAACAGGCCGCCCCCGCGCTTGAGCAGCTCGCGCACATCCAGTTGCAACCGACAACACATCGAACGCACCTGGTTGGGCTGCATGTCCGAATTGAGGAAGTTCTGGAAGTACGGCAGGCCGTAACGGGCGGTCATCTCGAACAGTCGGTCAGCGTTCTCGCTGTCCCAGGGAAAATCATGGGTGATGTTGTAGGTCGGGATGGGAAAGGTGAACACCCGCCCCTTGGCGTCACCGGCCTGCATCACCTCGATATAGGCACGGTTGAGCAGGTCCATTTCCACCTGCAGGTCACCGTAGGCAAAGGGCATTTCCTCGCCGCCGATCACCGGGATCTGCTCGCGCAGATCCTCTGGGCACACCCAGTCGAACGTCAGGTTGGTAAAAGGCGTCTGGGTGCCCCAGCGCGATGGCACGTTGAGGTTGTAGATGAACTCCTGAATCGCCTGGCGCACCTGCTGAAAACTCAACTGGTCCTGGCGCACGTAGGGCGCCAGGTAGGTGTCGAACGAACTGAATGCCTGGGCCCCGGCCCATTCGTTCTGCAGGGTGCCGAGGAAGTTCACCATCTGCCCCAGGGCACTGCTCAGGTGTTTCGGCGGGCCGGCCTCGACCCGGCCGGGTACGCCATTGAGCCCTTCGTGCAACAGCGTGCGCAACGACCAGCCCGCGCAGTAGCCGGCCAGCATGTCGAGGTCGTGCACGTGCAGATCCGCCTCGCGATGGGCCCGACCGATGGCCTCGCTGTACACCTCGTCCAGCCAATAGTTGGCGGTGACCTTGCCCGATACGTTGAGCACCAGCCCGCCCAGGGAATAGCCCTGGTTGGCATTGGCCTGCACCCGCCAGTCTTCTCGGTCCAGGTACTCGTTCATCGAGGTCGCCACCTCGACCATGGTCTTGCGGTCGCGGCGCAAGCGTCCGTGCTGCTCGCGATAGACGATGTAGGCGCGCATGGCGAAGAAAAACCCGGCGTCCATCAATACCCGTTCGACCCGGTCCTGGATCTGCTCGACATGCAGTCGCGCGTGTCCTTCGAGCTGGGCCAGAACAGCCTCGAGCAACCCTTCGACCTCGACCTCGGTGTACTCGCCAGTGGCCTTGCCCGCTGCGATCAACGCCTGGCGAATCTTGTCCGCATCGAAGGCAACCAGACTGCCATCGCGTTTGTGCAGCCGGTTGCGTCCTACACTGATCAGCGTGCTATGCATTGGAACTCCAAACACTACATATAGGTTTTAATTAACTTGAAAACACAATATGCAGTGCAGGCTACGGATAAAGGACACGCCTGCAATTGATCGATATCAAGATTTACCGGCAAAAAAAAACGCCAGTGGCAGTCAGCCATGGCGCACAACCTGTGACGGCAGCCGGTCGACGCTCGATTGCCAAACGCCACCTGTAGGAGCGGGCTTGCCCGCGATGGTCGTCAACGATAACGCGTGCTTTCTGACTCAACGCGTTGCTCTTGCGTTCATCGCGAGCATGCTCGCTCCTACATAAAAACCGCACACGCCGAATCACCCCCCACTCATGTTCATGAATCGCACCAGTTGCACCGTCCCTTCGGGATTGAAGTCGTGGCGCAACGGCTTGTGGCGCAATGCCTGTTGCACGGCGTTGATCAGGGGCTGGTCGTCCAGCGGGTAACGACGCAGCAAGCCGCGCAGGTCCAGGGCATCCTCCTGTCCCAGGCAGAGCAGCAGCCGCCCTTCAACGGTCATCCGCACCCGGTTGCAGCTGCCACAGAAGTTGTGGCTGTTGGGCGAAATGAAACCGATCCGGGTCTCGGGATGCTGCGCCAGACGCACATAGCGTGCGGGGCCACCGCTGTTTTCGGTGCTGTCGAGCAACGGATAGCGACTGGCGATCAGCGCCCGGACCTCGTCGCTGGAACAGAACGATTCGCCCCGGGCACGGCCGACATCGCCCAAGGGCATTTCCTCGATGAAACTGATATCGATGCGCTGGTCGATGGCGTATTGCACCAGCGCCAGCACTTCATCGAAGTTGCGCCCTTTCATCACCACGCAGTTGAGCTTGATCCGCTCGAACCCCGCCCCCCGCGCCGCTTCGATGCCGCCCAGGACCTGATCGAGATTGCCGTTGCGGGTGATCGCGAGAAACTTCTCTGGGTCCAGGCTATCGAGGCTGATGTTCATCCGCTTGACCCCGGCCTCTACCAGCGGCCGGGCCAGGCGTTGCAGTTGTGAGCCATTGCTGGTCATCACCAGCTCGCGCAAGCCCGGCAAGGCGGCGATGTGACGGCAGAGGTCGACAATGCCGGGGCGAATCAGCGGCTCGCCCCCCGTCAGGCGGATCTTGCGCACACCCAGGCCGACGAACAGCGTCGCCAGACGCTGCAACTCCTCCAGGGTGAGCACCTGCTGGCGCGGCAGAAACGTCATGTTCTTGGCCATGCAATACACACAGCGAAAATCACAACGGTCCGTCACCGACATCCGCAGGTAGTCGATCTGCCGTCCATATCCATCCTGCATCAGCGTGCTCATCACATTCCCCTTGGCCTCGTGGTTACTGCACCAGCGGTGAGTCGGCGCCCTGTAGATGGATGCCACGAACATCCGCGGCGCCAATCAGGGTTTGCAGGTACTGCACCAGCGCCTTTTGCCAGACACCCTGTTGCAACTGGGTGCGAATCGCCGTCGAGACCACCTCATAGGGCAACGCCTTGCCTTCGATCCGCTGGTCGACACTGACCACATGCCAGCCAAACCGGCTTTCCAGCGGCTTGCTGGCCAACCCCGGCGCCAGGGTGAACAACTGCCGCTCCAGTTCCGGCACGGTCTGGCCTTTGCTGATCTGCCCCAGCGAACCGCCCTGGGCCTTCGACGGGCAGGCCGAGTACTTTTGTGCGAGCTCGGCGAAGCTGCCGGGAAATTCCTCCAGGCGCTGCACCAGGATCTCGGCCTGAACGTGCGCCAGGCTGCGCGCCTCGGCATCGTCCGGGGCACATTCGAGCAGAATGTGCCGCACCGCCAGCAACGGCGCACTGTGAAAGCGCGCGCGGTTGCTGTCGTAGTAACGCTCACAGGTGGCCTCGTCACACTCGGGCACCTGCACCTCGCGTTCGAGCAGCAAGCGCGTGGCGGCCTCCTCTTCGTTTTCGCCGGCGCCCAGTTGCAGCGACAGGCCAAGCTCGGCGATGCGCTGCTGCAACAGTTCGCGGATCACCAACGCCCTGGCCGCCTGGTACACCGCCTCCTCACGGCTGGGCGCCGGATGATATTGCAGCTCCCGGGCCATCGCTTCCGGGGTGATCGGCACCTGATTGACGCTGATGATCGGCCACTCCTGCTCACTACTGGCGATCAGTTGTGCGGGGGCTTGCTCAGCCGCCGCCGGTTCAGGGTGCGGCGGTTCAAACGCCACCGCCCCGCCCGCTACGCTTTCGACCGCTAGCGGCTGCGGAGCACTGGAAGCCCCACAACCACCGCTGCCGCCTTTACCGCCGCCACATCCACATCCACCTGACATGATTGCCTCCTCAGATTTTCTGCCGAACGATTTGATAGCGCCGCCCCAGGTACCAGACCGGTGCGCTGACGATGTGCACCAGACGGGTGAACGGGAACAGCACAAACAGGGTCAAGCCGAGCAACACGTGCAACTTGTAGATCAGGCCAACCGGCGCCATCGCCGCCGCTGCCTCCACCGGCCGCAGGAGCACGGTGTTCTGCGCCCAGTCGGCGAGCAGCACCATCACCGAGCCGTCCATGTGTTCGGTGGACGCCACGATCGTCAGCAGGCCGAGCACCAACTGGGCCAGCAGCACCAGCAGCACCAGGATGTCCGAGGTGCTGGAAGTGGCGCGCACCCGCGGGTCGCTCAGGCGCCGGTTCACCAGCATCAGCAGGCCGATCAGGCACAACAGGCCGAAAAAGCCCCCGGAGACCATCGCCAGCAATTGCTTGTGCTCGGTGCTGATCACATGGTGATAGACCGACGCCGGGGTCAGCAGGCCGACGAAGTGGCCGGCCAGCACGAACAGCACGCCGACATGGAACAGATTGCTCGCCACGCGCATCCCGCGATTGTTGAGCATCTGGCTGGAGCCAGCCTTCCAGGTGTACTGCGAAAGATCGAAGCGGGCCCAACTGCCCAGCAGACAGATCGCCAGCGCGATATAGGGATACACCCCGAACAACAACAGGTTCCACTTAGACATTGCCCACCTCCCCGGCGGGCACGCTGGCCACGCCTTCATGCTGAAAATCGACCCAGTGCAGCGGTACCGCGCTTTCTTCCCGGGCCTTGCCCGGCGCACTCGGCTGCGCGCCACAACGGTCCTGCTGCTCGGCCTGGAGGAAGTCCACCGCCTCTTCTTCCCAGACCTTGTCCAGGGCCTCCAGCGAGTCGTCCCTGGATTCGGCGGCGACCTGCGCGCGCAATTGCGCCACCGCCTCCTGCGGCTCGGCACCGGCAATCTGCAACAGCGCCCGGAAGCAGCTGGCATAGGCGCTCTCGCGCTCCTCCAGACGTGCCGCCAACAAGGCCAGCAAGTGCGAAACATCGGCCAGCCCTTCGCGGGCCTCGAGGTCTTCGCGGGTAGACAGGAACTCCAGGTACAGCGGGATATAGTCCGGCAGCTCCTTGACGCCGATGGCGAAACCGGCGGCCTCGTACTGCGCCATCATGTCGACCATCGCCTGGCCACGGTCACGGGACTCACCGTGCACATGCTCGAACAACAGCAGCGACAGCGAGCGACCGCGACCGAACAAGGCACCGTAGTGCTCCTGCCCATCCATCAGGTCGTTGCCGCAGATCAGTTCCAGCAACTCGAACAGCGCCCCCCGTTGCCGGGGGCTGATTTCCCGGGAGTGGATGATTGCCTGCTCCAGTTCGTCTCGAGCCGCTATCAGGGTGTCGGTCGGGTAATCGAGCAACAGTGAAATCACTTTGAGAATGCGCATGCTCAGTCCTCCCACAACTGCACGGTTTTCAGGATGTCGCGGCGGTTGGCCTTCTTCGCCCCGAACATATTGGTGTCGGAGCTGCCGCTGCAGCCGCTGCCGAAACTGAAACCGCAGCCGGAACGCTCGGCGAACGCGTCGCTCATGGCCTCCTCACGGTGTGCGCTGGGCACCACGAAACGGTCTTCATAGTTGGCGATCGCCAGGTAGCGGTACATCTCCTCGACCTGGCTCACGCTCAGTCCGACATCCTTGAGCACTTGCAGGTCCTGGACCCCGTCCACCTGTTCGGAACGCTTGTAGGCGCGCATCGCCAGCAGGCGCTTGAGGGCGCGCTTGACCGGTTTCTCGTCGCCGGCGGTCAGCAGGTTGGCCAGGTAGCGCAGGGGAATGCGCAGGCTGTCGACATCCGGGATGACCCCGTTCATGCCCACGGTGCCGGCGGCGGCCGCGTTCTGGATCGGCGACAGCGGCGGTACGTACCAGACCATCGGCAGGGTGCGGTATTCCGGGTGCAGAGGCAGCGCAAGCTTCCAGTCCACGGCCATTTTGTAGACCGGCGAGCGTTGTGCCGAGTCGATCACCGACTGCGGTACACCGTCTTCCAGCGCCTGGCGAATCACCGCCGGATCGTTGGGGTCGAGGAAGATCTCAAGCTGCTTCTCGTACAGGTCCTGCTCATTGGCGGTGCTCGCCACTTCGCTGATGCGGTCGGCGTCATACAGCAGCACACCGAGGTAGCGAATGCGCCCGACACAGGTTTCGGCACACACCGTCGGCATCCCGGCTTCGATACGCGGGTAGCAGAAAATGCACTTCTCGGACTTGCCGCTTTTCCAGTTGAAATAGATTTTCTTGTACGGGCAGCCACTGATGCACATCCGCCAGCCGCGGCACTTCTCCTGGTCGATCAGGACAATCCCGTCTTCCTCACGCTTGTAGATCGCCCCGCTCGGGCAGGACGCCGCGCACGCCGGGTTCAGGCAGTGCTCGCACAGGCGCGGCAAATACATCATGAAGGTGTTTTCGTACTCGCCGTAAATGTCCGCCTGGATCTTGTCGAAGTTCTTGTCCTTGCGCCGCTTGGCAAACTCGGTGCCGAGGATTTCCTCCCAGTTCGGGCCCCATTCGATTTTCTCCATGCGCTTGCCGGAGACCAGCGAACGCGGGCGCGCAGTGGGCTGGTGCTCGCCCAGCGGCGCGGTGTGCAGGTGCTGATAATCGAAGTCAAAGGGTTCGTAGTAGTCGTCGAGGCTCGGCAGGTCCGGGTTGGCGAAAATATTCGCCAACACCCGGAACTTGCCGCCGATGCGCGGGTTGATCGAACCGTTGGCGTGGCGAACCCAGCCGCCCTTCCACTTGTCCTGGTTTTCCCACTCTTTCGGGTAACCGATCCCGGGCTTGCTTTCGACGTTGTTGAACCAGGCGTATTCCATGCCTTCGCGGCTGGTCCAGACGTTTTTGCAGGTGATCGAACAGGTGTGGCACCCGATGCACTTGTCCAGGTTCAGCACCATGCCGATTTGTGAACGAATCTTCATGACAACTCCTCAATCCATCTCGGTCGGCAGGGGGCGCGGCAAGTCATCGCCAGTCGAACCATCGAGCCAGTCGACCTTGGCCATCTTGCGCACCACGACGAACTCGTCGCGGTTGCAACCGACCGTGCCGTAATAGTTGAAACCGTAGGCTTGCTGGGCATAGCCGCCGATCATGTGGGTCGGCTTGAGCACCACCCGGGTGACCGAGTTGTGATGGCCGCCACGGGTCTTGGTGGTTTCGGCGCCTGGCACGTTCACGATCCGTTCCTGGGCGTGGTACATCATCACCATGCCTTCCTTGACCCGCTGGCTGACCACCGCCCGCGCCGTCAGGGCGCCGTTGGCGTTGAAGCATTCGATCCAGTCGTTGTCCTCGATACCGGCACGCTTGGCGTCGATTTCCGAGAGCCAGACAATCGGTCCGCCACGGCTCAGCGTGAGCATCAGCAGGTTGTCGCTGTAGGTACTGTGGATGCCCCATTTCTGGTGCGGAGTGATCCAGTTCAGGACGATTTCGGTTTCGCCGTTGCTGCGCTTGCCCTTCACCCCTTCGATGGTCCGGGTGTTGACCGGCGGCCGGTAACTCATCAGCTGCTCGCCAAAGGCCTGCATCCACGGGTGATCCTGGTAGAACTGCTGGCGGCCGGTGATGGTGCGCCATGGAATCGCTTCATGAACGTTGGTGTAGCCGGCGTTATAGCTGACGTGATCGTCTTCCAGGCCTGACCAGGTCGGGCTGGAAATGATCTTGCGCGGCTGCGCCTGGATATCGCGGAAACGAATCGCCTCATGAGCCTTGGACAGGGCCAGGTGGCTGTGGTCGATACCGGTGAACTCCGACAACGCAGCCCAGGCCTTGACGGCAACATGGCCGTTGGTTTCCGGGGCCAGGGACAGAATCACCTCGGCGGCATCGATGGCCGTGTCGATCTTCGGCCGCCCCTGGCTGATCCCCGCCTCGCCTTCGCGGTAATTGAGCTCGCCAAGGAATTTCACTTCCTCCTCGGTGTTCCAGTTGATGCCCTTGCCGCCGTTGCCATGCTTCTCCAGCAACGGCCCCAGGGAGGTGAACTGCTTGTAGATGTTCGGGTAGTCGCGCTCCACCACCTGCAGGTTCGGTGCGTTCTTGCCCGGTTGCGGCGCCACGCCGGCGCTTTTCCAGTCGGTGCCGCCAAAGGGCTGGGCCAGTTCACCGACGCTGTCATGCATCAACGGCACGGTGACCAGGTCCTGCTCAACGCCCAGGTGACCGACCGCCATGCTGGAAAACGCCTTGGCGATGCCCTTGTAGATTTCCCAGTCGGAACGCGATTCCCAGGCCGGGTCGATAGCTGCCGACAACGGGTGAATGAAGGGGTGCATGTCCGAGGTGTTCATGTCGTCTTTTTCGTACCAGGTGGCCGTCGGCAACACGATGTCGGAATAGACGCAGGTCGAGGACATGCGGAAGTCCAGGGTGGTGACCAGGTCGAGCTTGCCGATGGCGCCCTCGTCCACCCACTCGGCTTCGGTAGGCTTGCAGTCGCCGACCTGGCCGATGTCCTCGTTCATCACCCCGTTCTTGGTACCCAGCAGGTACTTGAGCATGTACTCGTGGCCCTTGCCGGAGGAGCCCAGCAGGTTGGAGCGCCAGATGAACATGTTGCGCGGGAAGTTGACCGGGCTGTCCGGCTGTTCGCAGGCAAAGCGCAGCGAGCCTTCATGCAGCGACTTGACCACGTAGTCCTTGGGCGCCATGCCGGCCGCGGCGGCGTCACGGCAGATGTGCAGCGGGTTGGTGTTCAGCTGTGGCGCGCTGGGCAGCCAGCCGGCGCGTTCGGCGCGGATGTTGTAGTCCAGTGCGTGTTCGGGAAACTGACTCTTGTCCGCCAGCGGCGAGAGCACGTCGTGCATGCTCATCTTCTCGTGGCGCCACTGGGAACTGTGGGCATAGAAGAAGCTGGTGCCGTTCATCTGCCGTGGCGGACGGCTCCAGTCCAGGCCGAATGCCAGGGGCAGCCAGCCGCATTGCGGACGGAGTTTTTCCTGGCCCACGTAGTGCGCCCAGCCACCACCGGTCTGGCCGACGCAACCGCAGAGCATGAGCATGTTGATCAGCCCGCGGTAGTTCATGTCCATGTGGTACCAGTGGTTCATCGCCGCGCCGACGATGATCATCGAACGGCCACGGGTCTTGTCGGCGTTGTCGGCGAACTCACGGGCGATCTGGATCGCCTTCTCGCGGCTGACGCCGGTAATCTGCTCCTGCCAGGCCGGGGTGCCGGGCACAGTGGCGTCGTTGTAGTCCTTGGCCACGTTGGCGCCGCCCAGGCCGCGATCGATGGCCAGGTTGGCCGCCGACAGGTCGAACACGGTGGCGACCTTGGCCTGGCTGCCATCGGCCAGGGTCAGGCTGCGCACCGGCACACGGCGATACTGCACGGCATCGCCGGCGACGTGCTGGAAGTACTCCTGGGACTCACCGGCGAAGTACGGGAACGCCACTTCCGTGACCTCGCCGCCGATCAGGCTCAGGGTCAGGTCGATCTCGCGGCCCTCGCCGCCTTCGCGGGCCTGGATGTTCCACTTGCCCTGCTCACCCCAGCGGTAACCGATCGAGCCTAGCGGCGAGACCAGTTCGCCGCTCGCGTCGAGGGCGATGGTTTTCCATTCCGGGTTATTCTCCTGGCCGAGGTTGTCGGTCAGGTCCGAGGCCCGCAGGAAGCGATCCGGTTGATAGCCGGCGCCCGGCGCCATGCCGAGCATCGGCTTGAGCAGCACCAGCACCGGCAGGTCGGTGAAGCGTTTGGCGTAGTCGGTGAAATAGGCGCTCGGCTTGTCCAGGTGGAACTCTTTGAAGATCACATGGTTGAACGCCTGGGCCAGCGCTGCGTCAGTGCCCTGCTTGGGGTTGAGCCACAGGTCGGTGAGCTTGGCCACTTCCGAGTAGTCGGGGGTGATGGCCACGGTCTTGGTGCCCTTGTAGCGGACTTCGGTGAAGAAGTGCGCGTCGGGGGTACGGGTCTGCGGAACGTTGGAGCCCCAGGCAATGATGTAGTTGGAGTTGTACCAGTCGGCCGATTCCGGCACGTCGGTCTGCTCGCCCCAGACCATCGGCGAGGCCGGCGGCAAGTCGCAGTACCAGTCGTAGAAGCTCAGGCAAGCGCCGCCGATCAGCGACAGGTAACGGGCCCCCGCGGCATAGCTGACCATCGACATGGCCGGAATCGGCGAGAAGCCCACCACCCGGTCAGGCCCGTATTGCTTGACGGTGTAGACGTTGGCCGCGGCAATGATCTCGTTGACTTCCTCCCAGTTGGAACGGATGAAGCCGCCCATGCCGCGCTTGCTCTTGTAGGAGTCGGCCTTGGCCTTGTTCTCGACAATGCTGGCCCAGGCTTCGACAGGGGCCAGGGTCTGGCGCGCCTCGCGCCACAACTTGAGCAATGGCTTGCGGATTTTCGGGTACTTGAGCCGGTTGGCGCTGTAGATGTACCAGCTGTAACTGGCCCCCCGTGGACAGCCGCGCGGCTCATGGTTGGGCAGGTCGTTGCGGGTGCGCGGGTAATCGGTCTGCTGGGTTTCCCAGGTGATCAGGCCGTTCTTCACGTAGATCTTCCACGAGCAGGAACCGGTGCAGTTCACCCCATGGGTGGAGCGCACGATCTTGTCGTACTGCCAGCGCGAGCGGTAGACATTCTCCCAGTCGCGGGACTCCTTGCGGGTCTCCCCGTGGCCATCGGAGAACTCGCCTTGCTTGCGATTGAAATACCGCAGTTGATCCAGCAAATGACTCATGGTGCTTTCCTCTCAGGCTTGCTGCGGGGTTCTATGCCCCGCCCATGCAAGGTTTGGATTCGGTTCATGTCAGCAGGGCGTCGCGGCACCTTTACGGGCGTACCACCACCAGGTCACCACAATGCAACTCAGGTAGAAGCCGACGAACATGTAGAAGGCCATCTCCGGGCCACCGGTCTGGGCCATCGACGTGCCAAAGGATTTGGGAATGAAGAACGCACCGAAGGCGCCCATGGCCGAGCTGAACCCCAGGACGGCAGCCGACTCCTTGCCGGCATTTTTCAAGGCTTGTTCACGGACCGCCGGCGCCTTGCCGGTCGCGGCTTTCTCATGCAGGGTGCGGAAGATCACCGGGATCATGCGGAACGTGGAGCCGTTGCCCACGCCGGTGGTGATGAACAGCAGCATGAACATGCCGAGGAACCCGTAGAAGTTGCCGCCCGTGCCGTTCTGCGGCAGGAAATGAAGGACCCCGAACACCATCACGATCATCAGCACGAAGTTCCACAACGTGACCCTGGCACCGCCGAGCCGGTCCGCCAGCCAGCCGCCCAATGGCCGCACCAGGGCACCCACCAGCGGGCCGAGGAAGGCAAATTTCAGGGCGACGACTTCGGGAAAGGCGGTCTTGATCAGCAGCGGAAAGGCCGCGGAAAAACCGATGAACGAACCGAAGGTGGCCAAGTACAACCAGCACATCAGCCAGTTGTGCTTGCGCTTGAAGATCACCGCCTGCTCGCTGAACGAGGCCCTGGCGCTGGACAGGTCATTCATGCAGAACCAGGCCAGCACGGTCACGACAACGATGAAGGGCACCCAGATGAACCCGGCGTTCTGCAACCACAGTTGGCTGCCGTCCTCGAGTGTCTGCGGTTGGCCGCCGAGGAAGCCGAACACGCCGAAGGTGATCACCAGCGGCACACAGAACTGCATGACCGAGACCCCCAGGTTACCCAGGCCGGCGTTCAGGCCCAGGGCCGTGCCTTGCTGGGACTTGGGGTAGAAAAAGCTGATGTTGGACATGCTCGAGGCGAAGTTGCCGCCGCCGAAACCACACAGCAGGGCAATCCATACAAACACGCTGTAGGACGTGCTCGGGTCCTGCACGGCGAAGCCCATCCACAACGCCGGCAGCAGCAACGAAGCGGTGCTCAGGGCGGTCCAGCGGCGGCCGCCGAAGATCGGCACCATGAACGAATAGAACACCCGCAAGGTCGCACCGGACAGCCCCGGCAACGCCGCCAGCCAGAACAGCTGGTCGGTGGTGAAACTGAAGCCGATGGCGTTCAGGCGCACGATCACCGTGCTCCAGACCATCCACACGGCAAACGCCAGCAGCAGCGCAGGGATGGAAATCCACAGGTTGCGCGTCGCCGTCTGTTTACCGCTACGCCCCCAGAACTCGGGGTCTTCCGGGCGCCAGTCATGAATGACCGGCCCCTTGTCAGGCTTTTGCAGAACGGACATGGTTGTCTCCTTGGGCAATGCTGGAAATCCGGGGCGCGGCCGCCAGTGCTGGCTTGCCGAGCAGTGGGCGTTGGCGTATTTCGCTGAGGTACATCCAGGCCAGGGAGACCCAGACCACGCCGTACAACAACATGAAGCAGGAGGAGCGCACGCCGGTCAGGTCCACCAGCGCACCGAACAGAATCGGCAGGACAAAGCCGCCCAGGCCACCGGCCAGGCCGACAATGCCGGACACCGCGCCCATGTTTTTCGGGTAGTCGTTGGCGATGTATTTGAAAACCGAGGCCTTGCCGAATGCGAAGGCGATGCCCATGACGAACAGCAGCACGGTGAACAGCGCGGGGTTGAGGCCGATGTGGAAATCCAGCGGGCCGTTGACGGTTTGCACTTGCAACTGGGTCTGCGGATAAGACAGCAGGAACAGGCAGATCCAGCTCACCCACAGCACCCACCAGGTCACGCTCTGCGCGCCCCAGCGATCCGACATCCAGCCGCCGACCGCACGCAGTACCCCGCCCGGCAAGGAAAAGCAGGCGGCCAGCAGCGCGGCGCTTTGCAGGCTGAAACCGTATTCCTTCACGTAGTACTGGGTCATCCACAACGCCAGGGCCACGTAGCCACCGAAGACGATCGAGTAGTACTGGCAATAGCGCCACACCGCCGGGTCTTTCAGCGCGCTCAGTTGCTCACGCAAACTGGCGCCCGAGGCACTGCGATGCTGCTTGTTGTCGGCACTGAGAAACCAGAACAGCAGCGCGGTGATGAACAGAATCGCGCTGAAGACCTTTGGCACCAGTTGCCAGCTGCCGGCGGCAATCAACGCCGGGGCGAGAAACTTGGTCACCGCGGCCCCGGCGTTACCCGCACCGAAGATGCCCATGGCAAAGCCCTGGTTGTCCTGGTCGAACCACTTGGCAACGTAGGCGATGCCGACCGAAAACGAACCCCCGGCCAGGCCGACGAACAGGCCCAGGACCAAAAACTGCCAGTAGGCCGTGGCATGGCTGATCAGGTACAGCGGCAACACGCAGGACAGCATCAGCAGGAAAAACACGCTGCGCCCGCCAAAGCGGTCGGTCAAAAGCCCCAGCGGCAAGCGTGCCAGCGAGCCGGTCAGGACCGGGGTGGCGGCCAGCAGGCCGAACTGGGTTTCGTTGAGCTGGAGCAACTCCTTGATGGGCACACCGAGCACGGCAAACATCATCCACACCATGAAGCACACGGTGAAGGCCAGCGTACTCATGCCCAGCACCAGGCCCTGTCGTACACGCGGTTGGGTCATCTCGCTCTCCAGTCAATTAGCCATGGCGGCAGACTAGAGAGAGCAACCCCGCAAAAACTTGATCAGGATCAACGAAGCCCCGGGGCCCTCAGGCCTATGCTTGTGCTGCCTACCTCCAAGGAGGTAGTCCGTAAAAACCTGTAAACCCTTTGTTTATCAGCATCTTGCCGCTTCGCCTCAAGGCCATTGCTGACATCGAGCGGTCGACAACTCTTTAGAGGTAGTGCGCCAAGGATCGGCGGCAACACCATCGCCCGCCCCCCCCTGGAGTTCTGCATGGCCGGTTTTCCTGTGTTTGCCCAAGGCCCGCGCCCATGATCCGCTGGTTGCGCAGCTCCCTGCCCGCGCGCGCCGGGCTGGCGGTGATCCTGATTGCCGTGCTCGCCCTCGCCAGTTCCCTGAGCGCCGGCCTGATCGCCTGGTTCAGCCAGGGCGACGCGGCGGCCATCAACACCGCAGGCTCGGTGCGCATGGAGACCTATCACCTGAGCTGGAAACTGGCCTCGGGGGCCAACGCCGAAGAGCTCACCCGGATTGCCCAGAGCCTGCAACAGCGCCTCAACAGCCAGTCACTCAAGGCGGTGCTGGAAGACGGTGCCAATCCCGACCTGCAACGCAGCTACCAACAGATCCAGCAAGACTGGAACGAGGCACTGCATCCGGCTCTGGTCCGTGGCGACGGGGCGACGTTTCAGGCCGGCGCCCTGCCCTTCGTCGAACAGCTGAACCGGTTCGTCAGCCTGTTGCAGCGCCAGAGCGAGCACAAGCAAACCTGGCAGCAGGTGATCCAGGGCGTCGCCCTGTTCACCACCATGATCATCCTGCTGATTGGCCTGTACGAACTGCAGTACAGCGTGGTCACTCCGCTGGAGGAATTGGTGGAGGCAACCCAGCGCTTTCGCCGGGGCGACTTCAAGGCCCGGGTCAACTATCGCTCCCCGGATGAGCTGGGACAGTTGGCCATGAGCTTCAATGCCATGGCCGAAACCATCGAAGAGTCGCACCGCACCCTGGAGACCCAGGTCCTGCAAAAGACCCTGAACCTGCAACAGGCCAATGCCGCCCTGGAGCTGCTATATCAAAGCAGCCGCAGCCTGGCGACACGCCTGGCCAATGCCGAGGGCCTGGATGAACTGATCCGGCGCTTCCAGAAGCGCCTGCCCGGGCTGCGCCTGTCGCTGTGCCTGCAAGGCCAGTTGCAGGCCCCTGCCCAGCAACTGCTCGCCCTGCATGGCGCGCGCAACCGTGAGGTCTGCGCCAGCAGCAATTGCGCCTCCTGCCAGAAACACCAGCAGCCCCATCCGATCACCCTCAGCATCAGCAACCAGGGCAGCGAACTGGGCGAGCTCAAGGCCCACTTCATCGATGGACACGCACCACAAGCCTGGGAAACCCAGCTGATCCAGGCCCTGGCCAACCTGATCGGCACTTCGCTCTCGCTCAAGCGGCAACGGGAACAGGATCATCGCCTGTTGTTGCTCGAAGAACGCACCATCATCGCCCGCGAGCTGCACGACTCGCTGGCCCAGGCGCTGTCGTACATGAAGCTGCAAGTCAGCCGCATGCAAACCCTGATGCGCCGGGGCGAACCGGTCGCGACCCTGGAAACCGTCACCGCCGAACTGCGCGAAGGGCTGAACAATGCCTACCGCCAGTTACGCGAACTGCTGACCACCTTTCGCCTGCAGATTCACGACGCCGGCCTGGTCCAGGAACTCAAGGACACGGCCCAGGAGTTTTCCCGCCGGGGAGAGTTCCAGGTGCACCTGCATGTCGACAGCCTGGCCTTCGAGCTGTCGGCCAGCGAACAGATTCACATCCTGCAGATCACCCGCGAGGCGCTCTCCAATTGCCTGCGCCATGCCCACGCGCAAAATGCCTGGCTGCAACTGCGCCAGGACGGCGAGCACGTGCGGCTGTCGATCGAGGACGATGGCCGGGGCTTCAGCGGCAGCTGCGACCAGCGCGAGCACCACGGCCTGAACATCATGAACGAACGTGCCCGCAGCTTGCGTGGCCAGTTGCAGATAGTGTCCCGGGAGCCCCAGGGCACCCTCGTCCAGATGGAATTCCGACCGGAATTTCTCGGACAACCCACAGAAGGTAGCGTCACATGAACCCGTCCCCGCAATACCGAATCCTGCTGGTAGACGACCATCCGATGATGCGTCGCGGCATCCGCCAGATGCTCGAACTTGAAGATGATTTCCAGATCGTCGGCGAAGCCGGCCACGGCGAGGAAGCCCTGGCCATGATCGAGCCCCTGCAACCTGACCTGGTGCTGCTCGACAACAACATGCCGCAAATGAATGGCATCGAAACCCTGCGGCGCTTGCGGGCCATGCACTGCAACGCCAAGGTGCTGCTGTTCACGGTGTCCGATGCCGAGGACGACATTCGCGACGCGTTGCGCCTGGATGCCGATGGCTATCTGCTCAAGGACATGGAGCCCGAGCTGCTGATTCAGTACATCCGCGATGCCTTGAACGGCGCCCTGGTGATCAGCCCGGGCCTGACCCGGGTCATGGCCCAGGCGCTGCGCTCACCTCCGCGCCAGGCCGAGGTCGAGCTGACGGAGCGCGAGCGCCAGGTACTCAAGACCATTGCCAGCGGCTTCAGCAACAAGGTGATCGGCCACAAGCTGGGCATCACCGAAGGCACGGTCAAGGTCCATGTGAAGAATCTGCTGCACAAACTGGGACTGCGCTCGCGCGTCGAGGCGGCCGTGTGGGCCATGGAGCATCTGCGCAACGCCGGCTGAGGGCCATGCCCCTTTGGAGGTAGGCCGGCAGAGGCATAGGCCATGACGGCCGCGCGTTCTACCATGGCCGGCAGCGGAGGTACGCCATGCTGACCCACCCATCCACCGTTTCAGTCTTGCGTCGTCATCACCTGTTCAAGCAACTGCCGGACAAGGTCTTCGAGGAGGTCTGTGGCCTGGCCACGCTCAAGCGCCTGAGTTGTCACAGCACGCTCATGCACCAAGGGGACCCGGCCAAGCGTTTTTTCCTGCTGGTCAGCGGCCAGGTCAAGCTGTACCGGATCACCGGCGACGGCCAGGAGAACCTGGTGGAAATCGTCCAGCCCGGGCAGACCTTTGCCGAGGCCTTGCTGTTCAGCCAGACCCGCTATTACCCGGTGAGCGCCACGGCGCTGAAGGACAGCGTGCTGGTGAGCATCGAGGGCAACCATTACCGCAATGCCCTGGAAGACCAGCCGAAAGTCTGCCTGGCGATCCTGGCGAGCATGAGCATTCACCTGCATCAGCGCCTCAAGGACATCGACACCCTGACCCTGAGCAACGCCAGCCGGCGAGTGATCAATTTTCTGTTGCAGGAGCACGACCCGGACAACGGCCAGGTCGTGTTGCAAGTATCCAAACGCCTGGTGGCCTCGAAGCTGGGCATCCAGCCGGAGACCTTCTCGCGGATATTGCATCGCCTGGTGGAGAGCGGCCTGATCGCCATGGAGCGGCGCACCATCCACATCCTCGCGCAAGACCTGTTGGCCGCCCACCATCTCTGATGCGCGCGCGGGCGGACTTGACCATCATCAAGGCGCCCGGCGCACAGCCTTGCACACTGGCAGGGTCCATCAGCGGAGAGCCTTCATGCCCCCATCCACCCTGCCTCTGGTTTACGCCTGTTCAGGCTGTTCCAACGTCGCCCAACTGGCCAACACCTTGGCCTTGCGCCTGGATCGCCAGGGGCTTGCCGAAATGTCCTGCATCGCCGGAGTCGGCGGGCATGTCAGCGCCCTGGTCAACAAGGCACGTTCCGCACACCGGATCCTGGCGCTGGACGGCTGCCCCCTGCAATGCGTCGAAAACTGCTTGAAACAACATGGCCTGCACGCCGATGTGCACCTGATTCTCAGCCATTACGGGCTGCGCAAGCGCTATGGCGAGGATTGCACGGGGCTGCAGTGTGATGAGTTGTTTGAAGAGATCAAAGGGTTGATTGCCCCTGAGGGTCAACAGGGTGAGCAGCCGCTGGCTGAACCTGTGACGAAGTTGGCCTGAGAAGGCGAACACCGAACCTGTGGCGAGGGGGCTTGCCCCCTCGCCACAATGCTCCGCGCTCAACTCAATGCCCCCTCAACCTGCCGCCAACCCCTTCCCCGCCCGCTCCAGGTTGCGCCACAACCAGCCCGGCAAGACCTCCGGGTCGAGGCTGTCGATCAGGTTCTTCAGGGTCAGCCCCAGTTCGGTATCCCCCTCGATGACCAGGCGCCTGCGAAAAAACAGGGTGTCCGGATCTTCCTGCCGACTGGCCAGCAGCAGAAACTCTCGCCAGTTGCCGCTGATGGTCACATCGGCCTCGGCCCGCTCGGCGATCTGCAGTCCTGCTCGGGATCGGGTCAGGTACCACGCCAGGCCGAGGTCCGGAATCCGCAGGCACAGCCAGCGCCCGCGCAACAGATCGAACTCGCCCTCGCGCAACGGCTCGGCAAGGCAGCGATTGAGGGCCTGCTGCAACGCCAGGCGCTGCACCACGAAAGGCACCCGCCGGACCAGCGGGAGCACGCGATCAGCACCGTGCAACAGCCATTTCTTTCGATTCAGCACAGGCCGGCCTCCTCGACGCGCAACATCCCGGCCTGGCCATGCCAATAGCCGTTGCAGCCTTCGACGAACAACGGTGGCGCCTCGCCCAGGCGGACCCGCTGCCAGGCCGCAATCACCTCGGCCATGCCCTGGGCCCGTGGGCTCAAGCGCACGATATCGGCGCCGCTGGCCACCAGCCCCGGATAGTCGGCCAGCAGATTGGTCACCTCGGCCGACATCGTCTGAATACCGTTGAGGGTGAACAGCGCCTGCCCGTCCTGACTGCTGAGCGCCAACCCATCGGGGTAGTTGATGCAACAGAACTGGCAATCATCCTTGGGCCGGTTTTCCGCCCGGGCGGTAAAGCAGCGAGCGGAATAGGCCAGGGGCAAATGCCCATAGGCGAAGACTTCCACTTGCGGCACTTCACGCCCCAGCTCACGCACCTGCTCAAGCACCGCACGGATCAAGGCCGCCGAACACTCCACCGGCGGCACCCAGCGGATCATCCCGCTGTCTTGCAGTTGCGCCAGGGCGTGACCGTTGTACAGATTGAGCGCCGGGCCTCCCACGAACGGCAGCTTGCGTTCGGCCAGCAACTGCACCGCGCCCATGTCATTGGCCTCCACCAGCAACTCGCCGTTGTCGCACAGGCGGCGCAGGCTGGAGAGCTCCGACGCGGCTTCGATCAGGGTCAGGCTGGAGAGCACCAGTTGCGCCTGGCTGCACGCTTGCAATTCGCGCCCCAGGCCCAGCCATTGATCCAGGGACAATGCCCGGCGCTTCGAGCACACGGTTTCTCCCAGGTAAATCACATCCAGGGGCAGGCTCGACATCTCGGCGTAAAAACGCCCCACTTGTTCTTTGTCCCAGTAATACAGGACCGGTCCCAGGCTCAGCTTCATGTTCTGCCCCTCATTGCCATGATCGATGGTAGGCGCCCAGCGTGGTCTGGCTGCCTTCGGACAAACCGGCCAGCACCTGACGCCACTGGTCCTTGACCGTGAAGCTTTTAGGCGCGGCGCGATGGGCATCGAGGGCCGCGCGCCAGACCCGGGTGACTTGCTCGACATACGCCGGGCTGCGCTGGCGGCCTTCGATCTTTACCGCCTCCACCCCGATGGCCGCGAGTTCCGGCAGCAGGTCCAGGGTGTCGAGGCTGGTGGGTTCCTCCAGGGCATGAAAGCGTTTGCCGTCGACCAGGAAGCGCCCCTTGCACAAGGTCGGATAGCCGGCGGCTTCGTCAGGGGTGTAGCGGTCGATCAGCACGTCGTTGAGCCGTGCGCTCAAGCCTTCGGCATCTTCGCTCCAGCGCACCGCCTTGGCCGGCGAACAGACGCCGCACAGGTTCGGTGACTCGCCGGTAATGTAGGACGACAGGTGGCAACGCCCCTCGGCCATGATGCACAAACTGCCGAAGCCGAAGACTTCGATGGGCACCGGACTGCTGGCCGCGACCTGACGCACCTGGGCCAGCGACAGTACCCGCGGCAGTACTGCGCGCCGAATGTTGTAGCGCTGCGCATAAAACGCCAGCGCGGCGGCATGGGTCGCGGAGCCCTGGACCGACAGGTGCAAGGTCAGTTGCGGGTGACGCTGGCTGGCATACGCCAGGACCCCGGGGTCGGCGGCGATCAGCGCGTCCACGCCATGATCGGCGGCACGGTCCACGGCACGCTGCCAGCGCTCCCAGCCCTTGGGTTGCGGGTAGGTGTTGACCGCGACATAGAGTTTGCGTTGATGCTGGCGAATGTGGGCGACCGCTGCATCGAACTGCTTGTCGTCCATGTTCAATCCGGCGAAATGCCGGGCATTGGTGTCATCGCGAAAACCGACATAAACGGCGTCGGCGCCTTGGCGCACCGCCGCTTTGAGCGCAGGCAGGTTGCCTGCCGGGCAGACCAGTTGCATGGGGAATCCTCATCAAGGAGTGCGTGCGGACCTGCGCGTCGTGCCGGGTGCGGACAGGCCCGCGGTGTCGAGTGCGCCGCCAGTCTAGCGAGACCGGCAGCGACGGCCTTGACGGCAATCAATTGCCATCAGTGCATCAGCTCGGCGAAGGACAGGAATTGCACGTTGTCGTGCTTGCGCACCTGCTGCTCGCACTCCACGACCGCCAGTCCATCGGCCCAGCAGGCCGCCGACAACATGGCCGAGCTCTGCTGGGGATGCAGCTGCACGCTCAATCGCCCGTCGGCATCGGGGACCAGTTTTGCCCGCAAGTACTGCCGGCGCCGGTTGGCTTGCAGCCAGTCGAAGCCCGCTGGCAGCGCCACGGGCCGCGGCATCACCTGACTCACGCCCTGGGCCCTGAGCAGGAACGGACGCACCACCACCAGGGCGGTGACCAGCGCCGCCGACGGATTGCCCGGCATGCCGATCCACGGCTTGCCGGCCACTTCGCCGAACGCCAGTGGCTTGCCTGGCTGAATCGCCAGCCGCCAGAAATCCACACTGCCCAACTCATCGATGGCCCGCTTCAGATGGTCCTCTTCGCCGACCGAGACACCGCCCGAGGTCAACAGCAGATCGCACTCCGACGACGCCAGGCTCAAAGCATGCCGGCTGGCCGCCAACTCATCGGCCATGACCCCATAGTCATGCACCTCGACGCCCCAGCCGCGCAACAAGGCCGACAGGCAATACCGATTGCTGTTGTAGATCTGCCCCGGCGCCAGGGATTGGCCCGGCTCGCGCAGCTCGTCGCCGCTGCTCAACAGGCAGACCCGCAACGGCCGATAGACCTCGACCTCGGCAATCCCGGCACCGGCCAGCAACCCCAGCTCCTGGGCGCGCAAGCGCTTGCCGGCCATGAGCAACAGATGTCCCTGACGGATCTCCTCGCCTTCCTTGCGCACGTGATCGCCCACCGTTGCCGGGGGCAACCAGACGCGATCGCCCTCGACCCGGCAGCTCTCCTGCGGCACCACGGTGTCAGCCCCCGGCGGCAACGGCGCGCCGGTAAAGATCCGCACCGCCGCTTGCGCCGGCAAGGGCGAGCCTGCCTGCTGCCCCGCGGCGATACGTCCGGCCAATGGCAGGCAGCCCCCCGTGGCGGGCAGGTCGGCGGCCCTGAAGGCAAAACCGTCCATGGCACTGTTGTCCCAGCAGGGCAGGCTCAGCGGCGAATGGATGTCGCGGGCCAGCACCCGGCCCAGGGCCTGATCCAGGGGAATCGTCTGCACCGAGGGCGGCGGTGGTGCCTGGTCGAGCAGATGGCGGACAGCTTCGTCAACGGGCATCAGTTGACCGCTGTCACAGACCCGGCCGGTCATGAGCGCACCTCGCACGCCTCGAGCACCTGGTGTGGTTGAGGCTTGAGGTGAGGAGCGAAATTGCACGGACCGGTACGGCTGTCCAGCTGTTGCAGCAGAATCTGGTTCCAGGCAGTGCGGCAGGCACCCGGCGAGCCGGGTACGCAGCACACCAGCACACCGTTGCTGATCCCGGCCAGGGCGCGGGACTGCAGGCTGGACATGCCGATTTCCGCCAGGGACACCTGGCGGAACAACTCGCCGAAGCCTTCCACATGCTTGTCCAGCAACGGCATCACCGCTTGCGGCGTGTTGTCCCGGGCAGTGAAACCGGTGCCGCCGGTCATCAGCACTACCTGTACCTGGGGGTCCGCGATCCAGTGTGAGACCTTGGCGCGAATCTGATAGATATCGTCCGGCACCAGGTCACGATCGATCAGCACATGCCCGGCCTTTTGCAGCAAGTCGGCCAGGGTCTGCCCCGAGGTGTCGGTGGCAAAGGTGCGCGTATCGCTGATGGTCAGCACGGCAATGTTCAACGGTTGAAACGTGCGTTGCGCCAGATGGGCCATATCCAAGCCTTCCCGTAAATGAGGACTGGCCCAAGCCTGAACCGAAACACCGGGCGAACCTATTCCTCCAAGGAGGTACCTCCACGAGGCGCCGCCGTTCAGGGAGCCAGGCGGTTGCGTGCCCACACCCCCTGGTGCAGACGGTAGTCCAGCCGGTCATGCAGGCGGTCGGCGCGCCCCTGCCAGAACTCCATGCGTTGCGGCTGCAGGCAGTAACCGCCCCACTGCTCGGGGCGCGGCACGGGCTGGCCGTCGAAGCGCCGGGTTGTTTGCGCCAGCCATCCATCCAGCTGCGCCCGATTGGCCAGCGGATGGCTTTGCGGTGATGCCCAGGCCCCCAACTGACTGGCCCGGGAGCGGGAATCGAAGTACGCATCCGACAGATCCGGGTCGAGGCGCGATACCTGCCCTTCGATCCGCACCTGGCGCTCCAGCGCCGGCCAGAAGAACGTCATGGCGGCATGGGGGTTGGCGGCCAGTTCCTGGCCCTTGGCGCTCTGGTAGTGACCGAAAAAGGTCAAGCCGGCTTCGCTGAAACCCTTGAGCAGCAACACCCGGCAGTGCGGCCGGCCCTCACGGTCGACCGTGGCCAACAGCATGCTGTTGGCCTCGACCGGTGCCTGTTCGGTATCGCGGGCCTGTTGCAGCCACTGGCCGAACAACCGCCATGGATCGTCCGGCGCGCCCTCCTCCTGCAGGCCATCGAGGGTGTAGTTGCGACGCATCTGAGCCAGGGAAAGGGGCATGACGGTGATCTCCGGTGAGGTTGCGCACAGTCTGCGAGGCCGTGCACAGCAACACCTTGATCACCATCAACAGCGGGCGTTGAATGGGTGATGCATCAGCACAAAGTCCTCACTGATCAAGAAACCCTGGCGGTCAACGCACCGACGTTCAACCGTGCCAATAGAACATGGCCTTGGCCAGGATCACGATCAGCAGCATGTGCCCCAGGATGCTGCGGCGAATCCAGCTGGCCCGGGCCTCTGTCAGCCGTGCGTGGTGCAGCCAGTACGCCAGCAGCAGGTAGTGCCCGACGATGCTCAGGGCGAGCACGATCTTCAGGCTCAACAGGCTGGCAAAACGGCTGTCCAGCGGATGGCTCAGGACACTGCGATGCTGCCAGGCCAGGCCAAGACCTGCGCCATACAACACCAGCACCACGCCATGCAGCACCTTGCGCGAGCGCACGGCAATGGCCTGGTCCGCCGTTGCCCGGGCATCCGCCGCCAATTGCCGACGCGCCGAGTGCCAGATGTACACCTCGAAAAACAGTGTGCCAATGAAGCCGATGGCCGCCAGCAAATGGGTGACCAGTAAAAAGGGATAGATCATCGTCCGCCTCCTGCGCCGTGCGCTTATCCCGGATGCCCGTCGACCCGGGCCCGCAGCAGCATCGGCCCGTAGCGCCAAGCGTATAGCGCAAACGCCAGGGCCCAGCACAGTCCCGCCAGCCACAACGCCGCCACCGGTAGCACCAGCACCAGTACGACCCGGCTGAAGCAGGCCAGGTTGAGCAGAATGAACGCCAGGGTCATGCCCGACGGCGGTTCCAATGCACGCCCGGTGTGCCCCAGGCTGACCCGCGCGATCATCGCCAGAATCAGCCCGGCCATGGCCCCTATCGTCAGGCAATGCACCGCCAGGCTGGGGTTGAGTGCCACCCCAAAATGCCACAGCGCCATGCCCAGGCACGCCAGCGCCAACCAGCCATAGGCCAGGTGCAGCGACCACAGCAACGGCACGCGCCACAGCCCGCGGTCATGCCAGCGCACCAGCCGCACCAGGTGCCCGGCCGCCAATGCTGCGAACAGCAGGCCGATCCAGAGATTGGCCGACAGCGCGGGCCCGGCGGCATACAGCAGCGCCACCAGCGCCGCCCCTGCCAACAACAGACGATCGAGCCAGGCCCAGGGGGCAACGGCCTCGGTCCGGCCCAGGCCACGCTGGGTGAAGAACGGAATGACCCGTCCACCGATCAAGCCCATCATCGCCGCCACCAGCCAGATGCCGGTCAGCACGCCTTGGCGCTGCCAGCCTTCATGGCCCTGTGCCAGGCCGTACACCGACAAGCCGTCCGCCGCCGCCAACAGCAGCAACACCACGACAATCGGGTAGTTGCGTTGCTGCCTCACGCGCCACAGGGAGCGCCCCATCAGCCCCGCCACCACCAACGGAAACGCCAGTTCCAGCAGCGCCACCAGCGGCCATGGCAGATTCACCAGCCAGGCCACCCGCGCGGCCAGCCAGAGCAAGGCCAGTGCCGCCAGCGGCTTGCCGCTCAGACCGGGCTGGCCGGTCCAGGTCTGTACCGCGGTCAGCAGGAAGCCGGCGATGATCGCCAGGCCAAAACCGAACAACAGCTCATGCCGATGCCAGGCCAGCCAGCCACCGGCGGGCTGCCAGTCACCAACGCCCCCCTTCAAGGCGATCAGCCAGAGCGGTATCGCCAGCAACGCCAGGCAAACGCCGGCGAGGAACAACGGCCGGAAAGCCAGGCGTAACACTGGCGCGATGGCCATCGCCGTACGGCGGTCAAGTACTTGCATCAAGCCACTCCTTTACCTCGCTGCCGACCTGACACGGGTCCGCTCGCGACGAATTGAATTCCGAGGCAATCATCCGGTAATGACGCGTCACTGCCTTTGTCGCAAATCAAGCTTACCGGGCAACAACGGGGGCAAACTGCCCGCCTGCTGTCACACCAGGACTTGCAAGGGCCGTGCCCTGCCCCCGTGGTGAGACTGCGGTGCCGGCACACAAGGGTCCCGGCAGTCCCCCTCATCGCGAGGACCACCAAGAAAATGGTCCAAATGACAAGATGATGGTCATTTTGACTCGTAACACCTTGGTCATTTTGACCTCATGATTTTGAAAAACCCACTAAATGCTAGGGAGGCGCGCCTGGCCCGAGTCTTGCTCAAGCCATGCCACCTTGATCCCCTTTCACTCCGCCGGAGTCGTCATGAATAACGTTATCCAGCCACTGGCTTGGTTTGTCGTCCTCAGCTCGGTCATCGCCTTGGCCAGTGGCATCTCCCTGGGCCTGGTTTGACGGCTTGGCCTGCGAATGCCGACCTTTGCAGGAGCGAGCAAGCTCGCGATGGACGTTAACGATAACGCGTGTTTTCTGATTAACCGCGCTGCTCTTGAGTTCATCGCGAGCACGCTCGCTCCTACCCCTATGGCTCCCCCCTTTTTCCGCTATCAGGATGAATTCTCATGGTGCTTCACCGCGTCCATCACCAGATTCTGCGCAGCCATCACTTGTTCGAGCCCTTGAATGAAGAACAGTTGGATGAGCTGATGGGGTCCAGCCATTTGCTGAGCATCGACAAGGGCGAACCGCTGTTTCGCCAGGGCGAGCCCGCCGATTCGTTTTACTTTGTGATTGCCGGTGCGGTGAAGATCTACCGCCTGACCCCGGACGGGCAGGAGAAAGTGTTCGAAGTCATCGGCCCGCGACAAACCTTCGCCGAGGCGATGATGCTGATGGACACGCCCAACTATGTGGCCTCGGCTGAAGCCGTGGGCCCCACGCAGCTCTATCGCCTGAGCAACAGCACCTACATGCGCCTGCTGCAGAGCAACAGCCGCCTGACCTTCGCCCTGCTCGGCAAACTCAGCATGCGCCTGCATCAACGGGTCAACGAAATCGAAACCCTGTCGCTGAAAAACGCCACCCACCGGGTCGTGCGTTACCTGCTCACGCAACTGATGCACCTGCAGCCGGTCGAGCGCCATTTCGAGTTGCCGATGGCCAAGCAGTTGATTGCCGGCCACCTGTCCATCCAGCCGGAAACCTTCTCGCGGATCATCCGCCGCCTGATCGATGAGAAGATCATCACCCAGGACGGCCGCCAGATTGTCATTCTCGACCGTCCGCGCCTGGAGCACTTCGAGTGAATGCCCTGCCCGTCTGCCTGTATTGCCAACGCCCCCACCCGCCTCGGCAAAGTACTTGCAGCCACTGCGGCATGCCCCTGTCGGCGCTGGCGAACGGTGCCCGACAACGCACGCTACGACGCTTCAGGTGGTTCTGCATCGGCCTTGCGATCTTCTGCGTGACGATGTTTTTCTGGCTGCCGCGCGGTTAAGCGCGGCCGCTCGCCGCCATCCTCCCCCCCCTCAAGGCTGTAATGCTGTTCATTTAAGAAGATGAGACCGCATTTGTAGGAGCGAGCGGGCTCGCGATGAACTCAAGAGCAGCGCGTTTAATCAGAAAACACGCGTTATCGTTAACGTCCATCGCAAGCCCGCTCGCTCCTACAAAAGGTCGGCGTTCGCTTAACTGAACAGCATTACCCTCAAGGCTGGGTCAATTGCCGATACAGCTGCGGCAAGCGCAGGGGCAGTTGTTGCGGTTGGTGGATCAGGGTGTAGCCATGGCCGCCGAACATGTACGGCAGGTACGCACCGGCTTCACGATCGATGGTGATGCAAAACGGCGTCAGCCCCTGTCGCCTGGCCTCCAGCACCGCCTGGCGGGTGTCTTCAACGCCGTAGCGCCCCTCGTACAGATCCAGGTCATTGGGCTTGCCGTCCGTGAGCAACAACAACAGCTTGCGCCGCCGCTTGCAGTCGCCCAGCAGTTGGGTGGCCTGGCGGATGGCGGCCCCCATGCGCGTGTAGTAACCCGGCTTGAGCCCCTGAATGCGCCCCCGGGTAGTGTCGTCATAACGCTGATCGAACGCCTTGAGTTCCTGCATCCGCACCTGCTGGCGGCGCAACGAGGAAAACCCGTACAGGGCAAAGTCGTCGCCCAGCACCGACAGGGTTTCGCCGAACAGCAGCAGGCTGTCGCGGATCACATCGATCACCCGATGTTCAGTGTTCAGGTGGGCATCGGTGGACATTGAGAGATCGGCCAGCAACAGGCACGCCAGATCGCGACGAGTCTGGCGTTGCTCCATGAACAGGCCTCGTTCGGCGCACTGCCCATGCGCACGCTCGACGTGAAAGTCCAGCCAGGCCTGCATATCCAGCTCGCTGCCCTGGGGCTGCTGCCGCAACCACTGCCGGTCGTTGCGCAGGTGTTCGAACTGTCGCCGCAAGCGCTGCGCCGAGGGCTTGAGCCGCGCAGGCAGCGGCTGCGCCTGAGAGTCACGGGGCACAAGCATTTGCAGGTTGACGAAGTCGTCCCGCAAACGTGCTTGGCGATAGTCCCATTCCGGCAACTTGATGCCCGCCCCCAGGGGGATGTCATCGACGTCCGCCGGTGGCAGATCCAGGTGCAGCTTGAGACCACCGCCCTTGCGCAGGCGGGTGCGCGACAGGGTCAGTTGGTCCAGGTCATCGGCGACCCTTGCGGCGTCGGGGTCTTCGCGATCATCCGACCAGCGATCCAGGTCCACGTGCTCGGTCCAGCTGAACAGGTTCTCCAGGCGCACCACCAGCAGCCCACCCTGACGCGTGCTGTCGTCGATCCGCGTGGCGCGCTTGCGACCGCCTTGCTGTTCGCCGGGAGGTGTCGCCAGGCACTCATCCGACTCCTCGAGATCCGCCGCTTGCGGGCTGGCCAGATGCAGCGGCGGATACAGCCACAGCGGCACCGGCCAGGCCGCCCGCTCGCTGCGCACAAACTCGCTGACACTGCCCGGTTCGCGCAGGGCCTGGCACACACTGCGCTCCAGCGCGGCTTCGGCAGGGCTCAGCGACGCCGGATCCGGGCGCAGTTGCAGATGGGCCTCGACCAGGCGCCGATAGCGGGCGCGCAACGGCGGATAGCGCTGTAACAGGGTCTGGGTCCAGCGTTGATTGTCCCGGCCCCAGTGCCGCATCGGCCCGGAATGCGCCGCCAACAGTGCCAGCCAGCGATAGAGTTCCTCATTCAGTCCGGCATCGGGAAACACCGCCAGGCTCGCCGGCAGACGCAGATTCTGCGCGTCGCACCAGGCCAACGGCACTTGCCGGCAGGTGCCGGCGATCTGCTGCAACAGGGTGCGCCGCAGCAGCAGGTCACGCTCGCTGGCGGCCTCCACGCCCCGGTTGCCGACATCGCCCATGGCCCGCTGCAACAGCGCCAGCGAGCGTTGCCGCGGGGCCAGTTCAACCCGGGCCTCAGGAAAATCCGGACTCGCGCGGCGGGTGATGAAGCGATGCCAGACGCTACCGACCCATTCTTCCAATTCAAGGGTGAAGGCCATGGAGCCTCCTGGTTTCATGTGCCAAAAAACGGCCCGGCGTCGCCGCCGGACCGCCCCTTTCCAGACCTAACGGCAACTCATGATGGAACCACCGCCGCCGGTGCGCGTAACGCGGCACGAGCGCGCTGGCGGAAGCTCGCCAGGTAGCAGAGCAGCCCCGCGAAGAACCCCAGCCCACTGACCAGGCGCGCCCAGAACAAGCCTTGCAGATGCTCGACCGTGGCCATGAACGGCAAGGCACTGCCGTCCTCTGCCCAACGTTGCAGCAACACCTGCACCACGCCGGCGGCGGTCAGCATCAGGGTGATCAGCACCATCGACAGGGTCATCAACCAGAAGCCCCAGATCTCCAGGGTCTGCGAGCGTTCGTCGGCGGCCTCACCGAGCCCGCGCAGGCGTGGCATGGCGTAGCTGATCAAGGTCATCACGATCATCGCGTAAGCACCGTAGAACGCCAGGTGCCCGTGGGCGGCGGTCAGTTGCGAGCCGTGAGTGTAGAAATTGACCGGGGCCAGGGTGTGCAGGAAACCCCAGACTCCGGCACCGAAGAAGGCGGTCACGGTGGTGCCCTTGGCCCACAGCGTGGCGGCGCGGTTCGGGTGCTGCCGACGGCGGTTCTTCACCATGCTGAAGGCAAAGATCACCATGGCCAGGAAGGGCAGCGGCTCCAGTGCCGAGAAGATCGAGCCCACCCACAGCCAGACCTCGGGTGCGCCGATCCAGAAGAAGTGGTGACCGGTGCCGATGATCCCGGTGATCAGCGCCATGGCGATGATCACGTAGAGCCATTTCTCCACCACTTCCCGGTCCACCCCGGTGATCTTGATCAGCACGAAGGCCAGCATCGAGCCCATGATCAGTTCCCACACACCCTCCACCCACAGGTGCACCACCCACCACCAGTAGAACTTGTCGCGGGCCAGGTTGCCGGGGTTGTAAAAGGAGAACAGGAAGAACACCGCCAGGCCGATCAACCCGGTCATCATGACCATGCTGACGGTGGTCTTGCGGCCTTTGAGCAGGGTCATGCCGATGTTGTAGAGAAACCCCAGGCACACCACCACGATGCCCATCTTGGTGATGGTCGGCTGCTCCAGGAACTCCCGGCCCATGGTCGGCAACAGCTCGTTGTGGGTCAGCTTCGCCAGGCCCGCATAAGGCACCAGCAAGTAACCGAGAATGGTCAGTACACCGGCGGCGGCGAACACCCAGAACAGGATCAGCGCCAGCCTCGGGCTGTGCAGTTCACGGTCGGCCTCCTCCGGAATCAGGTAGTAGGCGGCCCCCATGAAGCCGAACAGCAGCCAGACAATCAGCAGGTTGGTGTGCACCATCCGCGCGACGTTGAAAGGAATGACCGGGAACAGAAAGTCCCCTATCACGTACTGCAGGCCCATGATCAAACCGAACAACACTTGGCCCAGGAACAGGATCAGGGCAAATACGAAGTAAGGTTTGGCCACGGCTTGCGAGGCGAACTTCAGATGTGGATTGGCAATGCTCATCACTCAGCCCTCCTTGTTTGGCGGCCAGCCATTGGTATTGATTTTCGAGCTCCACTTGAGGAATTCGGCGATGTCGTCGACTTCCTGCTCACTCAGGTTGAATTGCGGCATCGCCCTACGCCCGGGTACGCCCAGGGGCTGCATCTTCATCCAGGCATGCAGGAAGGGTTTGAACGCCTCCTCGCCGCCGCGGCGCTGAAACACATTGCCCAGTTCAGGCGCGAAGTAAGCGCCCTCGCCCAACAGCGTGTGGCAACCGATACAGTTGTTTTGCTCCCAGACCGTCTTGCCGCGAATCACTGATTCGGTCAATTGCGCTGCATTGCTGCGGTCAGGAAAGGTCTGCTCGGTGTGATAGGTCAAGGCCAGGAATATCAGGAAGAAGAACACGCTCCCCCCGAAATAGATGTTCCTGGCCATGCCTTTGGTGAAGGTCTCTGACATGGTCGCTTCCTCTTTGCTTGGCCCGTCCATGATAGGAAGCGAAGGGTTGAAACCTGCTTGATGGCGATCAAGAAACGCCGATGGTTTTGGTCAGGTATAGCCCACATTAGATTCGCGCTGTTTTACAGACTGTATGCCTTAACCGACCAGCACCAGCATCAATCCCACCACGGCTGCCAGCACCAGCGCCCAGCTCACCATCAACCCTCGCCACAATCGCGGTGCGCGGCGCAGCTCCATGAAGCCATCGGTGATCAGCCAGGCCTTGCCGACCGCCACCAGCAAAATGGCCATGGACAGCGGCCACGTCGCGCCGGACTGTGCCAGCACCACCGTGCACACGCTTAACGTCGCCAATGCGGCCCAACAGACGAGCAAAAACCTGGAAACTGACATCAGCCCCCCATCAATTCAGAACGTAGACCAGCGGAAAAAGTACGACCCAGATCAGATCGACCATGTGCCAATACAACACGCCGGATTCAAATCCGCTGCGGTTGCCGGCGTCGTACAGGCCACGGCGGCAACGCTCGGCCAGCCATCCGAGAATGACCATACCAAGCAATACGTGAAGAAAATGAAACCCGGTGAGGATCCAGTAGAGGGTGAAAAAGGTGTTGTGCTCCATGCCCAGCCCCGAGGCCAGCAAGTGCCGGTATTCAGTGAGTTTCAACACCACGTAGACGCTGGCGGCGAGCAGCGCTGCCAGCAGGTAGACAGCGCCGTGGCGAGGCCATGAGCGCCTGACTTGCTCCTGAGCCAGCGCGGCGAACAGCCCGGCCGTGAGCAGACTCAGGGTCATCGCCAGGCCGGTGGACGTATTGAGCAACAGACGACTTTCGACGAACAGCTGCGGTTTGATTGCCTGGGTCACGGCGAACGCCAGTATCAGGATGGCGAACACCGTCAGCTCGGCGAGGATGAAAAACCACATCGCCAGGTCCCCCGGCAAGTGGCGAGGCGAGTGCCCGGCGGTGTCAGCCGAAGTAGACATCAACCACGTCCATCAGCGCGGCCACCGTCACCCCGTCATCGCTCAGCGGCTCGGCCAGGCAGGCCAGGCAGGCCTCGCGGGGATTCATGCCGGCACCGATCATGCGCGCGGTAAAAATCAGCAAGCGTGTGGACGCCACTTCTTCCAGGTCATGCTGATCCAGGCGGCGCAATGCCTGCCCCAACCCGACCACCTGGTTTGCCAGCGCAGCGTCCACCCGGGCCTCGCGAGCGACGATGCGCGCTTCCTCGGCGGGCGCCGGGTAATCGAAGCGCATCGCCACGAAACGCTGGCGGGTGCTGGGCTTCATGCCTTTGAGCAGGTTCTGGTAACCGGGGTTATAGGACACCACCAACATGAAGGATGGCGGTGCTCGCAGTACTTCGCCGGTGCGCTCCAGGAACAACTCACGACGGTCGTCGGCCAATGGGTGCAGGACCACCACGGTGTCCTGGCGGGCCTCGACCACTTCGTCGAGGTAACAGATGCCCCCTTCGCGCACCGCGCGAGTCAGCGGCCCGTCCTGCCACCAGGTGCCTTGGGCGCCGATCAGGTGCCGGCCGATCAGGTCGGCGGCGCTCAAGTCATCGTGGCACGCCACGGTGTGCAACGGCAGGTTCAGGCGGTGGGCCATGTGCTGGACGAAGCGGGTCTTGCCACAGCCCGTGGGGCCCTTGATCAGGACCGGCATGCCGTGTCGCCAGGCTTGCTCGAACAGCGCCTGCTCATTATTCAGCGGTTGGTAGAAGGGTTCGATCGTGTGTTCGCAAGACTGGCTACGGTCCATGGGGCACCTGATTCAACAGCGGAATTGAGGAACACGCTACGGCCCCCTGCGACAACCTGGCAAGTGGCGTGGCCGGCAAACTTGATCCCCGTCAAGCAAGCATTGGCCTGCTCGGGCATAGCCTTGCAGCGCACTAAGAACCTGCGTCTTGTGCGGCCGTTCAAGCACATCGCAAAGGTCTTGCCTGAGGAGAAATGGAATGCTGATCAGCAATAGAAAAACGTTTGCTCTGACTGTCGCCACACTGTGTTCGGCACTGGCCCTTGCGGTGACACATGCGGCCAGAGCCGATGAACCCGCCGCTGCAGCGGCCAACCCGCCCATGGCCAAAACCGCCGGCGCGCCCGACATGAGCCAGGCCGAGCTCGACGCATCCAAGGAAATCTACTTCCAGCGCTGCGCCGGCTGCCATGGCGTTCTGCGCAAAGGCGCCACCGGGAAACCCCTGACGCCGGACATCACCCAGGCCCGCGGGCAACCCTTCCTGGAGGCGTTGATTACCTATGGATCGCCCGCAGGCATGCCGAATTGGGGCACGTCCAATGCGCTGACCAAGGATCAGATCACGGACATGGCCAAGTTCATTCAGCACACGCCGCCGACGCCACCGGAATGGGGCATGGCCGAAACGCTGAAAACCTGGAAAGTGCTGGTCAAACCCGAGGATCGTCCGACCAGGCAACTGAGCAAGCTCAACTTGCCCAACCTGTTTTCGGTGACATTGCGCGATGACGGCAAGATTGCCCTGATCGACGGTGACAGCAAACAGATCGTCAAGCTGATCGAGACCGGTTATGCGGTGCACATCTCGCGCATCTCCGCCTCGGGCCGGTACTTGCTGGTGATCGGTCGAGACGCGCGAATCGACATGATCGACCTGTGGCCGGTGGAGCCGACCAAGGTGGCCGAAGTCAAAGTGGGCATCGAGGCACGATCGGTGGAGACCTCCAAGTTCAAGGGCTACGAAGACAAGTACACCATTGCCGGTTCCTATTGGCCGCCGCAGTTCACCATCATGGATGGCGAAACCCTGGAGCCCAGGCAGATCGTCTCGACCCGCGGCATGACCGTCGACAAGCAGGAATATCACCCTGAGCCGCGAGTCGCGGCGATCATCGCTTCCCACGAATGGCCGGAGTTCATCGTCAACGTCAAGGAAACCGGCAAGGTCATGCTGGTCAATTACCAGGACATCAAAAACCTCACCATCACCTACATCGATGCCGCGCCGTTCCTGCATGACGGCGGTTGGGACAGCACGCATCGCTACTTCATGACCGCTGCTAACAACTCCAACAAAGTCGCCGTGATCGACTCCAAGAAGCGCGAGTTGACCGCCCTGGTGGATGTCGGCAAAACCCCGCACCCGGGCCGTGGCGCCAACTTCGACCACCCGACCTACGGGCCGGTCTGGGCCACCAGCCACCTGGGTGATGAGGGCATCTCGCTGATCGGCACCGACCCGGTCAAACACCCGCAGTACGCCTGGAAACAGGTCACCTCGATCAAGGGCCAGGGCGGCGGCTCGCTGTTCATCAAAACCCACCCCAACTCCCGTCACCTGTATGTCGACACCACCCTCAACCCGGACGCAAAACTCAGTCAGTCAGTGGCGGTGTTCAACATCGACAAGCTCGATGCCGGCTACACCGTGCTGCCTATCGCCGAATACGCGGGCATCAAGCAAGGGGCGATGCGCGTCGTGCAACCGGAATACAACAAGGCCGGCGATGAAGTCTGGTTCTCCGTGTGGAGCGGCCAGGCAGACGAATCGGCGCTGGTAGTGATCGACGACAAAACGCTGAAGCTCAAATCGGTTATCAAGGACAAACGGCTGATCACACCCACCGGGAAGTTCAACGTCTACAACACCCAACACGACATCTATTGAGCTCCATCAATACAAGGAAACACCATGAAAAATACTCTGCTTTCACTGTTCGCCCTGACCGCTGCGCTGTGCGTGCAGCCGGCCATGGCCCAAGACGCGCTGGAGCTGTTCAAGAGCAAACCCTGCGCCGCCTGCCATGCCATCGACGCCAAGCTTGTCGGCCCGGCGCTCAAGGAGGTGGCGGCCAAGAACGCGGGAGTGGCCGGGGCCGTGGATACCCTGGCCAACCACATCAAGAACGGCACGCAAGGTAACTGGGGCCCGATGCCGATGCCGGCCAACCCGGTGACGGATGAAGAAGCGAAGACCCTTGCGACTTGGGTCCTGAGCCTGAAATAGCCAATGGGAGGGCGTCATGATGGTGTACCGACACGCTGTATTCCTGGCGGCCCTCCTCCTCATTTGCGCAACCGCGGTTGCGGCGCCTGACGCCAGGCGTCAGGCACAACTCGAACACCTGCTGGCGCAGGATTGTGGCGCCTGCCATGGGCTGCACATGACCGGCGGGCTGGGTCCCGAACTGACTCGCGCAGCGCTGGCGGGCAAGTCCAGGGACAGCCTGATTGCCACCGTCACCCAAGGCCGGCCCGGCACCGCGATGCCCGGCTGGGCGCCATTGCTTGGCCCGGACGACATCCGTTGGCTGGTCGACCTTCTTCTCCAGGGATATCCCGCACCATGATCCGTTCAATCCTGCTCTCAGCGGCGACCGGGCTGTTGTTGTCCGCGTGTGTTCAGCCGCCGTTGCGTGGCACCGGCGATCTTGGCGTGGTGGTGGAGCGCGCCACCGGCAGCCTGCAAATCATCGAAAACGACACGCGCACGGCACTGGCCCGACTCGAGGGGTTGGGCGATCTGTCCCATGCCTCGGTGGTGTTCTCCCGCGACCAGCGCTATGCCTATGTGTTCGGCCGCGACGGTGGGTTGAGCAAGATCGACCTGCTGACCCAACGCATCGACCATCGGGTAATACAGGGCGGCAACAGCATCGGCGGCGCCATCAGCCAGGACGGCAAATTGATCGCCGTGTCGAACTACGTCCCTGGCGGCGTCAAGGTTTTCGATGCGCAAACCCTTCAGCAAGTGGCCGATATTCCGGCCACACCACTGGCCGATGGCACCCAGCGCTCCAGGGTGGTTGGCCTGGTCGACGCGCCCGGCCAGCGCTTTGTGTTCAGCCTGTTCGATACCGGCGAGATCTGGACCGCCGACTTCAGCCACGGCATATCCCCGCGGATCAGCCGCTTTTCTGACATTGGCAAGCAACCCTACGACGCGCTGATTACACCGGACGGTCGCTACTACATGGCCGGGCTGTTCGGCGAAGACGGCATGGCCCAACTCGATCTATGGCATCCCGAGCGCGGGGTACAGCGAGTGCTCGCCGATTACGGACGCGGCCAGGCGAAACTGCCCGTCTACAAGATGCCGCACCTGGAGGGCTGGGCCATCGCCGACCATCAGGCCTTTGTGCCCGCCGTCGGCCGACACCAGGTGCTGGTGATGGATTCGCGCACCTGGCAGCAGACCGCAGTCATCCCCGTTGCCGGTCAACCCGTGTTCGTCACATCGCGGCCGGATGGTCGGCAACTGTGGGTCAATTTCGCCTACCCGGACAACGATCGGGTTCAGGTCATCGATACCGAAACCCACGCCGTGGTCGCCGATCTGCGACCGGGACCCGCAGTGCTGCACATGGAATTCACCGCGCGCGGCGACCAGCTGTGGCTGTCGTTACGCGATGGCAATCAGGTTCAGGTCTGGGACCCGTACAGCCTGAAGCAGCTGAGTACCCTGCCCGCCACCGCGCCGAGCGGCATCTTCTTCAGCAGTCGCGCGCAAAAAATGGGCTATTGAAATGAACCTCGACCTGCTCAGCCAGCAACTGATCGACCGCTTCCAGCACGGCATGCCGCTGAGCGCGGAACCCTTTCGTGAGATGGCCCATACCCTGGGTTGCACTGAGCCGCAGGTGATGGCCTGCCTGCAACGCCTGGAACTGGCCGGAGCCTTGTCACGCGTTGGCCCGGTGTTCGAACACCGGCGCGCCGGGGCCAGCACCCTCGCCGCCCTCGCCGTGCCCGTCGAACGCCTGCATCAGGTTGCCGAACGCGTCAGCCAATACCCCGAGGTCAATCACAACTATGCGCGGGAACACCACTACAACCTGTGGTTCGTGTTGACCGGCCCCGACCGCCAGCACATCGAGCGAATTCTCGAAGAACTGGAGAGCGACACCGGTCTCACGCCACTGGACCTGCCGATGTTGACCGCCTACCGCATCGACCTTGGCTTTGCCTTGGGAGAAGGCCCTTGAAAGCTCAATTGAATCCCAAACAGGCGCTGGCCCTGCGTCGACACCTGGAAGGCGGTTTGCCCCTGGTGGCGCGCCCCTATCAGGCCCTCGCCGAACGGATAAACGCCGACGAAAACCAGGTACTCGCGCAAATGCGCCAGTGGCAGGAACAAGGGTTGTTCCGTCGGGTCGGCCTGGTACTCAACCATCGCGCGCTGGGTTTTACCGCCAATGCCATGCTGGTGCTGGATGTTCCGGACGCGCTGATCGACGAAGTCGGCCAGCGCCTGGGCCGGGCATCCGGCATCACCCTCTGCTATCAACGGCCGCGACGCTTGCCGCAATGGCGCTACAACCTGTTCTGCATGGTTCACGGGCGTCAACGTGATCGGGTCGAGGCGCAAATCCAGGCGCTGCTGGAAGAACACCTGCTGAGCGACCTGCCCCACCAACTGCTGTTCAGCACCCACGCCTTCAAACAATGCGGCGGGCGCTTTGCACCCTTGCCAACAGGAGCACCTCCCCGTGGATGACCTCGACCGTCGGCTGATCAATCGCTTGCAACGGGGCCTGCCGCTGGTACGCGATCCCTGGCAGGTAGTGGCCGCCGAACTGGAAAGCAGCAGCGCCGAATTGCTCGATCGCCTCCACCAACTGCTGGAGGACGGTGTGCTCACGCGCTTCGGCCCGATGTTCGACATCGAACGGCTGGGAGGGACCTTCACGCTCGCGGCGCTGGCGGTGCCGGAAGAACGTTTCGAAAACGTCGCCGCGCAACTGCATGAGCTGCCTGAAGTGGCGCACAACTATCGACGCGAACACCGCTGGAACATGTGGTTCGTGCTCGGCTGCGCCAGTGAACAAGGCCTGGCCGATGCCCTGCATCGCATCGAATCCCTGACCGGCCTGCCGTTGCTTAACCTGCCTAAAGAGGAGACCTACCATGTCGGTCTGTATTTCCCGGTCTGAAGACACTCTGGCCCACCGCCTGATCGAGCTGACCCAGGCCGGCCTGCCGTTGCTGGACGACCCTTGGGCCTGGCTCGCCGATCAGTTGGGGCTGAGCATTGAATCGACCCTGGACTTGCTCAAGCGATTGCAGGCCGAGGGTGCCATCCGGCGCATCGCCGCGGTCCCCAACCACTACCGCCTGGGCTATCGCTACAACGGCATGACGGTCTGGGATGTGCTCGACACAGACATGCCGCGCCTCGGCGCGCTGATCGGTGCGCAACCCTTCGTCAGCCATTGCTATCGACGTCCGCGCCGGGCCGAGTGGCGCTACAACCTGTTTGCCATGGTGCATGGCCGCAGTCGCGAGGAAATCGACAGCTACCGCGAGCACCTGCGCTATTTGCTGGGCGATGCCTGTGCCGCCGACGAGATGCTGGTGAGCAGCCGCATCCTGAAAAAAACCGGTTTGCGCCTGCCACCCGCTTCGCGCTGAACACGCGCCGACTCAAGGAGAGTTGCATGTTGAGGATCAGCCAATACCTGCGAGCGCTGGCCGGCCAGGCGCCCGCCCCCAGAACCAGCCCACCGGGCAACCACCGGGCGCCAGTGGTGATCTGGAACCTGCTCAGGCGCTGCAACCTGACCTGCAAACACTGTTACGCCACCTCCGCCGACAGTGTCTTTCGAGATGAACTGGATACGCCGACTGCACTCACCGTGATCGACGACCTGCACGACGCAGGCGTAAAGGTCCTGATTCTGTCCGGCGGTGAACCCTTATTGCGCGACGATCTGTTTGTGCTCAGCGCTTACGCCCGCGCCAAGGGTTTCTTTGTGGCCTTGTCCACCAACGGCACGCTGATCAATGAGCAAAACATCCCGCAGATCCGCGCGGCGAATTTCGATTATGTCGGGATCAGCATCGATGGCCTGGAAGCCACCCATGACGCCTTCCGCCAATTGAAGGGCAGTTTTGCCAGTTCCATGCAGGCGATCCGGCTCTGTCGTGAACAGGACATTCGTGTCGGCCTGCGCACCACCCTCACCCAGGAGAACCATGGGCAGCTTCCCCAATTACTGGGGCTGATGCGCGAGTACGACGTGCAGAAGTTTTACCTGTCGCACCTCAACTACAGCGGTCGCGGCAAACGCAGCCGCAAGCTCGACGCCCGGCAACAGATGAGCCGTGATGCGATGACGCTGATTTTTGAACGGGCCTGGGAAGATGTCGTGCAGGGCCGCGACAGCGATTTTGTCAGTGGCAATAACGATGCCGACGCGATTCTCTTGCTGCAATGGGCAGGCCTGCATCTACCCGAACATTACCCGCGCCTGGAACACATGCTCCGCGCCTGGGGAGGCAACGCTTCGGGCAGCGGTATCGCCAACATCGACAACACCGGCGAAGTACACCCCGACACCTATTGGTGGCAGCACTCGGTGGGTAACGTGCGGCACACGCCGTTTCGCACACTCTGGCTGGACCGGCCGGACGCCTTGCTGCAGCAGCTGCGTGCGCATCCGCGAGCGGTCGGTGGCCGCTGTGGTCAATGCCGCTGGTTGGACATCTGCAATGGCAACACCCGAACCCGCGCCTGGGCCGAAGGCGACCTCTGGGGCCAGGACCCCGGTTGCCACCTCAGCGATGAAGAAATCGGCGTGCCACCCATAACGACCATTCCTTGCATCACACACTGAATTGCCCGTCCGGCCAACCACCTGAAAAAGGCTGGGGCCGGTCAACCTGATGAAGCACCAAGGACGTCCCATGCCTCCATCAATTGCTATACCGGCAACACTTGAGTCCCTGTTCAGACCGGGCGAAGTCGCCCTGGTTGGCGCTGGTCCCGGCGATCCACGCCTGCTGACCCTGCGCGCCTGGAGCCTGTTGATGCAGGCCGACGCGGTGGTTTACGACCGCCTGATCAGCCCCGAGCTCCTGACGTTGATCCCCCTCACCTGCTCCCGGCATTACGTCGGCAAGGCGAGCGGCTGCCACAGCCTGCCCCAGGAGCAGATCAACCGACTGCTCGCCGACCTCGCCGATCAAGGACAGCGTGTGGTCCGGCTCAAGGGTGGCGACCCGTTGATTTTTGGTCGCGGCGCCGAGGAGCTGGAGTATCTGCTGCAACGCAACATTGATTGTCAGGTGGTCCCCGGCATTACGGCCGCCTCCGGGTGCAGCGCTTACGCCGGGATCCCGCTGACCCACCGGGATCTGGTCAACTCCTGTCGATTCATTACCGGCCACTTGCAACACGACGGCGAGTTGAAACTGCCCTGGCACGACCTGGCCGACAGCAGCCAGACCCTGGTGTTTTACATGGGCTTATCGAACCTCGGGATTATCGCTCGGCACTTGATAGATGCCGGCCTGTCTGCCGACACTCCGGCGGCGCTGATCAGCAACGGTACGCGGCCCGACCAGCATATCGTCCGTGGCTTGCTGCACCAACTGCCGACCCTGGCGCTGGATTGCCCGCCCGGGATTCCGACGTTGACGGTAATTGGCAAAGTGGTCGATCTGTTCGCCGCACAGCAAATGGAATACCCGGCGCGCTTTTATCCTGCCCAGGCGCGGCAACGCCACGGCAAGGTGGCGATATGAAACGCAGGGTGCTTGTCTCGTTGTTATGGGTCGGTGCGGCCCATGCCGGCGCAGCGATTCCGCCTGCCGACGCAGCGCGTGAACAGGCCGTCAACCACTACCAGCAGCATTGCCAGGGCTGCCATGGCGCCAACCGTTTCGGCGGAACGGGGCCGGCATTGCTGCCAGAGAGCCTGAGCCGGATCAAACCCGACGAAATCCGCAACGTGATCCAGAACGGCCGCCCCGCGAGCCAGATGGCCGGGTTTGCCAGCGTGTTCAACCCGGCGCAGATCGACGCGCTGGCGAACTACCTTCAGCAACCGCCCGCCACCGCGCCGACCTGGAGTAACGACGACATTCTCGGCAGCCACACGATGCTCGCCGATATCAGCAAACTGCCCGACACACCCCAGCATGATGCCGATCCGTTGAACCTTTTCGTGGTGGTGGAAGCCGGCGATCACCACATCAACATCCTCGACGGCGATCGTTTTGAAGTGCTGGCGCGATTTACTTCGCACTTTGCGGTGCATGGCGGGCCGAAGTTCTCGCCGGATGGGCGCTTCGTCTACGTCGCCTCGCGCGATGGCTGGGTCAGCCTGTACGACCTGCACAACCTGAAGCTGATCGCCGAGGTCCGCGCCGGGCTCAATACCCGCAACCTGGCGGTGAGCAAGGATGGTCGCTGGGTGCTGGTGGGAAACTACCTGCCGGGCAACCTGGTGGTGCTCGATGCCCGCGATCTGTCGCTGGTCAAAACCATCCCCGCGATCGGCCGTGACGGCACCGTATCACGGGTCAGCGCGGTCTACACCGCCCCGCCACGGGACAGTTTCATCGTCGCGCTCAAAGACGTGAAGGAAGCCTGGGAACTGTCGAGCGCCGGCACACCGGACTTCGAACCGCGACGGATCCAGGCCGAGGATGTGCTGGACGACTTTTCCTTTTCCCCGGACTACAAGCAGCTGCTGGCCACGTCGCGCAAGGCCAAAGGCGGTCAAGTGATCGACCTCGACAGCGGCAAAGTGGTCACCGACATACCGCTACCGGGTATGCCGCACCTGGGGTCCGGGACCTATTGGAAACACAACGGCCAATGGGTGTTCGCCACGCCGAACATCAGCCAGGGGCTGATCTCGGTCATCGACTTCAAGACCTGGAAACTGATCAAGGAAATCCCCACCCTGGGGCCGGGTTTCTTCATGCGCAGCCACGTCAACTCGCGGTATGCCTGGACCGACGTGTTCTTCGGGCCGGACAACGATGCGATTCACCTGATCGACAAACAGACCCTGGAAATCGCCCACACCTTGCGCCCGATGCCCGGCAAGACGGCCGCCCACGTCGAGTTCACACGCGACGGCCGCTATCTGCTGCTGAGCATCTGGGCCACCGATGGCGCCCTGATTGTCTACGACAGCAACACCCTCAAGGAGATCAAGCGCCTGCCGATGAACAAACCGTCGGGCAAATATAACGTGGGTAACAAGATCGAGTTTGTGGAGGGGACTTCGCATTAGGGGTTGGGGTTGGGGTTGGGGTTGGGTGTATATCCGTTTCTGCGGTAACGGCTGGTATTGGTTCCGCTCTTACAGCCATCCCTTTCAAGGTCTTTTGACTTTGGCAGCCTTGAGCACGCGATCCGTCGACACGTGGGCATGCACTGCTTTGCCCTCAAGCCATTCCTTGGGTTTGGGCAACTTCGGGCCGCGTTTACTTTTGGCAACCTGTCTGGGCTGGATATAGCCACCGAGCAACAGCAAGCGCTGAGCTATTCCTTCAGGGGGTGTTGTGGTGGGGAAGTGTTGTGGTGGGGAAGTGTTCTGACGGCAAGGCAATCTGCATGCCCTCATAACCGCTGCGTACCTGTACCGTCAGGTGGAAAATCGAAGCTTCCCAATCTTCGGACTGGGTCTGGCGATGAGCCTGTTCGACGCTGCGCTTGAGCACAGCCAAAACGTTGTAAGCCAACACGGCCGACGCAAACCCCAGCAGTGCGGCCTTAGGGTTGCCCAAGGTTTCGATTTCACTTTCCAGCACTGATTCCAGGCGCTGGAACATCCCTTCGATACTCCAGCGACGACGGTACAAATCGGCGATTTGTTCAGCGCTGACGGTGTCGGGCAAGTTGCTCCAGAACAACAGCGTGGTGTCGCCTGAGTCGGTGGGTTTTTGCAGGCTCAGTTCGACACGCCGCCATTGGCGCCCGCCTTTCACTTCGATGATTTGCTCACGCACGCTGCCTGTCGTGACGGCCACAGGCGCCTGCCAGTCGCTCTCCTGAAGCAGGCGCGGATGCTTGCTTTGCTGACGAATAATGAATGAAGCCCCGACCTCTTCGCAGGCCTCCATGACCGGGAGCGTGCAATAGAGCCGATCAGCCATCCACAACTGGCCGGCACTGGCTTTTTCTAGCAACGGCAGAACACTGACGCGCTCACTGGCATAAGCATCTTCACAGGGTTGGAGGTCGACGACCTGGTCCAGATCAGGGTCGTAGACCACAACCGAAAAACCAGGCCGGGCGGCACCTCGTTCACGACGCAAAGGCCCCAGACGTTTTTCGCTGGAAGGCAGGTGATTACCGTCAACGATGCGCAGTTGCCAGCCAGGCAACATGGCTGAGTAACCCAGCTCTTCAATCGTCGGAGTCAGGCGCTGCGCGCTGCCGGTGACCAAGGCGCGCAGCAGCGCAGGCTCTGTGCGGCTGACCTTGTCATAGAGCGCCGCCAGGCTGACTGGAAGATTTTCCATCTGACGCGCAGCGGCATGCAGCGAAGGTCGCAAACCCAGCGAGACAAGGGACATCAGCTCAACGATGGTTGAAAACAACAGTTCACGCGGGTACTGCCGTTGACGATGTTCTTCGAACATCTGATCAACCCACTCAGGCGCAATGGCCTGCTCCAACACCAATTTGGCCATAACACTGGCCGGTGCTTTTTTCTCAAACCGCGCTAAAACCTCTGCCCACATCGTCTCGTCGTCCTGACTGGAATTTTGGGGGGATTTTATCAAAGACCTTGAAAGGGATGGCTGTAAGAGCGGAACCAGTAGCAGCCGTTACCGCAGGAATGGATATGTACTCGATCAACAATCCACGGACCGCCTTCGCAGCCCAAGTGTGTGTGTTCACCCTTCAGCCCAAGGTGTACCCGTTATCAACCTTCCAGTCCTGGCCGTAGACACCCCGGGCACCTTGGGACAGCTGAAAGACAATCACGTTGGCCACCGCCGACGCATCGAGGAAATGACCAGGCAGCAGACGCTTGCCGAGGGTGTCGGCAACTTCGTCGAGTTCATCGTCGCTCAAGCCCAGGTTGTCCCACATCGGGGTGGCGGTCGGCCCCGGGGACACCAGATTGATGCGCACATCAAAACGGGCAAACTCCACCGCCAACGTGCGCGCCTGTGCTGCCAGCGCGGCCTTGCTGGCAATGCAGGCAGCCAGGCCGGGAAAGGTCGAACCGGTCAGGAAGCTGCCGACAAACACCACCGAAGCCGGGCTCGCCAGCTCCCCGCGCAACGCCGTCAGAGTGTTCAACGCCCCGGCACCGTTGACCGCCCATTGGCGTTGAAAGGCCGGCATGTCCAGGCTGTCGGCCATTTCCGCGATCCCCGCGCCAGGCACCAGATAATCCACCGGGCCCAGCGCCGCCGCCCGCCGGGCCAGCCCTTGCAGGTCCTCCTCGCAGGTGACGTCCCCGGCACACCATTGCAGCCGTTCGCCGTAGACCTGCTGCAAGGTCGGCAACTCACCGGCGGTACGTGACATCGCCAGCACCTTGACGCCACGCGGCAACAGCGCAGCGCACAGGGCCAGACCAATCCCGGAACTGGCGCCGGTGATCACGGCCAAACGGTCCTGAAACTCGGTTTGCATCATGTTCTCCTGGGCATCGTCGATGCCAAGCACTAGGGACATTACGGGTCCCTATCTTTGAACAGGTGCAAAAATACCGACTTGACGGCGATCAGATTTTTTTCAAAGGTTGCGCAGAGAACCGACCGGTCAGTGAGTCGAGTGCGACATGGCCGGTTGTTGAAGCACCGCCTGATCGATTTCACTGAACCGCAGCACGCGACCGCCCTGCTCGGCGACCAGTTTTTCAGCGGCCTGCTGAGAGGAGAAAGACGCCAGCACCACGCCCATGGCCCCCTTGAGCCGGGTGCCAACCACGTAGAAGGCATCCCTGGCATCGATAAGGTGGGCATCATCCGGTGCATTCCACGGACTGCGGCCCATGTCGTGGACATACAACCTGGCATCGCCATGATGATTTTCCGGCTGCAACCACCAACCGATCATTTCCGCCGTGGAACAGAATTTCTTGATGCCGCTGCGCTCGACCACTTCGCCCTTGGGCCCGGGGAAGCCGTCGATGATCATGCCGCAGACATGGCATTCATCACTGGGATGAAACGCGGTGGGCGCGTCGCTGTAGCTGGCTTGCTCCGGTTTGTCACAGGCCGCCAGCAGCAGACAGACCATCAGACCTGCCACCGCGCGTACCGTCGTTAGATAAAGAGTGCTCATCGTCAACTGCTCCAGAAATATCAAGGTGGGAATTCATGTCGCCCGTCGACGGAACAGCAGCCAGGCCGAGCCCAAAGGCGCCGCTACCCACAGCAACAGGCACAGCCAGAGCATCGCGCCCGGCATCGGCAGATCGCTGCCCAGCGTCAGCACGCCAGCGGCATTGGCGCCCGGTTCAAAACCGGAGAGATTGATCAGGCGATAGATGTCGGCAGGATTGAGCAGCAGCAACCAGGGCAGCACTTTCGGATTGAACTGCCCTTCGCTGAGCACCAGCAATGCCAGCAGCGCCAGGTCGAACACCAGCACAAAAAAGAACCACACCCCCAGCGCCAACCCGGCGGCGGTGGATTTCTCGGCGGACACACTGCTCAGCACATAGGCCAGCCCAAGAAAGCCCCAGCCCAGTAACGTCGACGACAGCATGAATCGTCCAAACGCCCAGAGCAGCAGGCTCAGCTCGACGTCCTCCACCAGTACGGCGATTGCCAGCATCGCGCAGCCGAAACCGATCAGCGTGGCCAGCGCCAGGATCAACCCGTGGCCAATGAACTTGCCGAGCAGGATGTGCCCACGCCCAAGCGGATAGGTCAGCAACAGCAGCAAGGTGCCGCTTTCGTCCTCGCCGACGATGGCGTCATAGGCCAGCAGCAAGGCGATCAGCGGCATCAGGAACGTCGCCAGACTGGCCAGGCTGGCAATGGTGGCGGGCACCGAGGTAAACCCCAATTGACCGGAAGCCGCGGCGCCCAACCAGGCGATGCCGGTTGCCAGCACCGCGAACAACAGGCTGATCGCCAACAGCCAACGGTTGCGCAAACCGTCATTGAATTCCTTGCGGGCCATGTTCCAGATCGGGTTCATGCGATCTCTCCATTGGGGGTCGCACGAGCCCGCCCCATGTAATAGCGATAGATGTCTTCCAGGGACGGCGGATCGATTTCCACGTCGGCCGGTTCGTCTTCATTGAGCAATTGCCGCAACAGACCAAGCTTGCTGCCATTGAGTGCGGCGACTTCCAGGCCTTCCACGCCCCAGCGCTGGGTGACATGCCCGGCGTTGTTCCAGGATGCCTGCAGGGGCCCGGCGTGCTTGAGTCCGTTGGCGCGAATCAGCGTCGGCAACCCGGCCTCCTCTCGCAGTCTGCGCAGACTGCCAAGCGCCAGCAGACGCCCCTGAGTCAGAATCGCCGCACGGTTGATGTGCGCCTCGACCCCCGGCAATACGTGGGAGCAGAGAATGATGCTGGTGCCCTGGCTGCGCAGCCGGTCGAGCAACCGATACAGGTCTTGGGTGGCAATCGGATCGAGGCCGACGGTCGGCTCGTCGAGCAGCAACAAGCGCGGCTCGCCGAGCAAGGCTTGCGCCAGTCCCAGGCGCTGGCGCATGCCCTTGGAGTAGGTCTTGACCCGTCGATGCGCGGCGCCCGCCAGGCCGACTTCCTCCAGCAACACGTCCACCTGGGCGGGCGCTGCGCCTTTGAGTCGTGCGAAATGACGCAAGGTCTCCAGGCCGCTCATCTGCGGGTAAAAGGTCACGTTCTCCGGCAAATAGCCCAGCAGGCGCCGAACGTGTGGATCACTGGGCAATCGGCCGAACACCCGGACCTGCCCTTCGCTAGCCTGGAGCAGGCCGAGCACCAGTTTCATGCTGGTGGTCTTGCCGGCACCGTTGTGCCCGAACAAACCCAGCACTTCACCTTCGGCGAGGCTCAGGCTCAACTGATGCAACACGGTAGTGTGCCCATAGCGCTGGCTGACGCCTTCCATGTCGATGACATTCATGCGATAGGCTCCTGGGTCAGGGTTTGAGTGGTGGGCTTCATGAGCGGATGGCTGTCCAGTACGCCTGGCGATTTCATCACCGGAAACGCCCGTTGCACCCAGCGCAGCAATTCGATCCCCGGACTGTTCATCAACAGCCGCACCTGCGGGTACAGCCATAGCAGGCGGTCGACGTTGTCGTTGGGTTCGTAGGCGATATCGCCCTGGCCATCGTTGTTGCGGTCCCAGCCCAGGTAATCGCTCCAGTAATTGCCCCGGCCATCCACCGACCATTCCTGCAAGCGGGTGGCGACGTATTTGACCTGTCGCTGGTTGCCGACAAACGCGTTGTCGGCGATGCGGTTGTCTTCCGAGCCGGCGGTGAGGTGAATGCCCACGGCGCTGTGCTCGAAGTGGTTGTGTTCAATACTGTTGAACAGCGAGTTGTAGATGAACAGTGCCTTGCCCTCGGCGCCGCTGATCATGCTGTCGCCGGTCGAGCCGTCACGCACGTCCGTGACGAAGTTGTCACGCAAGGTTGAATAGGTGATGTAGTTCATCAGGATGCCGTAGTTCTGATCCTGTTCGGAGCGGTTGCCGATCACCGTGAGCTTGCGGCTTTGCATCAAGGCATAGCCGGTGCGGGTACGGCGGGTGGTGTTGCCGATCAGCCGGTTGTCGTTGGCGAACATGTAATGCACGCCGTAGCGCAGGTCTTCCAGGGTATTGCCTTGCAGCAGGTTGCCGTTGGAGGTGTCGATATAGATGCCATCGCGGGTGTCGCGCACCTGGTTGCCGATGACCCGGGCGCCATGCACCGCATACAGGTGAATGCCGTTGCCGCGATCCTGGGAGCGCATCGCTGGATCACCCTGAATGCGGTTGTCGATCAGGCTCGCATCCTGAGTGCCGTCGACCCAGATACCAAAACCCTGGCCTTGCAGGCGATTGCCTTTGATCACCGCGCCACGGGCCTCGGGCTGGAGGAACACCGCCGCATTCATGGCCGTGAGATCGTGCCCCCAGTCCAGAAAGGTGCAACCCTGGATCCCGACATCGGGTGCGCTGACGATCACTCCGTTGCCCTGCCCTTGCGCCTGGAATACGGCACCGGGCTCGCAAACGATCTGCATCGGCTGATCGACACTGAACGAGCCACGGTACTCGCCCGCCGGCAGGTGCCAGCGTTGTTCGGCGTCAAGCCGCAATGGCAACGTCGTGATCGGTTGCACCGACGCCAGCGCACTACCGGAAATCAGCAGGAGCGCAAGCGCGATCACCTTGATTGGGTTTCCCTTGATATCGGTCATCGGCCCGCTCCTGTCGATGGGCAACCGTCAGGCCCGCTCGACCTTCATGCGGCCGACCATTTCCATGTGCAGCGCATGGCAGAACCAGCTGCAGTAGTACCAATGCAGGCCGGCCTTGTCGGCGGTAAAGGTGATGGACGAGGTTTGCTGCGGGCTGATCTCCATGCTGGCGCCATGGTTGGTCATGACGAAGCCATGGGACACATCCTCGATCTGGTCGATGTTGGTGATGATCACGGTCACTTCGTTGCCCTGCTTGACGGTGAACTCGGTCAGACCATAAGCCGGGGCCATGGAGGTCATATAGACCCGCACATGATTGCCGTCGCGGATGACCTTGTTGTCGGTCTCCAGGTTGATGCCGTCTTTCTTGGCCATCTCCACGGTGGCCGCGAAGAACGGGTCGTTGCGGCTCCAGATCTTTTGGGTCTTGATCTGGTCCCGGCGCGCCAGGATGCAATCGTGGGGTTCGGCAAACGCAGGACCGTCATGCACCAGTTTCATTTCTTCGCCGGAAATATCGATCAACTGGTCGTTTTCCGGGTGCAGCGGTCCGGTCGGCAGGAAGCGGTCCTTGGAGAACTTGCACAACACCACCAGCCACTTGCCATCCGCTTCACTGGTTTCGGTCAGCGAGGCATGGTTATGGCCCGGCTGGTAATGCACGTCGAGCTTCTGCTTGATGTAATTGACCTTTTCGCCCTTGTAGGCGCGTATCGCTTCCTCCATGTTCCACTTCACCACCTGACTGTCGATGAACAGCGTGGTGTAGGCATTGCCGCGACCGTCGAAGGTGGTGTGCAACGGACCCAGGCCCAGTTCCGGCTCGGCGACGATGACCTCGCGGGGGTCCTTGAATTTGTCGGCGAACAGGTCGTCCAGGCGGTCGATGGCGATCATCGATACCGTCGGCGAAAGCTTGCCGTTGGCAATGAAGTATTTGCCATTGGAGGACGTGTTGAGGCCGTGGGGATTCTTCGGAACCGGGATATAGCGGGTGAATTCGGAGTCTTTTCCATCGGTTTTACGACCGTCGACCACCGGCACTTTCGAGTCTTCCAGAGTGATGAACTTGCCGGCCTTGATGGCAGCCTCGATGCGCGGGATGTTGAACACCACGACCCAGTCGCGCTCGTTGCGCATCATGCCGCCAAGGTCGTAGGCCTTCTCCGAGTTGTAGCAGGTGGAGGCGGCGTACTTGCCGGTGTAATCGGCGTCGGCGTTGTCCAGGTTGCCGTCGACGATCACCTGGAAGGCCATTTCCATTTTCTCGGCATCAATGGCATTGAACATAGTGAAGCTGTTCTTGTCTTGCAGATCGAACGTGTGGCCGTCATTGGGGTGCGGGATAACGAACTCGGCATTGGCGAACACATACTTGGTGTAGGGCACTTTTTGCAGGCGCAGGCCGTGAATGGCTTGCACGTTGGGCACCGTGAGAATCTTGTCGCACTTCATGATGTCCAGGCGGATGCGCGCGACCCGGGAGTTGGCCTTGTCGTTGATGAACAGGTACTTGCCGTCGTACTTGCCGTCCGTCATGGAGATGTGCGGGTGATGGCAATCGCCGTTCTGGAACTTCGCGCTGTCGCCCAGGATCCGCTTGCTTTCATTGGTCAGGCCCCAACCGGTAGCAGAGTCGACGTTGAACACCGGAATACGCATCAGTTCGCGCATCGACGGCACGCCCAGCACCCGCACTTCGCCCTGATGACCACCGCTCCAGAAGCCGTAGTATTCGTCCAGTTCGCCTGGGCCGACATGGACTTTCGCCTGCGCATCCTTGACCGCCGAGGCCCAGGATTCGCGGCTGAACACCGCACCGCCCAGTGTGGTGGCACCCGCCAGCACCGCGCCGGTCACAGCACTGCTGCCCAGAAAACCGCGACGACTGAGTCCGGTCTGCTCTTCGTCCTGCACGGGCTTTGTGGATTCTTTGTCAGTCATGCTGCGTACTCCTTGAAGGGATAAAACGGTCACTGCGGACGTGCGCTCGCGAGCTTCATTCAGGAGACGTCACTTCCACGACAGGTATCAGTTGCACAGCCACGGGTGCCGGTTTGCCGCGCTTTTTGCGCTTGTTGATCAGCGGCGGGCATTTGTCGTCGTTGTGGTAGGTCATCTGGCAATCGAGGCAGTAGTGGCACTCGTTGGCATTAATCCGGCCATCCGGGTGAATCGCCTGGATCTCGCATTCCTTGGCGCACAACTGGCAGGGGTTGCCGCATTCCTTGCGGCGCTTGAGCCAGTCGAACAGGCGTAGTTTGGTCGGGATCGCCAGCGCCGCGCCCAACGGGCAGATGTAGCGGCAATAGACCTTGCGCGTGAAGATGTTGATCACCAGCAGCGCCACCGCGTACAGCACGAACCACCACTGGCGGTCGAACCTGAGGGTGATGGCGGTCTTGAAGGGTTCCACCTCGGCGAACAGTTCGGCGGTGGACATCGACTCCAGGGAGATGCCGAAGAGCAGCAGCAAAATGATGTACTTGATCGCCCACAGCCGCTCATGGACCGCGAAGGGCAATTCGTATTGGGGAATCTTCAGCTTGCGCGCGGCTTCGTTGATCAGTTCTTGCAAGGCGCCGAACGGGCACAACCAGCCGCAGAACACGCCACGGCCCCACAGCAGAATGCTCGCGGCGGTGAAGACCCACAGCATGAAGATCAGCGGATCGGTGAGAAACAGCTCCCAGCGAAAGTGCTCGAACAGCGCATGGACGAAGGTCAGGACGTTGACCACCGACAGCTGCCCCAGGGCATACCAGCCCAGGAACACCACGGTGAAGAGCAGGTAACCGCGACGCAGCCAGTGCAGAAAACGGGGCCGGCGAGCGAGCTTGTCCTGCAGGAACAAGATCGCCGTCAGCAGCAACAAGGCGCTCGCGAGTACGGCGATCTGGAAGTATTTCTGGTACCAGATGGTCAGCCACATCGGCCGGTTGGCTTCCTCGATGGCCGCCAGTTCTTCGGCACTGGGTGCGGGTCGCTCAAGGTATGGCTCGGGCAGTTGATAAGCCAGTTCGAAACTGCTGAACGTGCCACTGACCGGACCGGTCTGACGCCGCACCAGCAACTCCAGGGACCAGGCCGAGCCCGGATCGAATCCCGCCGCTTTGCGGACAATGAACACCGACATTTCATTGAAGTCGGGCATGCCCTTGGCAAACACGTCGGAGAGCCGCTGATGGTCCATGTCACGGAAACTGATGACATTGCCGAACTGGCGCAATTGCACCCGATCGAAAATCCCGCCACGCACATAGCCCGAACCTTTATAGGAATACTGCCCACGACCCAGTACCGCGATGGCCTGCTCGCCGGGTTTGAGTTCCTGCATGAGGACGCGATATTGATGGTCGCCCAGCAGCGCGCGGCCGATGGTCGGGGGGTTCAGGTCGGCGGTGTACAGCTCGATGAAGGTGTCATTGATTTGATCCGGGCCGGCGTCGTCGACACCTTCGGCTTCAGTGCCCTTGAAGGCGGCATCGACCTGTCCACGGGTCAGGTTCAACCGGCGAATGGCGCCGTTGCCAGTCAGTTGCTCCCACGTGGCGGATTCGAAAAAATCCTGGCGTACGGTGGCGGGTTTGTTCACCACCCCGCCCTTGTCCTCGATCAGCTTGAGCGATACAGCCACCTCATGGGCGGCACGCATGATGACCTCATTGACCACCATGGCGGTGACGGTGGCGCCGGCGATCGCATCGACAGTGACCGCGCTCGGGTCGCTGGAATGCCCGACCACCACTCGCTGGTTGACCTTGATCCCTTTGTATCGAGCACTGAAGCCGTGAAGTTTTTCTTCGGGGATGCCGATCAGCAGAATCGGTTCGTGGTGCTCCAGCACATAGGCGTCCTGAATCACGCCGGTGGTGTCGAGGATCACCTGGGTATTGATCGGCTTGCCCGAGTAGGCGGGAATATCCACCACATCCAGGCTCTGGAACACATACCCGATGACCTTGCCCGCCGCAGACAGCGTGCGCACCTTGAACGGGCCTTCGGGTGCGGAAACCGAATCGGTTTGAGGGAAGGCCTTCTCGATACGTTGCTGCTCGATGTCACCGTAGGACTTGGCCTGCACTGCCGCGAACGTCGCGATCAGCAGCAAGACCATCACTCCCAGCCCGACGCGCCAGGCGCTCCGGCTGCCATGTATCGAAGGCTGAGGGATTGTCATGAATTCGCTGATTTCAAAGGGGCTTGCGGCCATATTAGGGCGTGCTGCACGCCCTGCCCTTGATTGAGATCAACTCAATGAGATCCCTTGCGCCAGAGCGTCCCGGAGCCTCAAACGGTGCGGGAAAACTGACCCTTTTGTTCACCCCCCAGGTAAGCGTCAAACGCCATCGCGGCACTGCGCATCATCAAATAGCCTTGCGGTAACAGCACCAGTTCGTCGCGGTGAATCTGCAGGAGTCCATCCCCCACATGCTCGTCCAGTTGCGCCAGCGCCTCGGCAAAATACTCGGTGAAGCAGATACCGTGGCTCGCTTCGAACCTGGCGAAATCGACCCGGCCATGGCACATCAGGTCGCTGATCACCTCCCGGCGCAACAGGTCGTCGGCACTCAGGCGGTAGCCGCGATGTACCGGCAACAGGCCTTGATCGATCCGCGCGTAGTACTGCGAAAGCTCCTTGACGCTCTGGCTGTAGCTGTCGCCGACCTTGCCGATCGACGATACGCCCAGGCCGATCAAGTCACAGTCGGCATGGGTCGAATACCCCTGGAAGTTGCGTTGCAAGGTGCCATTGGCCCGGGCCCGTGTCAGCTCGTCCTCGGGTAAGGCAAAGTGATCCATCCCGATGTAGACGTAACCGGCCTCGGTCAGACGGCGGATGGTCAGTTCCAGCAACTCCAGCTTGCGCTCGGGCGGCGGCATGTCGGCCGGGCGAATCAGCCGTTGCGCGCGCACCAGTTCCGGCATGTGGGCGTAACTGTAGGCGGCGATCCGGTCGGGACGCAGCGCGATGATCTTGTCCAGGGTGACACCGAAGCTATCCACCGTTTGCAACGGCAGGCCATAGATCAGGTCGACGCTGACCGACTTGAAGTGCGCCTGGCGCGCGGCAGCGACCAAGGCATAGATCTGCTCTTCGCTTTGCTGGCGATTGACCGCCGCCTGTACCGCCGGATCGAAATCCTGCACGCCGAAGCTCAGGCGATTGAAGCCCAGCCCACGCAGCGTGTGCACCTGCCCGGTGCTGATGGTGCGCGGGTCGACCTCAATGGAGAACTCGTGGTCATCGCTGTCATCCAGGTTGAAGGCCTGATGCAGGCACGCCATCAGCTCGGCCAATTGTTCGTCGCTCAGGTAAGTCGGTGTGCCGCCCCCCAGGTGCAGTTGCGTGAGTGTTCGAGTGCGGTCGAACAAGGCCGCCTGCATGGCGATCTCGCGCTTGAGGTAGCCCAGGTACTCCACGGCGCGCTGGGGCTTGCGGGTGATGATCTTGTTGCAGGCGCAGTAGTAACAAAGGCTCTGGCAGAACGGAATGTGGATGTAGGCGGACAGCGGCTTGGGCACGGCCAACTGATTGCTGGCCTGCACCGCTTGCCGATAGTCGTCGACCGCAAAGGCCTGATGGAACTGCGGCGCCGTGGGATAGGAGGTGTAGCGCGGCCCCGGACGGTCATATTTGCGAACAAGGGCACGATTGAAATCAAAGACAGGCATCATGATCGATCAACTCTTGAGGGGATGAATGCCCCGGGTGGTTCACGTCCTGTTCGAACACCTGGCAGATAGCGTCCACCTCCAGCCGTCCGGCCGGAAGAATGCTGATAAAGCGCTCCGAGAGCTCGACCAGGCCATCCTCGCTCATCTGCTGGAGGCACTGCCAGGCGGCGGCGAAGTACTGGCGAAAAATCAGTCCGTAACGGCTTTCGATAGCCCGGATATCCAGCTCCAGGTCACAGGCCAGGCGCTCCATCACCAACTGCCTGACCTGATCGCCCGCCTCGCAGCGCCAGCCACGGCAGATTGCCAACTGACCACTGTGCAGCTGCTGCAGATAGTGTTCCGGGTCCTCGGTATTTTGCGCATACAACTCGTCGAACTGGCTGATGGCGCCCGGCCCGAAGCCGACATGATCGCAGTAGCCGTGCCGGGTGAAGCCGTGGCAGGTACGACGCAAGCGGCCGCGTTCCTGCGCGATCGCCAGGTCATCGTCGGGGCGGACAAACTGCCCCAGGCCAATGGGTTGATAACCGGCAGCCAGCAACTGTTCAAAACAGATCCGGCGCATCGCGCCCTTGGCGTCCTCGCTGCAGGCATCGGCGGCGTTGTGCCCGTGCCGGTAGCGCGGTGGCGGCTGGGCATAGTCGAACACCTGCACGCGATCCGGCTCCAGCTCGATGATAGCCGCCAGTTTCAGGGCAAAGCTGTGCGGGGTCTGCCAGGCGTGGCCGTACCCGAGGTCGACGTTGACCGAGCGATAACCGAAGGTACGGGCGGCATCGATCAACGAGTGAATGGGCGCAGGGTTCTGGTAGCAGGTCGCTGACCGCTCGCCGTCGGTGCCGATGTCCGGGACACCGATACTCACATGATTGAACCCCTGCTCACGCAGCACGCCCATCATCGCCCAATCGGTGTGATGCAGATCGACCTCGACGCTGTAGTCGCCGCACTCGTGTCCGAGAACGTTGAACCGGTTGCGCAGGTGCGCCATCAACCGCTGCAAAGTCTGCGCCTGCGGGGTTCCTCCGCCCAGATGGAATTGCTCGACACGTTGCCCCGCCCCCAAGTGACACCCCAGCAGGTCGATCTCGCGCAGCAGACACTGAAAATGAGGCTCAGTCCTGAAACCCGCGGGAAGCTGCACGTTCAACGACAGCGGACGACATTTCTGGCGACTGACACGCAATGCCCGCAGCACATCCAGAGAACCGATCCCGCCATGAAACTTGCGGGTGTCGACATGACAATTGGGGTCAAGCACGCCTTGGTCGTGGCGAACGAAGGGCTCGCGGCGGGCGTGGAGTAAATCGGCCATGACAGAGCTCCGAGACTGGCTGCAGGTCGCCAGTGTCCAGCGTTATCGCTCAAGGCTCCTTGATTTGCATCAAGCACCGGTGGCGCGCCGCACCACCGTCTGTCCCGTTCACCAGGTCAGATAGAACATGCCTTTGGCCAACAGCACGATGGCCACCATGTGCCCGAACAGGCTGTGGTGAATCACATTCAGGTAACGGGCCTTCATGCGCCCGCGCCTGAACAGGAACATCGCGGTGAAAAAATGCATGAGCACGCTGGCGGCCAACAGGATTTTCAACAGCAGCAAGGTGCCGAACGACGAAGCCAGCGGCGCGGCCAGGACCGGCAGGTAGCGCAACCAGACCATGCCCAGCCCGGCACCGAACAACGCCAGCAAGACCCAGGGCATCAAGGTCCTGGCGCGCCGGCCGATGCCCTGCTCGAGCAACAGCATGACCTTGGCCGGTAGCTGCTTGCGGATACTTTCCAGGAACAGGACTTCGAAGAACACCGTGCCGATAAACACCAGCGCAGCAAACAGGTGCACCGTCAACAGCAGCGGATAGCTCATGTGCCCCCCGGAACAGCTTCGGCCCAGCGTTGGGCCGCCTGGTGATCGCTATCGCGCCCCTCGACCCACTGCGCGCCCTGTGCCCCCTGCTCCTTCTTCCAGAACGGCGCACGGGTTTTCAGGTAATCCATGACAAAGGCACAGGCCTCGAAAGCCGCCTGGCGGTGGCTGCTGGTAACACCGACGAAGACGATCGGATCCCCCGGCTGCAAGGCGCCGACCCGGTGGATGAGTTCCAGGCCTAGCAGCGGCCAGCGCTGGTGGGCCTCGTCGACGATCTTGCCCAGGGCCTTTTCGGTCATGCCCGGGTAGTGCTCAAGGAACATCCCGCACACGTCCTGGCCTGCGTTGAAATCCCGCACATAACCGACAAAGCTCACCACCGCGCCCACCCCTGTGCTGCCGGCCTGCAGGGCGTTGAGTTCGGCGCCGGGATCAAAGCAGGCGGCCTGTACTCGAATCATCGTCTCAGCCCCCTGTCACCGTGGGGAAGAACGCCACTTCATCGCCGTCCTTCAAGGGTTCATCGAGCCCACACATGTCCTGGTTGCGGGCACACATGAGGTGCTGCTCGGCCAGCACCTGCCAGGCGCCGGAGCGTCCTACCAGATGCTGGCGCAATTGATCCAGCGAGGCGAACTGCCCCTCGATGACTTCGGCGTCGCGCCCCAGGGTTTCGCGGTAGCGGGAGAAATAATGCACAGTGAGTTTCATGGGGTTGGCGCCTCATAGATACCGCTCTTGCCACCACTCTTGTGCAGCAGACGCACCGACTCGATGCTCATGCCACGGTCCACCGCCTTGCACATGTCATACAACGTCAAGGCGGCAACACTGGCGGCGGTCAGCGCTTCCATCTCGACCCCGGTCTGCCCGGCCAGCTTGCAGCCTGCGACGATGCGCACCCGATTGCCGCGCTCCAGGCTCAACGTCACGCTGACGCTGCTCAGCAGCAACGGATGACACAGCGGGATCAACTCGCTGGTACGCTTGGCCGCCTGGATCCCGGCAATCCGCGCCACCGCGAACACGTCTCCCTTGGGATGGCCACCGCTGACAATCAACTGCGCGGTTTCGGCACGCATCCGCACCCAGGCTTCGGCGATGGCTTCGCGGCAGGTCACGTTTTTTTCGGTGACATCGACCATCCGCGCGTGGCCATCGGAATCGAGGTGAGTCAGCACAACTTCGCTCATGGGCAACAGGCCTTATGGTTTCGACGACAGCAACGGGTTGTCGTGCAGGCTACAGCGTCGGCTGACCCAGGCGATTGACGGTGATCAAGAAACCCCCACGACCGGAAAAACCGAAAGGTGCAGACGGGTGCTTTTCGATTGGGCAATCGCCAGTAAACTATGCGCTTGCGACCTGACGCATGCTGCGCATGAGAACCGATATGAACACCCAGCTTGAGACAAGTGATGCCCCTGAGCACAGGATCCCGCGTGATGAACACCTTTACCACGCCCCTCATCAGCCGACGGTGATAACCCCATGATCGAGGTCACCGAGGTTTCCATTGCCCAACTGCGCGCAGCGCTCGAATCCGGCCAGACCACGGCGGTTGAACTGGTCCAGGCCTATCTCGCCAGGATCGAGGCCTACGACGGCCCCGACACGCCCACTGCCCTCAACGCGGTGGTGGTACGCAACCCCGACGCACTCATTGAGGCGCAGGCCTCCGATGCGCGTCGGGCCAAGGGCCAGGCACTGGGTCCGCTCGATGGCATCCCCTATACCGCCAAGGACAGTTACCTGGTCAAGGGGCTCACCGCGGCCTCTGGCAGCCCGGCCTTCGCCAACCTGATCGCCCATCGCGATGCGTTCACCATCGAACGGCTGCGCGCCGCGGGCGCGATCTGCCTGGGCAAGACCAACATGCCGCCCATGGCCAACGGCGGCATGCAGCGCGGGGTCTACGGCCGGGCGGAGAGTCCGTACAACGCGGACTACCTGACCGCCCCCTTCGCCTCGGGCTCGTCCAACGGTGCAGGCACCGCCACTGCGTCCAGTTTCGCCGCATTCGGCCTGGCCGAAGAAACCTGGTCGAGCGGACGGGGCCCGGCCTCGAACAATGGCTTGTGTGCCTATACGCCGTCGCGTGGGGTGATCTCGGTACGTGGTAACTGGCCGCTGACGCCCACCATGGACGTTGTCGTGCCGTTCGCCAGAACCATGGCGGACCTGCTCGAGGTGCTCGACGTGGTGGTCGCGGAGGACCCCGACACCCGGGGCGACCTGTGGCGCATGCAACCCTGGGTGCCCCTGCCGAGCGTCGCCTCGGTGCGTCCGGCCTCCTACCAGGCACTCGCCGCGAATGCCTCGGCACTGGCGGGCAAGCGCCTGGGCGTGCCGCGCATGTACATCAATGCCGACCCCGAAGCGGGCACGGCGGATGCGCCCGGTATCGGTGGCCCGACAGGCCAGCGCATCCACACCCGACCCTCGGTGATCGGGCTCTGGGAAGCCGCTCGCCAGGCACTTGAAGCCGCTGGCGCCGAAGTGATCGAGGTCGATTTCCCGCTGGTCTCCAATTGCGAGGGTGATCGTCCCGGTGCGCCGACCGTATACAACCGGGGCTTGGTGTCCAAGGAGTTCCTGCACCATGAGTTGTGGGACCTGACGGCCTGGGCCTTCGATGACTTTCTCCAGGCCAATGGCGACCCCAAATTGAACCGCCTGGTCGACGTGGACGGACCGCTGATTTTCCCCCACGACCCGGGAACCCTCCCCAACCGGGAAGGCGACCTTGCCGCGGGCATGGACGAGTACGTGCGGATGGCCGAGCGCGGCATTACCCCCTGGGACCAGATCAGTACCGTGCCTGACGGCCTGCGGGGCCTGGAACAGACCCGGCGCATCGATCTCGAGGACTGGATGGACCGGTTGGGGCTCGATGCGGTGCTGTTCCCGACGGTGGCCGACGTGGCACCGGCGAATGCCGATGTCGATCCGCAGGCGGCGGACATTGCCTGGAGCAACGGTGTCTGGGTCGCCAACGGCAACCTTGCCATCCGCCACCTGGGCGTGCCCACGGTCACCGTGCCGATGGGCGTCATGCCGGACATCGGCATGCCCGTCGGACTGACTTTTGCCGGTCGGGCCTATGACGATTCGACGCTGCTGCGCTTGGCCTCGGCATTTGAGTCGACCGGGACCAAACGATTGATCCCGCCTCGAACCCCAGCGTTGCTGGCGGGCTAACCCTGCACTTGGCGGGATTGGGGCCGTGCATGCTCCAATCCCGCCGGGGTCCGACAACCACTGCGCTTACAAATACGGCGCGATATTGCCCATCCCGCGCGCCACGTACGCCTCCTTTTCCCCCACCGGGGCCACGTAGTGCAATGCGCTTTCGGCCGCTTCGACACCTTCCAGGCGAGCAATGACCCAGGCCGCAAGATAGGGCGAGGCCAGGCATCCACCGGCGGTGGCGACGTTACCGTTGGCGAAGAACGCCTGGTTCAGCACATCAACGCCGGCCGCCTGGACCCAGGGCTTGGTGGTCAGGTCGGTACACGCCGGCACGCCATCGAGCAGCCCCAGTGTTGCCAGCACCAGGGTGCCCGAACATTGCGCCCCCAGCAGTTGCCGTGACGGATCAAGCTGCAATTGCCCCATCAGGGCGCTGTCCGCGACGACTTCGCGTGTCAGCGAGCCACTGCCGATGATGACCGCCTCGGCTTCACTGGCCTCGAGCAGCGTGGCGGTGGACTCGATCACCACCCCGTTCATCGAACGGACGCGGGCGCTCGGGCTGGCAATCGATACGCGCCATCCCGGTTTCTTGACGCGGTTGAGAACGCCGAGCGCGATGAGGGAGTCGAGCTCGTTGTAACCTTCGAACGTGAGAATCGCGATATGCATGAGGAGGCCTTCGCACAGAAGTGGCTGGCAGCCGCCGCAGGTCGGCGGTTGTACGGACGCAGGCTATGGCGAATAATCAGTACAATCAAATTATTGTACTGGATACAACGCCATGGCCCGCTCCCGCTACAAGTCCCTGGTGGACGCGTTCGCCGCCGACATTCGCGCCGGACGCCTGACACCGGGTACGCGCCTGCCCACCCACCGCGAACTGGCGACCCGCGAAGGCCTGGCACTGGCCACCGCGACCCGGGTCTATGGGGAGTTGGAGGCCATGGGGTTGGTCAGTGGCGAAGCCGGGCGCGGTACCTTTGTCCGGGAGACCTCGTTGCCGCCAGGGCTGGGCATCGACCAGCACGCAGTCGCTTCGGGCGTGCTGGACCTGAACTTCAACTACCCCGCCCTGCCCGGCCAGGCCGAGTTGCTGCGGGGCGCCTTGCGCCAACTGGCGACGTCGGGCGATCTGGAAGCCTTGCTGCGCTATCAACCCCACGGCGGCCGTCCCCATGAGCGCGCCGCCGTGGCCCGGCATCTGCGTTGCAGGGGCCTGGACGTCGGTGAAGAGCAGGTGCTGATGGTCAGTGGCGCTCAGCACGGCCTGGCGACGACCGTCATGGGGCTGCTGCGCCCGGGCGATGTGGTGGCGACGGATGCCTTGACCTACCCCGGTTTCAAAGTCCTCGCCGACACCCAGCGCCTGGAGCTGGCGCCCATCCCCTCTGCCGGCTGCGAACCGGACCTGGATGCCCTGGTGCACTTGTGCAAACGCAGAAAGGTACGAGCGGTGTACACCATGCCGACCCTGCACAACCCATTAAGCTGGGTCGCCAGCGAGGACTGGCGGCAACGCCTGGTGCGCATCGCCCGCGAGCATGACCTGATCATCATCGAAGACGCCGCCTATGCCTTCCTGGCCGAAGATCCGCCGGCGCCCCTGGCGGCACGGGCGCCGGAAAGAACGGTGTACGTGTCCGGCCTGTCGAAAAGCGTCGCCACCGGCCTGCGCGTCGGCTTTGTCGCGGCGCCTGTCGGCTGGGTCCCGGCCCTGGAAAGAGCCATCCGCGCCACGGTCTGGAACACCCCGGGCGTGATGACCTCGATTGCCTGCCAGTGGCTCGACGACGGCACGGTCACGCGCCTGGAGGGAGAAAAACGCCAGGACGCCGCCCACCGGCAAGCCATGGCCAGGGCCGCGTTGTCCGGCTTTACCTGCATCAGCCATCCCAACTCCTACTTCCTCTGGCTGCCGCTGGGCGAAGAGGTTCGGGCTGAGCGGATCGCGACGGCGTTGATGGAGCAGCAGGTTTCAGTGTCCACCGCCGAGCCCTTCGCAACCTCCGCCCATCCGCCTCACGCGATCAGGCTCGCATTGGGTTCGCTGGCGCTGGACGCACTTGAGCAAGCACTCGCCAGGGTCAAGCAGGTGGTAGAGGCTCATTCTTTTTGAGGGGCCGCCAGAAGAGTCGGCAAGCGATAGCATTTTTCCAGCTTGCCGCCTTTTCCCTTGAACGCAATCGGTCTAACAAGCCCGACTTGCTTCGAGCTAGCTTTGCTATCCTGAAGGTGTAGGTGAAGACGCAGACTGATGCGCAAGAGGATAGCAAGGAGACGTGGGGCGCGTTCCGAAGGGTACACGGTTAGAAAGATCTCCGCGCTGGGATCCAGCCCTTATGCCGTGTGAAGCAGAAAAGCCCAATTTGAATAATCTTTTCTGTGAGAGGCCTGATAAACCTTGTAAGCCGGAGACCAGCACCGGCCACCTACTCGATTTCCAAAGCCCGCCTTGTGCGGGCTTTTTCGTATCGACAGGCGCCAGGTCAACTGACTCGGGCTGGAAAACGCCCACCCGTCCGGGTGAGCGCTCTCTGGTCTATACACTCAAGCCTTGCTGCCTGGCTCGGGCAACGCGGCCATGGCGGACGAGCGGGCCAGCAGGTAATACAGCATACCCGGCACCACCAGCCCGACGATCCAGGAAATATCGACGCCACCCAGCTGCGCGACCATCGGCCCCGAGTAGAAATGGGTGTCGACAAACGGCAACTGGATCAACACACCGATCACATACGTCCCGATCCCCAACAGGTTCCAGCGACCATACCGCCCCGCCGGATCGGACAGTGCCGGGATGTCATAGCGCTCTTTGTTGATGAAGTAGTAATCCACCAGGTTGATCGCGCTCCAGGGAGTGAAGAAGGTCAGCAGGAACAGGATGAAATACTTGAACGAGGTGAGAAACGAGTACTGCCCCAGCAGTGCCAGCGTGGTGGATGCCGCGACAATCAGCAGCACGAATACCATGCGTTGCCCGGCGGTAATCTCCAGGCGACGGCGGAAGCCGCTGATGATGGTGGCCACGCACATGAAGCTGCCGTAGGCGTTGAGGGTGGACACCGTGACCTTGCCGAAGACCACGCTCAGGTACAACAAGGAGGCCATCACCCCGGTGCTGCCCAGGCCGACGATGGTCGCGACTTCATGCCCGCGAAAGTTGGCCCCGGCCAACGCCGCGGCAAATACCCCCAGCACCATCGACGCCTGGGCGCCCAGCACCGTGCCCAATCCGACGGCGGCGAAGGTTTTCCACGACGACGTCTTGCTCGGCAGGTAGCGCGAGTAGTCGGCCACGTAGGGACCAAAGGCGATCTGCCAGGATGCCGACAGGGACACCGCCAGCAGGAAGGTGCTCCAGCCAAAGTGGCGATTGTCCAGCAACAGGCCGATGTCGTTGAGGGTCATCAGGCGGGTAAACAGGTAAGCAAAGGCAATGATGCCCAGCACACTGGCCACCCGGCCAACCAGGTGAATGACCCGATAGCCGAAGATCGTCAGGAACGCGATGCAGGCGGCAAAAATCAGGATGCCGGCGCTGTCGCTGACACTGATCAACTGGGCGATGGCCTGCCCTGACAGCACCGCGCCAGTGGCGCTGAAACCCAGGTACATCAGGCACACCAGCACAATCGGGATGGCCGCGCCATAGACGCCGAACTGCACGCGGCTGGAGATCATCTGCGGCAGCCCGAGCTTGGGCCCTTGCGCTGCGTGCAGCGCCACCACCGCGCCGCCCAGCAGTTGGCCGATCAGCAAGCCGATCAGCGACCAGAACACATCGCCACCCAGCACCACGGCCAGGGCCCCGGTGACGATGGCGGTGATCTGCAGGTTGGCGCCGAGCCACAGGGTGAACTGGCTGTAGAGACTGCCGTGACGCTCGGCCTCGGGGATGAAATCGATCGAGCGTGTCTCGATCAGTGAGCTGCGTTTGGGACTATCGATGACCTGGGTCATGGGGTGTTTCCTTGGCGGAACCGAAAGCGGCTGTTGTTTTTGTTGTACGGGCATGAACTTAGAATGTTTTGCTGGCGCTGGCTACCACCGTGGCCTCGCACAGATCGTTGTAACCATACCAACTGGCGCATTCGCTTTTTGACAGGTCGGTGTCGACATAGCTCAGCCCCCAGGTCACGCCCACGAAGTCACGGGTCAGCTTGGCTTCCCACTCGTAGTAGGACTCGCGGTTATCACCGCTGGCGGTCCAGAACGCCGGATCCTTCACGTCGTTGTGCCCCACGCGCAGGTCCAGGCCGAACTCGGCCGGCAAGGCGAGTGTGTAGCCCAGGTAGGCGTACAGGGTGTCCTGGTCTTCACCAAAGTAGTTCGGGGTGTCGTTGGAGTAGTAGGCGCCGAGCTTGACCCCATACAGGTCAAGGACGGCGTAGACCTCGCCCAAGTTAAATTGGCTGTCCTTGGGGTAGTCGTACTTGATGTAGCCAAGGTCCAGGCTGATGGCCTCGGTCGCCTGCCAGTAGTAGCCGGCGTAGTACTCGAGTTCCTGGCGCGTATTGTAGCCACCGCCATAGTCCACGTTCGACGTCCAGGCGCCGATGTACAGGCCACTGCTGTGCAGCAACGTGGCGCCCCCCTGAATCGCCGGATCGCCCAGGGTCTGCGAAATGCCACGGGTGCGATAGTCGCTGACGGCGCCCAGGGTGACTTCGAGGCCGAAGTCGTCATTGAGGGTCAGGGCCTGTGCGGTCAGGGGGGCCAGTACCAGGCCGGCCAGGGCGAAGATTGAGCGAGCGTTCATGTAAAACCCTTATTGTTGTTTTTGAGTGTGCGGGTAAATTCGGGCAAGGCGCTGCCAGGCCCCTCGATGCGGGAGGAGCCAGGCAGTTGTTACGTGCGACGGGGGAAGCGCTGGTCAGGACGCCGGGCCGTACACCTGTTTGCCGGCAAAGAAGGTGTTCAGGACCTTGGTTTCGAACAGGTCCTCGTTGCTGACCTTGAACACATCGCGGTCGAGGATGATCAGGTCAGCCTGCTTGCCAGGCGCCAGCGAGCCGATCTGCTTGTCCAGGCGCAGGGTCTTGGCGGCGTTGAGGGTGTAGGCCTGGAACATGGTCTGGCGGTCGACGCTTTCCTTGGCGTTCAACACACCCAGCGGCCCCTTGCGCGTGATGGCCTGGGCAATGGCGTTCCATGGGTTAGGGCTGGAGACTGGCCAGTCACTGGCACCGGCGATCATCGCCCCGGCGTGTTGCAGGGAATTGGCCGGGTACTGGTAACCGTAGGCAAAGGCGCTGATGTACGGCTTGACCAGTTCGACCGTGTAGCTCTCACCGGTGGCCCAGAGCAATTGCATGGAGGCGATCACCCCCAGTTGCTTGAAGCGCGGGAACTCCTTGGGGTTGACCAGTTGCAGGTGGCTGATGCTATGGGGCATCGGCTGCGGATTGAGCTTGCGCGCGTATTCAAAGCCATTGAGCGACTCACGCACGGCCCGGTCGCCGACCGCATGCATGTGCACGATCCAGTCACGCTTCTCCGCCGCCACCACCAGCTCACCGAAGTGCGCCGGGTCGATCAGCAGTTGCCCGTTCTTGTGGCTGTTCTTGAACGGTACGATGACCGCGGCCGTTTGCCCCGGATACTCCAGGACACCGTCGGCAAACACCTTGATCCCGGGGAACGTCAGGTTGGGCACGCCCTCGAACTTCTTCATCACCGTGGCCAGGACTTCCAGGTCTGCGGGCTTGCTCTTGGGGTTGGTCACCAGCAGCGCCGCGACGTGGGCAGTGAGTTCGCCCTTCTGCGCCAGCTCACGGTACAGCGGCAGTACGCCGACACTGTCCGGGGTGGCCTTGAAGTCGAACAGCGAATCTTCGCTGCCGCCGTTCGAGGCCGCGTCCATCCAGGCGGTGACGCCATATTCATTGTTGATTTTCACCGCCTCGCGGGCAGCCTTGACCATGGTCGCTTCATCCGGCGCGGGAATACCGTTGCGCACCTTGTCCCAAAGCGACTCGGCAAAGTAGCCGTTAGGAGTGAAGTCCGCCTCGTGGCCCACATAGCTGCGCTCTTGCTCCGACAGGCCCTTGACCAGTGCTGCATCGATCTTCAGGCGCTTGAGCATGGCATTGTTGGCCCAGCCGGTATGCCCGTCGATTCCGCTGAAAACGATCGGCTGGTCAGCCCAGCGGCCCTGGTTGAACACCTTCCCCAGCTCGCGGCTTTTTTCCCAGTAAGCCGAACTCGTCCCGGCAATGCTGATCACGTCACCGGCACGGGCGCGGCCTGCCTTATCCTGCTCGATCAACCACTGCTCAAGCTCCGGCAGCGGCTTGACTTCGTCCAGCAGGTTAGCCCGCAGGCTGTCGAACGCGCCCACCACCGGGTGGCTATGGGTATCGATCATCCCGGGCATCAGCACCTTGCCCGCCAGATCGATGCGTTGGGTACTGGCGTCGGCCAGGGCATTGATTTCGGCATCGCTGCCGACCTTGAGAATCTTGCCATCCTGCACTGCTACCGCCTGGACCAACCCTTGTCCGGGTTCGGCGGTGAATACCTTGCCGTTGAACAGTACGAGATCGGCGGCGGCCATCGCCTGCACCGAGGATAAGGCCAATGCGGCGGCCAACAGGTTTGGAATAAATCTTTGCATCGGAACGCTCTCTAGTTTTCTATTGGGCGGATCGGGAAATCGAAGCCTGGGTCGACGCCGTCGGCGCAAGGCCGGTGAACGGTGCCTTGGCCCACACCACCTTGCCGCCGACCAGGGTCAGCAGCACGCTGTTGCGAGCCAGTTCCTCTTCAGGTGCTTGCATGAAGTTCTTGTCCAGCACGATCAGGTCAGCGAACTTGCCGACCTCGAGCGAGCCGACGACGGCCTCCAGGCGCAGTTGCTCGGCGGCATTCAAGGTGATGGAGCGCAGCACTTCGGCCCGCGTCAATGCAGGGTCGTCATTGAGCCTGCCGGCGTACTTGGGACCATAGCTGTGGGGGTTCAGCGGATCGCCCGAACGGGTTACGCCAATCTTCAGCGCGAGGAATTCATCCAGCGGGTCAACCGGCCAGTCGCTGCCATAGGCCACCCGGCCACCCGCGCGGTTGATGCTGCCCGAGGGCTCCATGCGGGCAAAACGCTCGGCGCCCAGGTGCTCGTTGGTGCCGTCGACCGTGGACGGTGCCTGCTGGGCCCACTGGAATGACATGTTGGCGGTCACGTCCAGCGCCTTGAAGCGTCCGTAATCGGCGGGGTCCACCGTCTCGGCATGGGTGATCGCCGGGCGGAACCCATTGCCGGGCAATTGGCCGCGCACGTATTCGATGCTATTGAGCGCGTCGCGCACCGCCCGCTCCCCAGTGGCGTGCAGATGCGGATCAAGGCCGGCCTGGACCGCCTGCAGCAGCAACGGATTGAGCACTTGCGCCGGGAAGTACAGTTCGCCGAGGTTTTTCCCGGGGGTCCACTGGGGCGCCTTATCGGTTCCGGCGTTGTGCAGGTAGGGGGTCAACAGAGCTCCGGTGTCGGCCGGGGCGTTGATGATGCCGTCCATGAACAGTTTGACGTGACGCATGTTCACCCCCGGCGCCACCTTGGCCTCGCCCTGGTCGAAGGTGCTGGCCAGCGCCTTGGCCTCGGCGATGGTCTTGGCCGGGTCCGCTGAGGCGGCGGCCGGGTCCAGCTTGATCGCCAGCAAGGCCCGGGCCGTCAACTCACCCGACTGTTGCAGGGCGCTGAAGGCCTTGGCGTTTTCCGGGCCCGACAGGGCGTCGAAGAAGCTGGTAATGCCCTGCTGACGCAGAGCATCCAGCGCGGCACGGGCCTGGTTCAGCTTCTCGGCGTCAGTGGCCGGCGGCACCACCGCGGCCATGGCCTCGGCCGCACCGTCCTCGCAGATGCCAGTCGGATTGCCGGCACTGTCGCGGGCGTACTTGCCGTCGCCCGGATTCACGGTGTCCTTGTTGATGCCGGCGAGCGCCAGGCCACGGGAGTTGGTCAATACGGTATGGAAGTCGGTGGAGCGGACCTGAATCGGGCGATCCGTCTTCAGCGCGTCCAGGGTCGACTTGTCGGCGTCGCCGTCGAGCCCCGTCATGCCCATGCGGTCCCAGCTGCCCACTTCGAGCCAGACATCGGGCCCTTTGTCCTTGTCGGCATCCAGGCACGCCTGAATGCTCGCCTGGAAGGCCGCCCGGGTCATCGTCTGGTATTTCAGGTCGCACAAGGTCATGGCGCGCCCGCCGTCACCCGGGTGCATGTGGGCGTCGATGAAGCCCGGCATCAGCATGCGCCCCGCCAGGTCCACCTGCCGTGTCTGCGTACCGATGTACGGGCCGAGCCCGGCATCGCTGCCCACATAGACGATCTTGCCGCCCGCGATGGCAATCGCCTGCTGCACGGAGTTGCGACCATCGACGGTGTAGACGTAACCGTTGCGCATGACCATATCTGCCGGTGCTGCGGCCTGCACCTGCCCCATCAGGGCCGTGCAGGAAAGCGCCGTTGTCGTGGTAATGGCGATAAACAGCCTGGACAATCTCAAATGCCTCACCCCTGTTCTTATAATTGTGGAAGTGGCCCTGACACGCTGCCGTGCAACCTGTGAGGTATGCAGGGCACACCCTATAGAACGCGGGAGCGGAAAGGACCTCCACAAATGAGGAGGGGCAAGAGCAGGCTTACGTCCACAAAGACAGGTCAGCACCCACCAATCAAGCCGCAGGGCATGTGTACGCTGCCTCTGTTCTTGATTGAACACTGTCTTCGTGGCGAGGGAGCAAGCTCGCGCTGGGGCGTGAAACGCCCCCAACAAGATGGTTGCGGTCTTTCAGGTAAACCCCGGTGACGGGTCTTGGGGCTGCCGGGCAGCCCAGCGCGAGCACGCTCGCTCGCCACGGGAACAGCGTTCACGCGTTACTGAGACCGGCACTTGGTGGGAGCGGTCCGGGTGGTGCTCCGCCCGCCTGCCGTGGAGGTCTATGATGATGAGGCTTGCCTGACGGGCGTCAGGAGTGAGAACGCAGCGCCGAACCCAGCTCGACCTTGCTCTTGACCCCCAGTTGCAGGTAGCAGTTACGCAGGTAGGTGCGCACGGTCGCGGGACTCAACGCAAGGATCTTGGCGATTTCCTTGTAGGAGTGGCCGGCGGCGAACAGCATGGCGGCGGTCCGCTCACGGGGCGCCAGCACCACCCCGCGGGCCTGTGCCTCAAGGGACAGGATCACGTGGTCGGCATTCGGGCTCAGTGTCAAGGCACTGCGCCCCAGGCGCATCACACAAGGTACTTTCTGCAGTTGCGCGATCACTTCCGCCGGCAGCACCGAACCGTTCCAGCCCGGTACCTCGCGCTGAATCGCTGCACACAATTGCGCCCCCACGTACAGCAGACTGCCGTCCATGCGCGCCACGCCGAAGTCCGTCGCCCCGTCGCCCGTGTCGGAACGGATCATGTCCTGCACCTGGAATCGCCACAATTGCAGCAAGTGATCGCAAAACGCCGCGAACAAGCCGGCCTCGCGCTCGTTGAACCCGGTGTCGTCCAGGCCACGGTACAGGCAAACGAAGAAATTCAGCCCGCTTTCGGGCAACTCGAACGTGACGCACATCAGGTAGAAGAGGTCGTATCGCCGGGCAAACTCATTGACCTCCTCGTCGGGGTCGTTGAAGCCGCTGTCACACACCACCTGCCCCGGCAGGTTCAAGGTGGTCCGGGCAAAACCATCTGCGCCTGCGACCTTGCTCCACTCGCCCACAAACGACTCGGGCAGATTGATTCGCCCATGCATCCAGCTTTGCGGGGAGGCGCTGGTCTCGGTCCCGGACATCTCGCCCCACCAGGCCGATGCAAAGGGCACCAGTTGCCTAAAGGCCTGCAGGCCCTCGGCAATGAAATGAGACCCGCCACGCTCACGTGCCAGGCTCGACAACTGAAGAACGCAACGATTGAACGCCTTGAGCGTTGCCATCGATATCTGTGTGCCGCCTACCTCACCCGCCACCATCGTTCCGACCCCGATTACTGCGTGACTTATCCTCCGGACGATGCCACAGGCGGTGCGATAGCGTCCAGCACGGTCGGGACTGGTCGCGGCCCAACCCTGTCCCGTCAGATCCGGACAGTGTGCCCGGCAAGGCTATCCAGCCAGCACGACCACGCGGCGCTCCCCAATCCCTGTCGGGAGCGCTGCGTTCACAAGGTTGACCGGGTCATTGATCGTCGATTTTTTTCGACGACTGCGTGCGGTCTTCGGCGCTTTCTTCAGCGTTTGGCGGTTCAGAGATGCCGCCGGGGGTGAACACATGGGTCAGCAGCTCTTTGGCATCGACCTCGCAGACGCCAGGCACTGAGCGGGCGATCGCCACGGCCTGTTCACATTGCTTGTGGGTATTGACCCGACCGCTCAATGCCACGGTACCCGCGTGGGTTTTGACATTGATGTGCAAGGCCAGGTTCGTGTCTGCAAAGGCCAGAGCTGATTTCACCCGGGTCGTTATCCACGCGTCGTGCACGGCCGCTCCCACGTCGTGGGAGTAATGCTGGAAGGAATGATTTTTCATGGCAGGTGCCTCTATCGTGTCATCAAGCGGACGGCTCATCCCACCGGCTGTGCCACCCGCTGCCGTTCAGGCGGGCACAAGGGATTCCCGATGCGTTGTGGCGCCACAGCCACACCGACACTGACTAATTATAGTGCGGCCTGCCCGCAGTCGGTGGCCTCCAGCAAGACCGTGACCGGGCCGGTGTATTCACCATCAGGCCTGCCGCTCATCACCTTCCCTTATCGGCAATGACATCCCCTCACGCCCGGCGCAAGGTGACCCCCTCAACCGGAGGGAATCGCCATGCTCGATACACTGAAACGGATCAACTCGACCTCAGCCTTCAACCGCTGGGGCGGCTTCGAGGTCACCCACGCCGCCAGCGGAGAGGCGGAACTGTCGATGACCTTTCGCGAGTCCGACATGGCGCAATATGCCGGGTTCCTGCATGCGGGGCTGATCGGCGCGCTACTGGATACCGCCTGCGGATTTGCGGCGGGAACGGTGGCCGGCAATGTATTGGCCTCGCACTTTTCAGTGAACTGCCTGGCACCGGCCGTTGGTGAAGTGTTCATTGCCCGGGCAACCGTGATCAAGGCCGGTAAAAAGCAGGTGTTCGCCCGCGCCGAGTTGTTCGCGCAGAACGGCGATCAACGGAAACTGGTGGCCACCGGCGATGCGATTCTGGTGCCGATCGAGGATCGCTGAAAGACTAGGCTTGCAGGGACAAACTCAAGATTGACGGGAGGTTTCCATGCAACTCGAAGGCTCCTGCCACTGCGGCGCGGTGTCGTTCAGTGTGACCAGCGCCCACCCCTACCCCTATCAACGGTGTTATTGCTCGATCTGCCGCAAGACCCAGGGCGCCGGCGGTTATGCGATCAACCTCGGGGGCGATGCCGCCAGCCTGAAAGTACGCGGGCGCAAACACATCACGATTTACCATGCGCGGCTCAAGGACGACGGCGACAAACGCGCCCGTCGCAGCACCGCCGAGCGGCATTTCTGCGCGCTGTGCGGCTCGGGATTATGGCTGTTCAGCCCTGAGTGGCCGGAATTGATCCATCCGTTTGCGTCGGCCATCGACACCTCGCTGCCAATACCGCCGCAGCACACCCACTTGATGCTCGGGTCCAGGGCCCCCTGGGTGGAGGTCGAGGCGCATCCGGGCGACCGACAGTTCGACGTCTATCCCCAGGAGTCCATCGCCCAATGGCATGAGCGCCTGGGCCTGAGCCGAGCATGAGCACTACCCCGTGGCGAGCTCGGTGACGCTCCAGATGCTGAAGAGTCTTTGACCATTTACCGGTCTTGTTTGAGCGACAGGCGGCCCGTCAGAGCGTTGGCACACCGCTGTGGAAGCGGAACTCGACGTCCGGGGACTCGATCAGCTCCTGCTCGGCGGCGCGTACCCTGTCGATCACCTGGGCGATGTCCTTGGCGTCGCCATACTGGTAGGCCAGTTTCAGGTAGCCCTGGAAATGCCGGGCCTCGCTTTTGAGCAGGCCGAAGTAGAACTTGCCCAGTTCTTCGTCCAAGTGCGGCACCAGCGCTTCAAAGCGCTCGCAGCTGCGGGCCTCGATAAAGGCACCGACCACCAGGGTGTCCACCAGCTTTACCGGCTCATGACTGCGCACCACCTTGCGCAGGCCCGAGGCGTAGCGCCCTGCAGACAGCTGGCGCAGTTCGATCTTGCGCTTTTTCATCAGGCGCATGACTTGCTCGTGGTGCACCAGTTCTTCCCGGGCCAGGCGCGACATCAGGTTGATCAGGTCGACATGGGAGTGGTACTTGGCGATCAGGCTCAAGGCTGTGCTGGCCGCCTTGAACTCGCAATTCTTGTGGTCGATCAGCAGGGTTTCCTGATCAGCCAGTGCTGCCTGAACCCAGCCGTCCGGCGTGCGGCAACCCAGAAACTCGTGAATTTCAGGAAGGATCATTGGCTCGCTTCCGACAGTTCAACAGGCACATTGGGCAGGACGGCGACGATTTCAGGGGTCAGTAACATGAGGCTCACGGGTAATAGGTTCAAAGCGAGGGCGCGATTATACCGGGCTGCCGGCAGACCACCAGTCGCCTCACTTGATATGCATCAAGACCCCAGGCCGCGACCAACAACTATAGTTGAGCAACGAGGCCATTTTCATTCAACGGAGAGTCTGACCATGCAAGCCATTCGCAGCATCCTGGTGGTGATCGAGCCACTGCCCGACGAAAGTCTGGCCCTCAAGCGCGCCAAACTGATCGCCGGAGTGACCCAGGCCCATCTGCATCTGCTGATTTGCGATAAAAAGCAGGAGCACTCGGCGCTGTTGACCGTGCTCAAGGCCAGCCTGCTCGACGAAGGCTACAGCGTCACCACCGAGCAGGCGTGGCACGACAGCCTGCACCAGACCATCATCGACGTGCAGCAAGCCGAAGGCTGCGGGCTGGTGGTCAAGCAGCACTTTGCCGACAACCCGCTGAAAAAATTCCTGCTGACCCCCGACGACTGGAAGCTGCTGCGCCAGTGCCCCAGCCCGGTGTTGCTGGTGAAAACCGCGAAACCCTGGACCGGCGGCACCATTCTGGCGGCCATCGACGTCGGCAACAGCGACCCCGAACACCGGGTGTTGCACGCCAGCATCGTCGACCATGGTTTCGACATCGCCCACCTGGCCAAGGCCCAGTTGCACGTGATCACCGCCCACCCATCCCCCATGCTGTCGGCCGCCGACCCGGTGTTCCAGCTCAAGGAAACCATCGAGGCGCGCTACCGCGAACAGTGCAAGGCGTTCCAGGCCGAGTTCGACATCGACAACGACCACCTGCACATCGAGGAAGGCCCGGCGGACGTCTTGATCCCCCACGCTGCCCATAAACTGCAGGCCTCGGTCACGGTGATCGGCACCGTGGCGCGCAGCGGATTCTCCGGGGCCCTGATCGGCAATACCGCGGAAGTGGTGCTCGATGCCCTGGAAAGCGACGTGCTGGTGCTCAAGCCGCAGGAAATCATGGATCACCTGGAGGAGTTGGTGAGCGCCGGCAAGTAAGACGCCTGCAAGACCGTTATCGTCGGATCGTCCCCGCAGCTTGCTCGCGATGACGATCCGGCGATGTCATGGGCGGCTCAACCGCCGAAATTGTCCTTGAGAAACCCCGGTGCTATGTAGCGCTGGTAGTGCGCCTCGGACAGCAGGAAGAATTCCCGATCAATGGCATCGCGCAACTCCGGCAGGTTCCACTCGCGAAACTCCGGCAGCAACACCATCCCGTAGGCCTCCAGGTTGTTGATCACCCGCGCGCCCCGGGCAATCAGCTGATAGGCCCAGCAATATTCCGACTGATGGGGCACGAAGCGGATTTTTCGCGATTCCAGCTGTTCGCGCAGGCGCCAGGGGTCGAAAACTTCCAGTTTTGCGGCCATGACCTGCACCAGTAACTGCTCGAGACGCAGCCATACGGCGCGTTTTTCTTGCTCGTTGTAACCGTTCCAGTGAATCACTTCATGGTGGAAACGCTTGCAGCCACGGCACACCAAGTCCCCGTAAACAGTGGAGCAGAGGCCGATGCAGGGGGTCTTGATGGTCTGATTGGGCATAGGTAGGCAAAACGCGAAAAAGCAGAATAGGCCGGCATGTTAGCCCTTTGTCTAGCATTGATCACCCCTCACTAACTTACCTTTAATTTTTTTTTGCCGTAGAATCAGCCAGCCTTTTTAGGCGCCAATGTCCGTTAGAAGCTGTTTTCAAAGCGTCACGAGCACAGTCGTTCCTTCAGAGCGGTGTTGGCGAAAGGTTTTTCAGCGGTGAAAAACCTGACGCCAACCCTCATCAGCTCCCCGTTCTGCAGGCGTAAAACTTTGAAAGCAGCTTCTGTAAGGAATTGTCGGTAATTCTGGCTAAGTGGCCCACAACGCCATGCAGCGCATGAGTACGGCAATTTCGGGATGAGCGTCCCGGACACCCAATTGGGACCACTGATGAGGGTAATAACTGTGCTTGAAGCCTACCGCAAACATATCGAAGAGCGCGCAGCACTGGGTATCGTTCCCCAGCCGCTAAACGCCGAACAAACTGCAGGCCTGGTCGAGCTGCTGAAAAATCCCCCGGCTGGCGAAGAAGCCGTTCTGCTGGACCTGATCACCAATCGCGTTCCACCTGGCGTGGACGAAGCAGCCTATGTCAAGGCCGGTTTCCTGTCCGCATTGGCCAAAGGCCAAGCCACTTCCCCCCTGATCGACAAAAAGCGCGCGGTTGAACTGCTTGGCACCATGCAAGGCGGCTACAACATCGTGACCCTGGTTGACCTGCTCGACGACGCCGAACTGGCCCCGGTCGCAGCCGCCCAACTCAAGCACACCCTGCTGATGTTCGATGCGTTCCACGACGTCGCGGAAAAAGCCAAGAACGGCAACGTTCACGCCAAAGGCGTCATGCAATCCTGGGCTGACGGCGAGTGGTTCAAGAACCGCCCGACCCTGGCCGACAAGATCAGCCTGCGCGTGTTCAAGGTCACCGGCGAAACCAACACCGACGACCTGTCCCCTGCTCCAGATGCCTGGTCCCGTCCAGACATCCCGCTGCACGCCCTGGCCATGCTGAAAATGGCCCGTGAAGGCATCGTGCCTGACCAGCAAGGCGTCACCGGCCCGATGAAGCAGATCGAAGAAATGCGCAACGCCGGCTTCCCGATCGCCTACGTCGGTGACGTGGTCGGTACCGGTTCGTCGCGTAAATCGGCCACCAACTCGGTGCTGTGGTTCTTCGGCGACGACGTTCCTTACGTGCCGAACAAGCGTGCAGGCGGCTTCTGCTTCGGCAGCAAAATCGCTCCGATCTTCTACAACACCATGGAAGATGCTGGCGCACTGCCAATCGAATTCGACGTCACCAACATGAACATGGGCGACGTGATCGACCTGTACCCGCATGCTGGCAAAGTCTGCAAGCACGGCACCGACGAAGTCCTGACCACCTTCGAAATGAAGACCCCGGTCTTGTTGGACGAAGTGCGCGCTGGCGGCCGTATTCCGCTGATCATCGGCCGTGGCCTGACCGAGAAGGCACGTGCCGAACTGGGCCTGCCACCGTCGGACCTGTTCAAGAAGCCGGAAGCACCTGCCGAAAGCACCAAGGGCTTTACCCTGGCGCAGAAGATGGTCGGCAAGGCGTGCGGCGTGACTGGCGTTCGTCCAGGCACCTACTGCGAACCGAAGATGACCACCGTGGGTTCCCAGGACACCACCGGTCCAATGACCCGTGACGAACTGAAAGACCTGGCGTGCCTGGGCTTCTCGACCGATCTGGTGATGCAGTCCTTCTGCCACACCGCGGCTTACCCTAAGCCGATCGACGTGACCACCCACCACACCCTGCCTGACTTCATCATGACCCGTGGCGGCGTATCCCTGCGTCCGGGCGACGGCATCATCCACAGCTGGCTGAACCGCATGCTGCTGCCGGATACCGTCGGCACCGGTGGTGACTCCCACACCCGCTTCCCGATGGGTATTTCGTTCCCGGCCGGTTCCGGCCTGGTAGCGTTCGCCGCAGCCACTGGCGTTATGCCATTGGACATGCCGGAATCGATCCTGGTGCGCTTCAAAGGCGAAATGCAACCGGGCGTCACCCTGCGTGACCTGGTTCACGCCATTCCTTACTACGCGATCCAGGCTGGCCTGCTGACCGTAGAGAAGAAAGGCAAGAAGAACGCCTTCTCCGGCCGCATCCTGGAAATCGAAGGCCTGGACAACCTGAGCATCGAACAGGCTTTCGAGCTGTCCGACGCCTCGGCCGAACGTTCGGCTGCCGGTTGCACCATCAAGCTGTCGAAAGAGTCGATCACCGAGTACCTGAGCTCCAACATCACCCTGCTGCGCTGGATGATCGGCGAAGGCTACGGCGACGCTCGTACCCTGGAACGTCGTGCTCAAGCGATGGAAGCCTGGATTGCCAACCCTGAGCTGATGGTTGCCGATGCTGACGCCGAATACGCTGAAATCATCGAAATCGACCTGAACGAGATCAAGGAGCCAGTACTCTGCGCGCCGAACGATCCGGACGACGCCCGTCTGCTGTCCAGCGTTGCTGGCGAGAAGATCGACGAAGTGTTCATCGGTTCGTGCATGACCAACATCGGTCACTTCCGCGCTGCCGGTAAACTGCTGGATCAGGTCAAGGGTCAGCTGCCAACCCGTCTGTGGCTGTCGCCGCCGACCAAGATGGACGCTCACCAACTGACCGAAGAAGGCTACTACGGCATCTACGGCAAGGCTGGCGCGCGCATGGAAATGCCGGGCTGCTCGCTGTGCATGGGTAACCAGGCACGCGTAGAGCCGAACTCGACAGTCGTGTCGACGTCGACCCGTAACTTCCCGAACCGTCTGGGCGACGGCGCGAACGTCTACCTGGCTTCGGCTGAGCTGGCGTCCGTGGCTTCGATCCTGGGTCGCCTGCCGACCGTCGAGGAGTACATGGAATACGCTGGCAAGATCGACAGCATGGCGGCTGATGTCTACCGCTACCTGTCCTTCGACCAGATTGCCGAGTTCCGTGAAGCTGCTGCGAACGCCAACATCCCGGTCGTTCAAGCCTAAGCTGACAACGCAATAGAAAACGCCGCCCCTCTTGCGAGGGGCGGCGTTTTTTTTTGTGCCCGACTTTCCTTTACTGCGCCAGTGCCAGCCCGACCGCACCGTCGACACTCCGGCCACTGAGGACCACTCCCAGGCGCTCCACCTCGGGCAACGCCAGCAACGCCGCTTTCGCGCGATGCTTGAGACGAGCCAGCACCAGTTGCTTGCCTTCTGCATGCACCCGCACAAAAAACTCCTGCAGGGCCTCGATGCTGGTGCCATCCAGATTGGGCGACTCCTCCAGACTGAGAATCACCGTATGAATCGGCATTTCCGAATGCCGGACCAAATGCAAGGCGCCACCGAGAATCCGCTCGACGTTGGCGAAAAACAGCGCCTCTCCCGGCCGCACAATCATCACCCCTGGCACCGCGCTGGCCGAGGGATGACGCTCCAGGTCGACGAAATCATGGCCGTCACCGGCACGCCCGAGCACCTGGATGTCCGCCACCGACAGTTGCTTGAGCATCAACAACACACTGATCGCCACCGAGACCAGCAAGCCATCCAGCACCCCCAGCGTCAGCACCGCCACCACCGCACAGACCACCAGCACACGGTCGCGTTGCCAGACGAAGTAGCGCCCCAGGGGTTTCAGGCTCAGGCCACGGCCCAGCGCATGCATGACGATGGCCGCCAAGATCGGTTCCGGGGTCAGGGCAATATAGGGCAGCACGGTCAGGACAATGACCAGCACCACCAACGCCGCCACACCGCCCGCCAGTCGCGAATTGGCGCCGGCGGCTTCGTTGGCGGAGGTCGCGGAATACCCCGCTCCCACGGGCATGCCGTGAAACAGCCCGGACATCAGGTTGGAGGCGCCCAGCGCCAGCAGGTCCCGATTGGAAGACACCCGGTCACCGTGCTTGAGGGCAAATGAGCTGATTGAACCGTAGGATTCCGCATACAGAATCATCACCATGGCAAAGCCCAGCTCCCCCAGGCGCAACCAGTCGGTAAAAGGCAACACCGGCAGGCTCGGCAACTCCAGGCTCAGGTCGATGACGCCGATCAGCTTGATCCCATAAGTGGGCAGGTTCAGCCACTGGCCGGCCGCGATGCCGATCATCACCACCAACAACCCGCCCGGCACGCGGGGAAACCGCGCGAATACCGCCAACAGCAACAGCGCCACACCGGCCACACCGGCTGCGGCCCAGTTCCACTGAGGCAACTGTCCCAGTAACTGCGGCAGAAAACGCACCAGGTTGCCATCACTCAGGTGCACCCCCACCACACTGGCGAGCTGCTTGAGGATAATGGTCAGCGCCAGGCCGAAGGAGAACCCACGCAGCACCGGCTTGGCGATGAACGACGTCACGCGGCCCAGCTTGAACAGCCCTGCCAGCACAAACAGCACCCCGGTCACCAGGACCAGGGCGATTGCCAGGCTCGAACGCAGCTGCGGGTCACCGTTGGCCAGCGTAGAAGTGGCGGCCGCCAGCACTGCCGCTGACGAGGAAGTTGCCGCGACAATGGCAAACCGGCTGGTGCCGAACACGCCATAGCACAGCAAACCGGCGAACAGGGCGATCACCCCGGCCTGGGGCGCCAGCGCGGCGATGCTCGAATAGGCCACCGCCTCGGGCAGCAGCAGGCCGGCGATCGACAACCCGGCCAGTACATCCAGCCAGCGTTTGCGACCTTTGGCGGGGGTTTGTTTGGATGCAATCAGCGGATCAGTCGGCAATCAGGTCTCTCCAGAGCAGTGTTTCCAGGCCGACCCGATGATCGATGACGGCACAAAACCGACCTACGTCCACGGGGTTTTGCCAGCGCAAGCCTACCTGCCTGGAGCGCAACCGGTACTGAGCAACATCAATTGGACCTTGAACAACGCAGTGTAGCGGCCGCGTCATGCTGTCCCACCCAGAAATACCGCGCCGAACACCTTCGTAGCGAGGGAGCTTGGGATGCGCAGCAGCCCCAAAGCCGCTCCAGGGCACCACCTGTTCCATCTCGGCGAGGAAGCATTCGCGGCGGGTTTGCTTGCGCTGCCGGCGTGCTCGAAGTCGGAAAAGCTCATCTGGCTCATGGGCAGCGCGGTCAGGTGGTGAGCGCGTAGTTCATCACGTTTGGGGGACTTATTCGGAGAGTCCTTACAGACTGAACCGAATTTTTATTGAATTACCCTCCCTGAGTAACGAATTGTTGATGCTTTTTAACATCAGTTTATTGCTGTCAATGCCGTTATGGAGGCTGCCTTGCTCTTTGAAACGGTGATGCTATCGTGACATCGATACGGCAGTTTCGATCAGGAACGTCAACCCTCCATGTGCCTGGCACGGGCAGTCGAGCGCGACGGCGAAAGGAATTGCAGCCAGGCAGGAGAAGACAGGATGACGCGTTACCTGAAGGAACTGCTGATCTTTCTGTATGTATTAAAAAGCTATGATTACTATCTCGAACGCCTATTGTCGCTAGGCATGAGCGCTCCGGCGCTTGTGTATATAGGCTTATTCGGGGTTCTGCTGATTGCGTTACTTTTGACTGCGTATATACGCCAGTCATTAGTTCGCTACATATTTGCGTTGTTGTTCTTTACGTCCGCCGTCTTTTTTGACGTCTATACTCGCGTGACTGCCGACTATTTGAGCTACAGCGCGTTTATATCGATGGTTTATTCGGGCGGCTTTATCCAGGAAGCCCTCTACCAGTACCACTCGACCATCCTGAGCGCACTTGCCAGCGGGCTGTTACTGCTGGTGGGAATCGCCCTCAAGCCGAAACGATCTTTACCACTGCCCGGGGCCGCACTTGTCGCAGCGCCAGTGCTTGGTGTCGTGCTGCTGTCAGGCATTCTCTTCCTGCGTAGCGGTGAAGGTGCCCGGGGGTTGCCGATCATGTATACGCCGTTGGCCTATTTGAGTCTGTTCGCCTACGAGACTGCCCATAATACCGTGGGCCCTCGTCAGGCGGTCAGCCTGAGGCGCAATACCGAACCGGTCAGCCACGATATCGTTCTGATCATCGATGAAAGCATTACCGGCAACTACCTGGACCTCAATACCGAGCATGGAGTACGCAGCAACCTCATGCAGTCGCACCCAGGCGTGGATATCTATAACTACGGCTATGCCGCCTCCATCGCCAATTGCAGCGCCGACACCAACATCACCTTGCGTTACGGCGGCACGCGCAGCGATTACCTGCGCATCAACTCGACCCTGCCTTCAATCTGGCAGTACGCGAAAAAGGCCGGGCTGGAGACGATCTACATCGATGCCCAGCGCACCGGTGGCAAATTGCAAAACCTGATGACCGAGACCGAGAAGCAGGACATCGACCGGTTCGTCCAGTTTGACACTGTCCGTGTACGCGACCGAGACATGGCGGCGGCGCAGCAATTGATCGAGCATCTCAATGATGGCAAGCCACAATTGATCGTCATCAATAAAATCGGCGCGCACTTCCCTGTAAATGACAAGTATCCTGACGACTTCATGGTCTACCGGCCGGCGCTGCCGCGTGGAAAGTACGACGATGTGGCCGATACCGGCAGCCGCGACGGCTTCAGCGGGCAGTTGGATGACTGGGCGCTGTACCGCAATGCCTACAAGAACACCTTGCGGTGGAATGTCGGTGAATTCTTTTCACGGGTCTTGGCCAAGGCAGACCTGAGCAATGCCGTGATGATCTACACCTCAGACCATGGCCAGGATCTGCATGAGCGCGGTAACCCGGGTTTGAACACTCACTGCGGGGGCGATCCGGTACCAGAGGAGGGGCTGGTGCCTCTGGTCGTCATCCAGGGGACCGGCCTCAAGACCCTCGACTGGCCGGCAGTGCTTGGGGCCAACAAAGACCGATCCAGTCAGTACAACATCTTCCCGACCTTGCTGCAGTTGATGGGATATGACGTGGCGGGCATCAAACCGGTATATGGCATTCCCCTCAGCCAGCCGACCCAGGATGACTTCACCTTCAACACGCGCTTCAACGCGCGCCTGGGCGAGAAGCCGCATTTCAAGCATATCGACCTCAGCGACGTGGTGACACCGATCGATTCCATCGCTCAGCCGGTGGTGCAGCAGTCCAAATGAGGGGCGTATGCCGGGCGAGTACTTGAGTCATGTTCGGCGGGTCGATGCACACGGGGCAGTTGGAAGGAATAAACAATCGAATCAAGGTCATCAAGCGGATGGCGTACGGTTACCGGGATAGCGAGTTCTTTTTCATGAAGATCAAGAGCGTCTTTCCCGGTAATCCGCGATGAACCAAAAAAAAGCCGCTGACGGTGTCGTCAGCGGCCATTCTTTCACTCAGGGTCGGGTTCGATACCGGCCTGGCCGGTCGAACCACCCGGCACTCAGGCTGCCAGCGAGTAAATCAACGCCGAAATGGCCACCAGGCCTACCGCCGTCACGAAGACGTTGGAGGCCTGGCCACGATAACGCGCCATGGCCGGAACCTTGCGGATCGCGTACATCGGCATCAGGAACAGAATCGCCGCGATGACCGGGCCACCCAGGGTTTCGATCATGCCCAGGATGCTCGGGTTCAGCGTGGCGACGATCCAGCACACCACCAGCATGAACGCAGCGGTCATGCGGTCCAGCGCCTTGGCACCCGGACGCTTGCCACTTTTCACGATCAAGCCTTTCAAGCCTTCGCTGGCACCGATGTAGTGGCCCAGGAACGACTTGGAAATGGCCACGAACGCAATCAACGGCGCGGCGAACGCGATGGTCGGGTTACTGAAGTGGTTGGCCAGGTACGACAGGATCGACAGGTTCTGCGCCTTGGCCTCGGCCAACTGCGCCGGCGACAGGGTCAGCACGCAGCTGAAGACGAAGAACAGCACCATCACCACCATCAGCAGGTGGGCACGGGACAGGATCTGCGAGCTGCGCTCTTCGGCGTTAGCACCGTAACGACGCTTCTGGTCTACCGCGAAGGCCGAGATGATCGGCGAGTGGTTGAACGAGAACACCATCACCGGAATCGCCAGCCACAGCGTGTGCAGCAGCGCCGACGGCTCGGGCAGCGTGGTCGCGGTGGCCAGGATGCCGCCGTTCCAGTGCGGAATCAGGAACACCGCCAGGAACAGCAAGGCCACGATGAACGGGTAGACCATCAGGCTCATGGCCTTGACGATCACCTGCTCGCCACAGCGCACCACCGCCAGCAGGCCGAGGATCAGCACGAACGACAGAACCGCCCGGGGTGGCGGCATGATGTGCAACTGGTGCTCAAGGAAGCTGCCCACGGTGTTGGTCAAGGCAACGCTGTAGATCAGCAGGATCGGAAAAATGGCGAAGAAATACAGCAAGGTGATCAGGGCGCCGGCCTTTATCCCGAAATGCTCCTCGACCACCTCGGTGATGTCCGCCCCTTCACGACCGGACAAGACGAAGCGGGTCAGGCCGCGGTGCGCGTAGTACGTCATCGGGAACGCCAGCAACGCCAGGATCAACAGCGGCCAGAAACCGCCAAGACCTGCGTTGATCGGCAAAAACAAGGTTCCCGCACCAATCGCCGTGCCAAACAGGCCCAGCATCCAGGTGGTGTCATGGCGATTCCAGCTGGTGAGGCTTGCTGGTGCCGCCGCTTCATAGCGTTCATCAACGCTATTGGCCTGATCATTCATCCGGTCGGATCTCCGCATTCCGGTCACTTGCCACTCGGTCAGGACGAGTCAGAAAAAGCTGACAGGCAGCGCCCCGGCCGAAACAGGGGCGCGATTGTCCGGGATTAATGAGCAGAAGCAAAGACTTAGCTGAGGAGCGGTGATGCGTATCAGCGCTTTTTTTCGCTGACGCGCGCCCATCAATGGCCTGAAGGTGCTGCCAGTCGCCGCCCCCATTGCCAAACGCCGGCCAATCGGCAATCTTTGAGCATCTTGCGAATTCGTGACGTGCCCTTTTCGACACCCTCAGGAGCTGAGCATGCCTGCCACCGTTCTGGTACTGGTTGAAACCATCAACGACTATCTGCCGATTCTCGAACACCAGGGCTTTCATCTCATCCTCGCCCCCACCCCCGACGAACGTGCCCAGGCCATCAGCAGCCACGGCGGGCACATCGACGCCGTACTCACTCGCGGGCCACTGGGCCTGCACGCCGAAGAAATCGCCGCCCTGCCCAACCTGAAGATCATCTGTGTGATCGGTGCCGGCTACGAGCATGTCGACCTGCAGGCAGCCAGCAACCGGGGCATCACTGTCACCAATGGCGCCGGGGTGAACGCCTCCTCGGTCGCCGACCACGCCATGGCCCTGTTGCTGGCCCTGGTGCGCGACATCCCGCGGGCCGATGCCGCGGTGCGGCGCGGCGAATGGCCGAAAATCATGCGCCCGTCCCTGGCAGGCAAACGCCTGGGCATTCTGGGGCTGGGAGCCGTGGGCATGGCCATCGCCAAACGCGCGGCCAACGGCTTCGACATGAGTGTGAGCTACCACAATCGCCAGGTACGCGGCGACGTGCCCTATGACTTCTGCACCACCCCCACGGAACTGGCGCGCGCCTCGGACTTTCTGCTCGTCTGCACCCCGGGCGGCCTGGGCACCGAGTACCTGATCAACAAACAGACGCTGGACGCACTGGGCCCCCATGGCTTTATCGTCAACATTGCCCGGGCCAGCGTGGTCGTCACCGCCGACCTGATCAGCGCGCTGGAACAACGCCGGATTGCCGGCGCCGCCCTCGACGTCTTCGACGCCGAACCCCAGGTACCGGATGCCCTGAAAACACTCGCCAACGTTATCCTCACCCCCCATGTCGCCGGCCTGTCGCCCGAAGCCACCCAGGCCACCGTGGAACTGGTGGGGCAGAACCTGCTGGCGTTTTTCTCCAATCGCCCGGTGCTGACGCCGGTGGCGTTGCCGGTTGCGGTACACCATGCCGCGCGTTGAACCCAAGGTTCAAACACCTGTATCAAACACACTGATTGACCGGCAACACGCTCACCTATAAAGGACCGCCGAGGTTGTGGGGGCCGGGTGTGCGCATTAGATTAGCCAATAGTCTCTGGCCTCCAGAATAAGCAGAAGGGATAAGCATGGCGCTGAATGACCAGTCCACCCGTATTCGCTCCGGCGAAGAACTCGATGCCAGCCTGATCGACCCGTACCTCAAGGCGCATATTCCAGGCCTGAGCGGTCTGCCACGGATCAGTCAGTTTCCCGGTGGCGCTTCGAACCTGACGTACTTGCTCGAGTACCCCGGCCAGGAGTTCGTGCTGCGCCGGCCGCCGTTTGGTCACAAGGCCAAGTCCGCCCACGACATGGGCCGTGAGTTCCGCATTCTCAACCAGCTCAAGGACGGTTTCCCCTACTGCCCCAAGGCCTACGTGCACTGCACCGACGAGTCAGTGATCGGCGCCGAGTTCTATGTGATGGAGCGGGTCAAGGGGATCATCCTGCGCTCCGAGCTACCGGCAGAACTGGGCCTGGACGCGACCAACACCCGGGCACTGTGCAAGAGCTTCATCGACAAACTGGTTGAACTGCACCGTGTCGACTACACGGCCTGCGGCCTGGCCGACCTGGGCAAGCCTGAAGGCTATGTCGCCCGGCAGATCAAGGGCTGGAGCGACCGTTATGAAAAAGCCCTGACCCCGGACGCGCCACAATGGCAAGCGGTCAAGGCCTGGCTCAACGACAAAATGCCCGCCGACCACCCGACGTCGAGCATCGTCCACAACGACTACCGCTTCGACAATGTGATCCTGGATCCGGACAACCCGATGCAGATCATCGGCGTGCTGGACTGGGAACTGACCACCCTGGGCGATCCGTTGATGGACCTGGGCAACACCCTCGCCTACTGGATCGAAGCCGCGGACCCGGCACCGGTGCAACTGATGCGCCGTCAACCCAGCCACGCGCCGGGCATGCTGACCCGTCGTGAGTTCGTCGACTACTACGCCGAACGTTCGGGCATCCGGATCGACAACTTCGACTTCTACTACACCTACGGGCTGTTCCGCCTGGCCGGTATCGTGCAGCAGATCTACTACCGCTTCTTCCATGGCCAGACCCAGGACAAACGCTTCGCACAGTTCATTCACATGAACAAACTGCTGGAGCAGATGAGCCTGCAGGTCATTTCGAAATCCAGCCTCTGATCACGGTTCCTATTGCCCCCCAGCGGCCCACAACAAGGAAAAACCATGTCCAAGACTCAGTTGTTCGACCTCGACGGCAAAATCGCTTTCGTCTCCGGCGCCAGCCGTGGCATCGGTGAGGCCATCGCCAAACTGCTGGCCCAGCAAGGTGCCCACGTAATCGTCTCGAGCCGCAAGCTCGACGGCTGCCAGCACGTGGCCGACGCGATCATCAAGGACGGCGGCAAAGCCACCGCCGTTGCGTGCCACATCGGTGAGATGGAGCAGATCAGCCAGGTCTTCGCCGGTATTCGCGAACAGTTCGGGCGCCTGGATATCCTGGTCAATAACGCCGCGACCAACCCGCAGTTCTGCAATGTGCTGGACACCGACCTCGGCGCCTTCCAGAAAACCGTGGACGTGAACATTCGCGGCTACTTCTTCATGTCGGTGGAAGCCGGCAAGCTGATGCGCGAGAACGGTGGCGGCAGCATCATCAACGTGGCGTCGATCAACGGCGTCTCACCGGGGATCTTCCAGGGCATCTACTCGGTGACCAAGGCCGCCGTGATCAACATGACCAAGGTCTTCGCCAAGGAATGCGCGCAGTTCGGCATCCGCTGCAACGCCCTGCTGCCTGGCCTGACCGACACCAAGTTCGCCTCGGCCCTGGTCAAGAACGACGCGATCCTCAACACCGCACTGCAGCAGATCCCCCTCAAGCGCGTGGCCGCGCCCAGCGAAATGGCCGGCGCCGTGCTGTACCTGGCCAGCGATGCGTCCAGCTACACCACCGGGATCTCGCTGAATGTGGACGGTGGCTTCCTGTCCTGATCCAAACCGTTTTTTTGTGGGCTCTGCCTACATTGCCCTGTAGGAGCGAGCGTCGCTCGCGAGGGTTGCCAACGATAACGCGTGCTGCCTGATACCCCACGTCGCGCTCACGGTCATCGCGAGCAAGCTCGCTCCTACATGGGCGCCGCCTGCATTGCCCGGTGAAGGTTGAGACGGTATCTACAAGGATTGCGGCCCGCTGACCAACCGCAGCGCCAGCGCCTTGGCCTGGCTCGCCACGTCGGTGACGGCGGTACTTTCCCACCACATGCCCCGCAAGGGCGGGCCCATGGCGAACAACCGCCGGGGGGCCTGCCCTTGGGCGTCGAGCACGGCACCGTCCGCCTGCGCGGCAATCCCCAAGGCCAACGGCCCAGGCTGAACCAGGCCACGGGCCAACAACTGCTGCGGCAAGGCCCGGGCGACCCGGCGCCAGTCGTACTCGATACCGCTGGAGTTGATCAGGGCATCGCCACCGACCAAGGTCGTCCCCGCCTCCCCGCGACGGCGAACGCGAATGTTGACACGGCCATCGGTCGAGGGCGCCAGGCCCTTGAATGAGGCCGCCTGGATCCGCAACCGCCCCTCGGCATGCAATCGGGCCACCAACTCGGCACTCAAGGGCGGCGAACGGTGATGGTGACTTTCCCACCAGGGGCGCACATGGCGCACGAACTGACGGCGCTGCACATCCGTGGCCTGACTCCAGAGCCGTCCGATATGAGCCCTGACGGTGTCCAGCGGTGCCTGCCAGTCGATCCCTTCGACTGCCGCCGCGCGGCATTGGCGACGCAGTTCATGCATCAGTTGCCGTGGGCTGCCAATGCCGGGGTCCAGCGCCAGAAAATCCACCCACGCCGGTGGCTGACGCCGCACATGGGGCAGCAGGCCGTGGCGGGAGAACACGTCGATCGGCCCGCGATGCCCGGCCTGCTCCAGCGACACCACGGCATCGACCATGGTCAGGCCGGAGCCGATGATCATTACCCTGGCGAGCGGATCGAGTTGCGCCATCGCCGCCACGTCCCAAGGATCCAGCGCCGCCGCATTCAGGCCGCTGGATTCGGTCTGCGGGGTCCTGGCCGCCGGGAACATGCCGGTGGCCAGAACCGCCACCGCGCCCCGCAACCGGGTGCCGTCATTCAATGTCAGCAGCGCCCCCTGCTCGTCGATCTGCAGGTCGACCCCTTCGGCGCGCACATGCTCGACACTCGACCCCTGAGCCGCCCCCTGCACTCGCGCCTCAGCCAGGCGTTGCTGCGCATACAGGCCGAACAGGCCCCGGGGCGGGAACAGTTCGGCAACCGGCACCGTCTGCTCGCTCGATTGTGGCCAGCCGCCGCCGGCAATGAAGGCCGTCAACCATTGCGTCAAGTCGTCGGCATTGTCCGGATCGACGCTCATGCGCGCGGCATTGCCATTGAGCGTGTGCCCCAGTTCGACCGCGCTATAGGCCTCACCGCGCCCCAGTTCGGCGCGTGGTTCGACCACCAGTACCTGGCGCTGGCCGGGCAACCGCATCAACTGGGCGGCGAGCAACGCCCCGCTCAAGCCACCGCCGACGATCAGGATGTCGGCACTGCGAACCGCCTGCTGTGCTTGCCCGAGGGGAACTTCACTCATGGGTCTTCGGCGCCTTATAGAGAGTAAATTATTTTAAAATCATTGCTTTATAAAAACTTTGTAGAAAATGGATTAACCAGGATTCGTTCAGATCACCACGTTACGCACGAACCTCACGGCTACATCACCGTCATTGCGATAGGCGTGGGTGCGGTTACTGGCGAAACTGACGAAATCGCCGGTTGCCAGCCTGCGCTCTTCATCGCCCAGCACCAGGGTCAGGCAGCCTTCGAACACATACACCTGCTCGCTCCAGCCGTCGGCATCGGCGTCCGACAGGTACAGCTCGCCCGGCTCCAGGCGCCACTCCCAGAGTTCCACTTCACGGCACGCGTCGGCCTTGGCCAGCAACACGGCCTTGCTGCCGGGGATGGCGCCAGCCCATGCCACTTCGTTGATGCGGCTCGGATCCCGGGCATCGGGGGCGGAAATCAGGTCACTGAAGGCCACGTCCAGCGCTTCGGCCACCCGGTCGAGGGTGGTCAGGCTGACGTTTTTCTCACCCGCCTCGATGGCCACCAGCATCCGCCGGCTGACCCCGGACTTTTCCGCCAGTGCGGTCTGGCTCAGTTCGGCGGCATGGCGCAGACGCCGGACATTCTGGCTGACGTGTTGCAGGACGGAAGCCCGTTGGCCGTTTTCTTTGTGCACTATATTGCTCACTTGAGGGTGTTGCGCAGTATACTGCCCAACTTCTGGCGCATTGTGCGTCCCACTCAGGTAGCGCGCAAGGCCATGACGTCAGCGAACTCTTCCACACCCACTTCCAGCTTGTTTCGGCTGAGCAAGGCCGAATGTGTACTGGTGCTGATCACCATGATCTGGGGGGGCACCTTCCTGCTGGTGCAGCACGCCATGACCGTCAGCGGCCCGATGTTCTTCGTCGGCCTGCGCTTTGCCGCCGCCGCCGGCATCGTCGCCCTGTTCTCCTGGCGCAACCTGGGCCAGTTGACCTGGTTCGAGTTCAAGGCCGGCGCCTTCATCGGCGTGGCGATCATGCTGGGCTATGGCCTGCAGACCTACGGCTTGCAAACCATCCTGAGCAGCCAGTCGGCGTTTATCACCGCGTTGTACGTACCGTTCGTACCGTTGTTGCAATGGCTGGTACTCGGGCGCCGTCCGGGCTTGATGCCGAGCATTGGCATCATGTTGGCCTTCGCCGGGCTGATGCTGCTCTCGGGCCCCGCGGGGGCCACGTTGAACTTCAGTGCCGGTGAGATCGCCACCCTGATCAGTGCGGTAGCGATCGCCGCGGAAATCATCCTGATCAGCAGCTACGCCGGCAGGGTCGATGTGCGACGGGTCACGGTGGTGCAACTGGCCGTCACCTCGGTGCTGGCGTTCCTGATGATTGCACCGACCCGGGAAGCGCTTCCGTCGTTTTCCTGGCTCCTGCTGGCCAGCGCCCTGGGCCTGGGTGCCGCCAGTGCCGCAATTCAGGTGGCGATGAACTGGGCGCAGAAAAGTGTATCCCCCACCCGTGCGACGCTGATCTATGCCGGCGAGCCGGTCTGGGCCGGGATTGCCGGGCGCCTGGCGGGTGAGCGGTTGCCGGGGCTGGCGCTGTTCGGCGCGGCATTGATTGTCGCGGCGGTGATCGTCAGTGAGCTGAAAACCAAAGGTAAGGCTGTCGTGCCTGAAGCAGAGCGGGAACAGGACCCACAAGATCGAGGCGTGAACGCTGCGTCGCCTGAACAATAGCCATCGCGAGCAGACTCGCTTGTATGGTTGAGGGAAAGCCCTCAACCATAGAATCTCCCACAGGGTCCGGAGGCAGGCACGCGATCACGACACAACAGATGCCCAGCGTGGGGAGAACCGGGCGGCGCGGCGCTTGCTCGCGATAGCGTCCGACCGGTCGATCAAGCACTTCAAAACAATGTGAATCAGGCTTTTTCTGCCTACCTTGTAGGATCCTGCCACAGCTTGGCAGTTGGTGATCCGGGACGCGGCACGTATGATCCTTCACAAACTTCCGCAGATTAGAAGCCTATGTCCCTGATAGTTCTACTGCTTCTGCCATTTATTGGCAGCTGTCTGGCGGCATTGCTGCCACACAACGCACGTAATGCTGAATCGATTCTCTCCGGATTGATCGCCTTGGTCGGCACCCTCCAGGTGGCCTTGTTGTACCCGCAGATCGCCGACGGCGGTGTGATACGCGAAGAATACTTCTGGCTGCCCAGCCTGGGTTTGAACTTCGTCCTGCGCCTGGACGGTTTCGCCTGGCTGTTCTCCCTGCTGGTGCTGGGCATCGGTACCCTGGTATCGCTCTATGCGCGTTACTACATGTCGCCGGAAGACCCGGTGCCACGCTTTTTTGCCTTTTTCCTGGCATTCATGGGTGCCATGCTCGGGCTGGTGATCTCCGGCAACCTGATTCAAATGGTGTTTTTCTGGGAGCTGACCAGCCTCTTTTCGTTCCTGCTGATCGGCTACTGGCACCACCGCGCCGATGCCCGTCGGGGCGCCTACATGGCCCTGATGGTAACCGGTGCCGGCGGTTTGTGCCTGCTGGCGGGAGTCATGCTCCTCGGCCATGTCGTCGGCAGCTATGACCTGGACAAGGTCCTGGCCGCCGGCGATCTGATTCGTGCCCATGCGCTGTACCCCATCCTGCTTCCCCTGATCCTGATCGGCGCCTTGAGCAAAAGCGCCCAGTTCCCCTTCCACTTCTGGCTCCCCCACGCCATGGCCGCACCGACACCGGTCTCGGCCTATCTGCACTCGGCCACCATGGTCAAGGCCGGGGTGTTTCTCCTGGCTCGCCTGTGGCCATCCCTGTCCGGCAGCGAAGAATGGTTCTACATCGTCAGCGGGGCCGGGGCCTGTACGTTGCTGCTGGGCGCCTACTGCGCGATGTTCCAGAACGACCTCAAGGGCCTGCTGGCCTATTCGACCATCAGCCACCTGGGCCTGATCACCCTGCTACTGGGCCTGAACAGCCCGCTGGCAGCGGTCGCGGCGGTGTTCCACATCCTCAACCACGCGACCTTCAAGGCGTCGTTGTTCATGGCCGCCGGAATCATCGACCACGAAAGTGGCACCCGCGACATCCGCAAGCTCAATGGCCTGATCCGCCTGATCCCGTTCACCGCCACCCTGGCGATGGTAGCCAGTGCCTCGATGGCCGGCGTGCCGCTGCTCAACGGTTTCCTGTCCAAGGAGATGTTCTTCGCCGAAACCGTGTTCATCAATGCGACCGCCTGGATCGAGACCAGCCTGCCGATCATCGCCACCATCGCCGGCACCTTCAGCGTCGCCTACTCCCTGCGCTTCACCGTGGACGTGTTCTTCGGCCCGACGGCCACCGACCTGCCCCACACGCCTCACGAACCGCCGCGCTGGATGCGTGCGCCGGTCGAGTTGCTGGTCTTTACCTGCCTGGTGGTGGGGATCTTCCCGGCCCAGGTGGTCGGCCCGCTGCTTGCCGCCGCCGCCCTGCCGGTGGTCGGCGGGACGCTGCCCGAGTACAGCCTGGCGATCTGGCACGGCTTGAACGCGCCGATGATCATGAGCCTGATCGCCATGTCCTGCGGCATCGTGTTGTACCTGCTGCTGCGCAATCAATTCAAGCACGGGCGCTTCAAGTACCCGCCGCTGATTGGCCGGCTCAATGGCAAGCGCCTGTTCGAACGTAGCCTGGTGATCATGATGCGCCTGGCGCGCCGACTGGAGCGGCAGATCAGCACCAAGCGCCTGCAGACCCAGCTGTTCCTGCTGGTACTGGCAGCCGTGCTGGCCGGCCTGATTCCCATGCTGTACAGCGGCATCAGCTGGGGCGATCGGCCGAAAATCCCGGGCTCGATCGTCTTCGTCACCCTGTGGCTGCTGGCAATCGCCTGCGCCCTGGGCGCCGCCTGGCAAGCCAAGTATCACCGACTCGCCGCCCTGACCATGGTCAGCGTCTGCGGCCTGATGACCTGCGTCACCTTCGTCTGGTTCTCGGCGCCGGACCTGGCCTTGACCCAATTGGTGGTCGAGGTGGTGACCACGGTACTTATCCTGTTGGGTCTGCGCTGGTTGCCGCGCCGGATCGAAGACGTCTCGCCGCTGCCTGGTAGCGTGTCGAAGGCCCGGGTTCGTCGCCTGCGCGACCTGCTGCTGTCGATTGCGGTGGGCGTGGGCATGGCCCTGCTTTCCTATGCCATGCTGACCCGCCAGACGCCCAACGACATCTCCTCGTTCTACCTCAGCCGCGCCTTGCCCGAAGGCGGCGGCAGCAACGTGGTGAACGTGATGCTGGTGGACTTCAGGGGCTTTGACACCCTCGGCGAAATCACTGTACTGGCGGCGGTGGCACTGGCGGTCTTCGCCCTGCTGCGACGCTTCCGCCCACCCAAGGAAAGCATGCAACTGCCGGCGCAACAGCGCCTGCTGGCACCGGACGTGGTCACCGACCTGGTCAACCCGCGCCAGGCCAGCGATACCGCCCTGGGCTTCATGATGGTGCCGGCGGTGCTGGTACGCCTGTTGCTGCCGATTGCCCTGGTGGTGTCGTTCTACCTGTTCATGCGCGGGCACAACCTGCCCGGAGGCGGCTTCGTCGCGGGGCTGGTGATGTCGGTGGCGTTCATCCTGCAATACATGGTGGCCGGCACCCAGTGGGTCGAGGCGCAGATGAGCCTGCGACCGGTGCGCTGGATGGGCACCGGGCTACTGTTCGCCACCGTCACCGGCCTGGGGGCAATGGCGGCGGGCTATCCGTTCCTGACCACCCACACCTGGCATTTCTCGCTGCCGCTGCTGGGCGACATTCATATCGCCAGCGCGTTGTTCTTCGACATCGGCGTATACGCCGTCGTCGTCGGTTCGACCCTGCTGATCCTGACCGCCCTGGCGCACCAGTCGGTGCGGGGGCACAAGCCCGGCGCTCAAGCCAAACCTATTGCCAAGCCAGGAGCGGCCTGATGGAAGAAGTCATCGCAATTGCCATCGGCGTACTGGCGGCCTCCGGGGTCTGGCTGGTCCTGCGCCCTCGAACCTTCCAGGTGGTGATGGGCCTGTGCCTGCTGTCCTACGGGGTCAACCTGTTCATCTTCAGCATGGGCAGCCTGTTCATTGGCAAGGAGCCGATCATCAAGGACGGCGTGCCCCAGGACTTGTTGAACTACACCGACCCGCTGCCCCAGGCGCTGGTGCTCACGGCGATCGTCATCAGCTTCGCCATGACCGCGCTGTTCCTGGTGGTGTTGCTGGCGTCACGGGGCCTGACCGGCACCGACCATGTCGATGGCCGGGAGCCTAAAGAATGAACGGGATGCAACATCTGATCGCCGCGCCCATTCTGCTGCCGCTGCTGACCGCCGCGCTGATGCTGCTGCTGGGCGAAAAACATCGCCCGCTCAAGGCTCGGCTCAACCTGTTCTCCAGCCTGATCGGCCTGGGCATTTCGGTGATGCTGCTCCTGTGGACCCAGCAACAGGGCGAGCCCGGCTCCATCGGCGTGTACCTGCCGGCCAACTGGCAAGTGCCGTTCGGCATCGTGCTGGTGGTCGATCGCCTGTCGGCGCTGATGCTGGTCCTGACCGGGATCATCGGCGTCAGCGCCCTGCTGTTCGCCATGGCCCGCTGGGACGGTGCCGGCGCCAGCTTCCATGCGCTGTTCCAGATCCAGTTGATGGGCCTCTACGGGGCCTTCCTGACGGCCGACCTGTTCAACCTGTTCGTGTTCTTCGAAGTGCTGCTGGCCGCCTCCTATGGCTTGATGCTCCACGGTTCTGGCCGGGCGCGGGTGTCATCGGGGCTGCACTACATCTCGATCAACCTGCTGGCCTCGTCACTGTTCCTGATTGGAGCGGCATTGATCTACGGCGTCACCGGCACCCTGAACATGGCCGACCTGGCACAGAAGATCCCGCTGATCCCGGAAGCCGATCGCGGCTTGCTGCACGCCGGCGCGGGCATTCTGGCAGTGGCGTTCCTGGTCAAGGCCGGGATGTGGCCACTGAACTTCTGGCTGGTACCGGCCTATTCCGCGGCCAGCGCCCCGGTGGCGGCCATGTTCGCGATCATGACCAAGGTCGGCGTCTATACCCTGCTGCGCCTGTGGACGTTGCTGTTCTCGGGGCAGGCCGGCGCATCGGCGTATTTTGGCGGCGACTGGCTGGTGTACGGCGGCATGGCGACCATCGTCTGCGCCGCGCTGGCGATCCTTTCCGCGCAGCGCCTGGAACGCATGGCCAGCCTGAGCATCCTGGTGTCGGCGGGGATCCTGCTGTCAGCCATCGGCTTCGGCCAACCCAACCTGGTGGCGGCGGCGCTGTTCTATCTGGTCAGTTCCACACTGGCCCTGAGCGCCCTGTTCCTGCTGGCCGAACTGATCGAGCGCTCACGCACCGCTGTCGAAGTCCCGCTGGACGATGAAATCGAAGCCTTGCCGCGCCCACTGGAGTCCAGCCAGCCGACCAAGGGCATCAACCTCGACGACGACCAGCAAGCCGTGGTCGGCCAGGTGATTCCCTGGACCATGGCCTTCCTTGGCTTGAGCTTCATCGCTTGCGCCCTGCTGATCATCGGCATGCCGCCGCTCTCCGGGTTCATTGGCAAGCTCAGCCTGCTCAGCGCCCTGCTCAACCCGCTGGGTCTCGGCGCGTCTGCCGGACACCCGGTATCGACCGCGGCCTGGAGCCTGCTGGCCCTGCTGATTCTGTCCGGGCTGGCCTCGCTGATCGCCTTTGCGCGCCTGGGCATCCAGCGCTTCTGGACCCCGGAAGAACGCCCGTCACCGGTCCTGCGCCGGCTGGAATGCGTGCCGATCTTCGCCCTGCTGGCGTTGAGCATTGCGCTGACCTTCAAGGCCGAACCGCTGATGCGTTTCACCCAGGCGGCAGCCGACACGTTGAATGACCCGCAGCAATACGTGATGGCGGTCCTCGGCACCCGCGCTGTTCCAGGCCCCGCAACCCCTGCGACGCTCCAGGAGGTACAACCATGAAGCGCCTGTTTCCTGCCCCCTGGTTGTCGCTGGCACTGTGGGTGCTGTGGCTGGTGCTGAACCTGTCCGTCAGCCCCGGCAACCTGTTGCTCGGCGCGTTGCTGGGGTTCTGCGCGCCGCTGATGATGCGCAAGCTGCGTCCGCTGCCGATCCGTATCCGCCGCCCCGGGGTGATCCTGCGCCTGTTCCTGTTGGTGGGCCGTGACGTGCTGGCGTCCAACCTGGCCGTGGCCTGGGGCGTCCTGAACGCCGGCCGGCGGGCGCCGCGCTCGGCGTTCATCAAGGTACCGCTGGACTTGCGCGATGCCAACGGCCTGGCGGCGCTGTCGATGATCACCACAGTGGTGCCCGGCACGGTCTGGTCGGAACTGGCGCTGGATCGCAGCATTCTGCTGCTGCATGTGTTCGATCTGGATGACGAAGCGCACTTCATCCAGCACTTCAAGGCGACTTACGAGCGCCCCTTGATGGAGATTTTCGAATGAGTGCCCTGCTCTCGAACGCGATTGTGTTCAGCCTGTTCCTGTTCTCGCTGGCGATGGTGCTGACCCTGGTCCGCCTGTTCAAGGGTCCGTCGGCCCAGGACCGGGTACTGGCCCTGGACTACCTGTACGTCATTGCCATGCTGATGATGCTGGTGCTGGGTATCCGCTACGCCAGCGATACTTATTTCGAAGCAGCGCTGCTGATCGCGCTGTTCGGCTTCGTCGGCTCGTTTGCCCTGGCGAAATTCCTGCTGCGTGGCGAGGTGATCGAATGAACGGGATGGACCAACTGCCGCTGTGGGTCGAGATTCTGGTGGCCGTTCTGCTGCTGGCCAGCAGCCTGTGCACCTTGATCGGCGCCATCGGCCTGGTGCGGCTCAAGGATTACTTCCAGCGCATGCACCCACCGGCGCTGGCCTCGACACTGGGTGCCTGGTGCGTGGCGCTGGCGTCGATCCTGTACTTCTCGGTACTCACATCCCGCCCGGTGCTGCACGCCTGGCTGATTCCGGTGCTGCTGGCGATCACCATGCCGGTGACCACCCTGCTACTGGCCCGGGCGGCGTTGTTCCGCAAGCGGATGGCCGGGGATGATGTACCCGCCGAGGTCAGTAGCCGACGTAATGAAAGCGGAAGCTGAGGCGCTCTGGTCGAGGTCCGGGGCCTGAGTTCGGCGCGTTCGCCGATTCAGGCCCAGGCGACGGCCAACAGCCCTGCCCCCAGCACCACGCACAAGGGTGAGTAAGCCCAGGTGTCGAGGCGCGCAAACTTCGACTCGGCGTGCTCCTTGAAAAAACCCATCGACTCCGAATCGCCGATGGCCCGGGCGAACATCAGCAAGGCAATCGCGCTGATCAGCCACTGCAGCGACCAGTGCTCGATCGCCGGGACAAACAGGCCGACCCGCAGGCTCACCATCAAGGCAATCAGCAGTAGTCCGGCCGCCACCACCAGGGTGACCAGGGCGGAAGGCTTGAACGCTGGCCGTGGCCCCTGATCCCCTTGCACCAGCGGCACGACGGCATCGCTGGCCCATTGGCCGCCGAGCGCCCAATACACATGGATCAGGCTGATCAACACCAAGGCGGCGGCGATCCACTGGGCTAGCACAAACGTCATGATCGAGATTCCTGAATTCAGTGACAGAGAAACAGACTAGACCAGTGCTTTTGTCAGCGTATTGCGTTTTATCAATGCAAGGCAGGATCAACGGGCTGTACGCCCTATTCAGCGATAAACGGCCATCCCCACGCGCGGAAATGGCCGGCGACCGTCTTCGCTACAGGCCGGCGGCAACCTTGTCGGCCACGTCGCTGGGCAACCAGGCCTTCCAGACCTGCGGATGATCCTTCATGAAGGCTTCGGCGGCCTGGCGCGGCGTGCTGTGCTGCTCGCTCATCCGCGCCAGGGCCTGGTTCAACGGCTCGATGGGAAAGTCGACCTTGCTGAAGAACGCCACCAACTGGGGGTACTGCTTCTGGAATGGCGTGGAGACGCCGATCGACAGCTTCGAGGGCAACGAGCGCGTCGGTTGCGGATCGGGATGAGTGGCATCGGTCAGGGTTTTCCAGGCCTGCGCATCAAACGGCGGCTCCTCCAGTTGAACCAGCTTGAAGCGTCCAAGCAGCGGCGTTGGCGACCAGTAGTAAAACAGCACAGGTTTGCCGCGACGAATCGATGAGCTGATTTCCGCGTCCAGCGCAGCGCCTGAGCCGCTGCGGAAATTCACATAGCTGTCGGTCAGGCCGTAGGCCTTGAGCTTCTGCTGGTTGACCACTTCCGAAGTCCAGCCAATCGGGCTATTGAGAAAGCGCCCCTTGCCCGGGGTTTCCGGATCGCGGAAGACGTCCTTGTAACGGGGCAGGTCCGACACACTGCGCAGGTCCGGCGCCATGGGCTTGATGCCCCGGGCAGGATCGCCCTTGATCACGTACTCAGGCACCCACCAGCCTTCGGTGGCGCCCTTGACCGTGTCGCCCAGGCTCACCACCTTGCCTTCGGCCTCGGCCTTGACCCACACCGGACTGCGCCCGGCCCACTCCTCACCGATGACCTGAATGTCATTGTTGGCCAGCGCGGTTTCCAGGGTGATGGTGGTGCCCGGCAAGGTATCCGTCGGCAGGCCGTAGCCCTTCTCGACGATGATGCGCAAGATGTCGGTGATCAGGCTGCCGCTTTCCCAGTTCAGGTCAGCAAAGTGGATCGGCGTCTGGGCCGCCATTGCGGCAGGGGGTGATGCCAGCAAACCGACGGCTGTCAAAGCACCCGCCAGCAACAAGCGAAATCCTTTCATGCCTTGCACCTCGTACTGTTCAGCAATAGCAGGACGGAACGGTCATGCGCGCGCAAGCGGCAAACCTCGGGTCACTCGGTCCATAGACTGTAGTAGAGGTTCCTGCATTTGAAGGGACAAGGTTCAGTGTTCGCCAGCCTCCTGCAAGCGCTGCAACTCTCTGCGCACCATGCTGGCGTACTCCGCCGGGCGCATCTGGTAAATCTGCGAAGCCACCCAACTCAGCCAGGCGCCCTGCCGGACGACCTTCTGGGCAAACAAGTGCTGTGCCTCGGCACGCGCGCTGAACAGGTTCTGTTCATGAAAATCGGCGCGGGACAGGCTCATTACTCACTGGCCTTGAACGTCACGAGTTCGCCTTTACGCCATTTGGCCACCTTACCGGTCACCGCCTTCAGGGTTTTGGTCAGGCCTTCCTGCAGTTGCTCATGAGCGGCGAATACCGTCAGCACGTTGTGACCTTCCTTGAACACGATGGCGTGGCCTTCTGTCGTGGTCACGAACGCGTAATCACCCAGGCCGTAGACCGTCAGTTTGATCTCGCGAAACCGGATTTCAAACTTGCCGCCTTCACGACTGGGTAATACGGATGCGCGAAAATGATCGCCAACCTTGAGTTCAAGACGCGGCTTGTCGTCCACGACCATGACCGACCCGGTATCGATCTCGGCGACGTAAATACCTTCAGGCGTTTGTTCGGTGATGTAGACGAAAGGTGATTGAAACTGCTTAACCAGCTTTGCACGCAGGTCACCCAATACAAACAACGCATGCATATCGAGATTACTTACTGCCAAGGAAACTTCCCCACATCTGAAAATGACACTGCCCGAAAAAAGGACAGCAAAAAAATGGCCCTAGCGAAAATAGTGCAACAAGGGTCCTGGCTGAAGCCGTGAAGTCCGCAGAAAAGCGCTTCATTGCAAGGCAAGAGCAGACTACTGGATCGCCGCGCCCACCGTCTTGTCTGTCGGTCGTCAGAGGCTGAGGGAAAAATCCCTTCTAGCAACCAGAGGCTACTGGACTATCAACTTTAGGGAGAAAACCCTTTGAAAAAAGCATTTTTCCGACATATCACCCGAACAAAATTGCTTTAGATGAGCAACAACCTCCAACCAGTGGGGGCAATTCTAGAGCAGCGAAGCGCTGCTAGACTACCCAAAGCGACGTACAACCGCTTGCAAACCCGAGAAAAGGAATTCTTATGAGCACGCATTCCCCTTCATCCGCGAACGCCAAAAACCGCACTTATAACCTGCACGCCGTACACTCCATGACCTGCGCAGAAGAGAGCGCCCGGTTTGAACAGCACATACACCTTCGTTATCAAGTGGTTCTCGCAGGGAATAGTTTCTTCCATATCACAGAAACTGCAACTGGTCGTGTAAGAGGTTTCCGCATCAATCATAACGAAGCCTGCACCCTTGCGCGCAACCTCGAGGTCAGTCACTGAGACCCGAACCCTGCGTGACAGGCGCAGTCATTTCGTCACACCGATGACATAACTGCGCCGCCGCCCCGCAACAACTGCCATACTGCCCGACCATTGAAACCCAGCCCCTTCAGCGGACTGCGTTGCACACAACACAATAATGAACAAGGGAAGGCGCACGTGACGGAATTTGATATCGGCGAATTTTTTATCCGCGGCGAAGCCAGAGAAGTCGACGGAGAGTTCCAGGCGGTCATTGTGATGCGCGCCAAACCGCCACTGACCACTGTGACCTGCCACCAGGTCGAAAAAGACCGCTGGTTCAAAACCTCCAACGGCGCGGCAGTGGCGGCCATGGAGTCGGCCAAGGCACTGAAACTTGCCGTCGATCAAGGCGCATTGAAGGCCTGATCAACCCGCCGTGACATCAAGCACTGTGATCCAACCTTCAATGCACGCGATCGCTGCCCCTGGCCCCCAGCTGTGCCAGCCAGGCCGCCTGGCACTCCTGCGCATCGCTACGACTGGAAAATGCCGTGCCCCGTTGCTCACCATTGAGCAGGACTACCCAGCACACGCGCTGCCCCATCGCCCGTAATCCGGCAGGGACACCACTGCCGATCATTACCGCGACATCGACCTTGCATTGCATGAGAGCACCTCGACCACTTCATTAGCTGCCTAACAATGTAGGTAGATTAATGAATATCCGGAGCGGGAAATAGCCAAGTGCCTGCACTATTGACTTGCTCAAACGGTAACAATCACCGGTTGCTTTGAAGAATGCGCTGACCGTTCGAGCACACAAACGCAAAGATCGCAGCTTGCAACAACGTTAAGGGAGTGCCCCCATAAACGTTGTGCAGGCTGCGATCTTTCAAGGACGCCCGTGGTCCGGGCTGTCACACAGAATCAGGCCTGACGCTGGTGCTTGTCGATCTGCTCGTGACGCTCTTGAGCTTCGATGCAGTACTTGGTGGTCGGGCTGATCAGCAGGCGCTTGAGGCCAATAGGCTCGCCGCTGTCATCGCACCAGCCGAAGGTGTCGTCGCCGATGCGCTCCAGCGCGCGTTCCAGCTGAGGCAGCATGCGCTGATCACGATCAATGGCGTTCACCAGCCAGGTACGCTCTTCTTCGACCGACGCCGCATCAGCCGGGTCGGCCGGGGTGTCCAGGCTTTCAATGGCGATTCGGTTCTGTTCGATGCGCTCGTGGGTTTCCACTTTCATGGCTTGCAGCAGCTCAGTGAAATAAGCCTGTTGCTCGGCATTCATGTAGTCATCCGCCGGCATGGCCAGCAACTTTTCCTTTGTCATTGATTTCTCTATAAAAAATACGTGCATTAAGGCGAATCAGGGAGCGTTCCGGTCGACCTGCAAGGTCTCGGAAAGGCGCCATACATTCCAAGCGCCACCCGGCACTCAATTTACGAGGGGCGGCAGTCTAAGGCCGACTTGAAGCCTCAGCAACTGAAAAGACAGGGAATTTGTCTGACAACGCCCTTAAATTGCTCTCTGGCAAGCTTTGGGCCGTTATCGGAGTGCGTTTATAGCAAGAAATTCAATCCAGCGGCTGTATATAGAAGACAAACGGCTGATGGCCACCGCCGATGTCGTCCGGCAAGTCCATCCTGGCAGTATTCAAGATCATGGGTTTAGCGCTAGATTCAAGCAGCAGGACCCGCGCCTGTTCACCGCCCATCACTCAAGGAGTTGTACATGAAGCTGATCGGAATGCTCGACTCACCTTACGTAAGACGTGTTGCCATCAGCCTGCAAGCACTGGACATCCCGTTCGAGCATGCCTCGATTTCGGTATTCCGCGGCTTCGAGGCGTTCCAGCAGATCAACCCGGTGGTCAAGGCACCCACCCTGGTGCTGGATAACGGCGACGTGCTGATGGATTCGACCTTGATCATCGACTACCTGGAAGCCTTGAGCGGTCCGCAAAAAAGCCTGATGCCTGCCCGACTCGACCTGCGCCTGCGCTCGCTACGCGTGATCGGCCTGGCCCTGGCGGCGTGCGAGAAGTCGGTGCAGATCTATTACGAACGCAATCTGCGGCCCGCCGAGAAACAGCACGCGCCCTGGCTTGAACGGGTGAGCGGACAATTGCAGGCGGCGTATGCGGCGCTGGAGCAGGAACTGGATACACAACCGCTGAACATGGACGGCACCCTGGAGCAGGACGGCATCACCCTCGCCGTCGCCTGGAGCTTCACCCAGCTTGTGGTGCCGGACCAGATCGATGCGACGCAGTTTCCGAAGATCCGAGCATTCAGCGCCTACGCCGAACAACTGCCGGCATTCATCAACGCACCGATGACCTGAGGCGCCTTCCTGATCGCTATCACCCACAACATTCCCCCGTGGCGAGCGAGCTTGCTCGCGCTGGGTTGCGCAGCAAACCCAAAAAGGTCGCCGGTTTTTTCTGAAACACCCCAACCGCCTGGCCAGGGCCGCGTCGCGCTGGAACACCAGCCCGGCCCAACGGGAGCAAGCTCCCTCGCCATCGGGACATCGTTCATTCATCGGCGTCCCCGACGAGCGCATGGGGGAAGTGGCCATGCCACTGAACGCGGCGGGCAAGGTGACCAAGCAGGTGTTGCGCGAGTGGGCTATGCCGGGCTGACACCGGGCCACACCCCGAACCTCACACCAAGCCCAGCGCCACCCGCTGCACCAGCCCGTCGGCATGGCAGATCACCCGGTTGCGGCCGGTGGTCTTGGCGGCGTACAGCGCCAGGTCCGCATCGTTGAGCCATTGCGTGGCATCGGCGTGCGTCGGGTTGAACGCCGCCAGACCGATGCTCAGGCTGACTTCAAGGGCCGGGTTCTGCTCGTAGCCCAGCCCGGAAAAACGATCACGCAACGCGTCCATCGCCTGAACGGCATGTGCCAGGGGGACATCGGGCAGGATCACGCAGAACTCGTCACCGCCATAACGTCCGGCCACGTCACTGGCACGCAGGTTCTGCTTGAGGATCTTGCTCAGTTGCCGCAGGACGATATCGCCGGCCACATGGCCGTAGGTGTCATTGATGGCCTTGAAGTGGTCGATGTCGATCAGCGCGATGGCACCGCCGCGCTGCTGACGCTGGCACCGCTGGAATTCGACTTCCAGGGCATCTTTCCAGGCGCCGTGGTTCAGCAGCCCGGTGAGGCTGTCGGTGCGGCTCAGGGCCAACAGTTCGCGCTTGCTCTTGCCCAGGGCGAAGGTCTGTCGAAAGCAGATCCAGCCCAGCGCCAACGGGTACAAGGTCAGCAACGGCAAGCAGGCGTACATCTGCAACTGGCTGGTCTGGGGAATCACCACGGGAACAAACAGCAGCCAGCCAACCCCCATACCCAACACCTGGGCCCCGATGCCCGCCAGCAGAAAGCGCACGCCACCGATTGCCACATTGTTCATGGCCATCATCGACAGCGTCACCGCGCTGGGTAACGGATTGAAGTGCATGGCCACGACCCAGAAGCCACCGGTCAACGAGTCGATCAGCAAGTTGCGGTGTTCGGCGCGATAGGGCAATGGCGAACGACGCGCCCATTGGTACGCCAGGTGCGGCCATAGCACGCCATTGAACAGCATCAGCAACAACAACCACGCAGGCGGCTCCAGTGGCAGGACCGCCGGTGCCACGCACAACAGCCCCAACGCAAGGCCCAGGGTGCGTGATGTGTAGAGCCTCCTGGCCAATGAAAGTCCCTTTCCTCCAATTGGTTGCATAGGGGCCAAAGCTCCTCATTTGCGGCTGATCGCCACTGCAGACGGCAAAAAAATCCAGACGGGAATGCCTGGAGTCTAACAGGGAGACGGCAAATCGCCATCACCACCCAGCGGCCAGAAAAACAGCTCTGGAACGCCCGGTGTCGAAAAATTGACTATAAATGAGAGGGACTTCCGTCGACGTCTGAGCGTGCATCACACACCCCTACAAGAGAGGAGGCCCATGCAGACCTATCAAGTGCTGATCATCGGTAGCGGTTTCGGCGGCCAGTGTGCAGCCATCAACCTGCTCAAGGCGGACATCACGGATTTTCGCCTACTGGAACGTCGTGATTTTTTTGGCGGCACCTGGTGCCAGAATACCTACCCCGGTGCCGCCGTCGACGTGCCCTCCCCGCTGTACTCATTGTCGTTCGCTTCCTGGCGCTGGACGCAAATGTTCGCCGAACAGCCAGAGTTGCATCGTTACACCCAGTACGTTGTCGACCACTACCAGTTACGCGACAGGGTCGAACTGCAGGCCGATGTGGATCGGGTCCAATGGGACGAAACGGCCCGTCAGTGGCAGGTGCATACCCGGGAAAAAGGCACGTTCGGCGCACAGTTCCTGATCAACGCATCCGGGCCATTGAGCCAGCCGGTGATTCCGCCGTTCGAGGGTCTGCAGCGCTTTGCGGGCAAGAGCTTTCACAGCAATGCCTGGGATCATGCCTACGACTATCGCCACAAACGGGTCGCCATCGTCGGCAGCGGCGCCAGCGCGGCGCAGATCATTCCCACCCTCGCGCCGGACGTCGAACACTTGCACGTGTTCCAGCGCACGCCCCATTGGGTACTGCCCCGCGCCGACCGCAGCTTCGGTCGTTTCCAGCGCTGGCTGCTGGGCTTCAAGCCGGCCTACAAGATGCTGCGCTGGATGATTTACTGGCAATTCGAAACCCGGGTGATTGCCTTCAAGTACTCAAGGACCGCGCTGCGCCTGGTGCAGCAGCAGGCACTCAAGCACCTTAAGCGACAGGTGCCGGACGCCGGATTGCGACGCCAACTCACCCCGGACTACACCATCGGCTGCAAGCGGGTGATTCTGTCCAGCACCCTGTACCCGGCGTTGTGCCGCCCCAACGTGACCCTGCACGGGCGCGAACAAGGCATCGGCGCACTGGATGAACGCGGCATCCTTACCCAGGATGGACAGCACATCGACCTGGACCTGATCGTCTGGGCCACGGGCTACGATGCCACCGACGGGGTTATTTCCTACCCTGTGCTCGGCAGGAACGGCACGTTATTGAGTGCGTTCTGGGCCCAGTACCCGCGAGCCTACCTGGGCACCAGCCTGCCGGACTTCCCCAACCTGTTTATCGTCACCGGACCCAACACCGGCATTGGCCATACCTCGGCGCTGTTCATCATCGAATCGCAGATGAACTACATCCTCGACTGCATTCGTACCCTCAAGGATCAGGGGCTGCGCAGCATTGAAGTGCGCAAGGAAGCCGAAAACGCCTATACCCAAATGATTCACCGTGAAATGCAACGCACTGTGTGGCAGTCCGGTGGTTGCCACAGTTGGTATCAAAGCAAGAGCGGTCATGTGATCGCCATGTTTCCCGGCTTCAGCTTCAGCTATCACCAACTGACGCGACGACTGAAAACCGCGGACCACATTCTGTCCTGACCTGTTTTGGGGAGCGCGCGATGTTTGTTGTATGGATTGTTCTCGGGTTGTTGGTCATCTGGACCTGGCGCACCTGGCCGCGTATCGGCCACGTGCTGTACGACGCCAGCATGGCGCTGGAGGCGCGGTTGTATGGCCTGCAGAAAGTCGCGGTACCGATTGCCGAGATGGAGATGGTCACCTACCAGGGCGGACCGGAGACGCCTGAACGAACCATCCTGATGCTGCACGGGTACAGCGCCGACAAAACCATCTGGCTGCGCTTCGCCCGGCACTTTACCGACGATTGCCGGGTGATCATTCCCGACCAGGCTGGCCACGGCGAAACCGGGTTCAAGGCCGGCGGTGGCTATGACATCCCGACCCAGGCCGAACGGATGATCCAGTTGATCGATGCCTGCGGGATCGGCAAGGTCCACGTGATCGGCAACTCCATGGGTGGCTACGTCGCCGCCTGGCTGGCCGCCGTCCACCCGGGGCGAGTCGCGTCGCTGATGCTGATCGACCCGGCCGGCCTCAGCTCACCCGAGCCCAGCGACATGGAGCGATTGCTGGCCCAGGGCAGCAACCCGTTCCTGATTCATTCGCGGGCCGATTTCAATCAGTTCTACGCCATGACCATGGCCTCCCCGCCTTGGGTGCCGGGGGTGGTGCGGGCGGCGCTGGCCGAGCGTTATCAAGCCCGGCGCGACGAACTGGCGGAGATTTTCGAGGATTTTCACACCAGCCAGCCCGTCGGCGCCAGGCTGCACGATATCCAGGCCCCTGCCCTGTTGCTGTGGGGTCGCGAAGACCGCCTGATTCACGTCAGCAGCGCGCAAATCTGGGCCAAGGGCATTCCCGGAATGCGCGTGGAAATCTGGGACGGCGTCGGCCATATGCCAATGGTGGAACAGTCGGCGAGAACCGCGGCGTTATATCGCCAGTTCCTGGAGAGGCCAAGATGAAGGGGGCCAGTCCCTATGGCGAGACAAGTGGGCCTGACGCGCCATAGCAGTCGAAGAACGACTGACCTGCCCTGGCTTCCACCTCCTCCTGTAGCGGACAGTGCCTTGTGTAGCGGTTCTGGCGGGTGAACCAGGCGCAGCACTGAACGCAGCAGTCGTTTGCAGAATGAAGTTCGGAAGAAACTTCGTTTGTCAGTCATGCCGGCGCCGAACAGAATCGGCCTACTCCACTGTCACTGCGCCGGGATTCGAGTTTATGAGCAACCAGAACGTCGTCAGCCCTGACCTGATCCGCCAACGCTTCTCGCGGGCGATGTCGGACATGTACCGCGAAGAAGTGCCGCTGTACGGCGCCTTGATGGAACTGGTGGCCAGCACCAACGCCCAGGTGCTGGCCAGCGACCCGGCGATGGCCTCGCAGTTGCGCGCTACCGGCGAAATCGAGCGCCTGGATCTGGAGCGCCACGGCGCGATTCGCGTCGGCACCGCCGAGGAACTGGCGACGCTGTGCCGCCTGTTCGCGGTGATGGGCATGGAACCGGTCGGCTACTACGACCTGACACCCGCCGGCGTGCCGGTGCACTCCACGGCCTTTCGCGCCGTGCATGAAGCGTCCCTGCAGGTCAGCCCGTTCCGCGTGTTCACCTCGCTGCTGCGCCTGGAACTGATCGACAACCCCGAGCTGCGCGCCTTTGCCGAATCGGTGCTGGCCCGGCGTTCGATTTTCACCGCCAGGGCCTTGGAACTGATCGCCCACGCCGAACACAACGGCGGCCTTGATGAACAGCAGGCCGAGGTTTTTGTCGAGCAGGCGCTGGAGACGTTTCGCTGGCACCACAGCGCCACCGTCACCGCCGCGCAGTACCGACAATTGAGCGCCCAGCACCGGCTGATCGCCGACGTGGTGGCCTTCAAGGGCCCGCACATCAATCACTTGACCCCGCGCACCCTGGACATCGACATCGTGCAGGCCAGCATGCCCGGCCACGGCATCACCCCCAAGGCAGTGATCGAGGGACCGCCGCGCCGCCAGTGCCCGATCCTCCTGCGCCAGACCAGCTTCAAGGCGCTGGACGAAGCCATTGCGTTCACCGACCAACAGCAGGCCACCGGCAGCCACAGCGCCCGCTTCGGCGAAATCGAGCAGCGTGGCGCTGCGTTGACTCCTCAAGGGCGGGCGCTCTACGACCGCTTGCTCAACGCTGCCCGCGATGAGCTCGAGGACTTCCCCAGCGAAGCCAACGCAGCGCGCTACGACAGCCTGATGACGCAACATTTCCAGGAATTCCCGGACGCCTACACTGACATGCGCGAGCAAGGCCTGGCCTACTTCCGCTATTTCGTCAGCGACAAGGGCCTGGCCGTCGAGCGCGATACACTCAAGGGCATGTCCCTGGCCGGGTTGCTCAAAGCCGGTTATGTGCGCGCGGAACCGCTGGTGTACGAGGACTTCCTGCCGGTCAGCGCCGCGGGGATTTTCCAGTCGAACCTGGGCGATGCCGCACAGACCCGCTACGACGCGCATTCGAACCGGCAAGCGTTTGAAGCCGCGCTGGGCCGTTCAACCATTGATGAGCTGGCGTTGTATGCGCAAACGCAGCAGCGTTCGATTGACGAATGTGGCCGTGTGCTGAATCTGCAAGGGTTGGTGTGCTGAGCAGGAAGGAGGCAGTGCGGGACCGTGCGTACTCAGAAACGATGTACAACTGAAGGTTGTTTGTCGAACGGTCTGGAAGACGTTCGCCCAGTGCTATGGCCTGGCAATCCTTGCACTGGTAAAGAGCCCTGACACTGGGCGAACCGGGGCGATTTTAATACATTGGATCCGATCTGTCCGGTGAGAAATTCTGAATAAATCTGGACACAATATTTCAACGGCAAAAACGAAAAAAAGCGAAACCCGCCGTTTCAGGTTGCGCCCCGTATCAGGGCGCACCAGCGTCGAGTGTCGCTTTTCAGGTGTCGCGTTGAAGCTTAGCGCTGGGTCGTGACTTTCAGCACGTCGGTGTAGACCACTACCACACTCTGGCCGACCTTGAGGTCTTTGAGCTTGGCCTGGACTTCCGGTTTTTCGACCTTGATGGTCTTGGTCAGGCCCGCTGGATTCTGCAGCGTCACTTCGTTTTTCTTCACGTCGATCGCGGTGATTTTCAGCTCGACCTTGATCTGACGATAGGCTTCGCCGCCCGGGTTCGGGTTGTTCTCGGAGGCGCGCATTTCCCCGACGCGCTCAACGGTGCCCGGCAGGCCCTTGTCGATGTCGGTGTCGAGCGAAGCGGCGACCGAACGGATGACGTCGATCTGCACCTTGTCACCGGCCTTGAGGTTGCCCAGGTCCTTGGCCTTTTCGGTCATCTGGATCATGACCGGCTGGCCCTCGGCGCCCTTGAGTACCACCTGGCGGTTGGCCGCATCGACGGAAATAACCTCGGTCATCACCTGGTTCGCTTCAACCACGGCCGACAATGGGATATCGGCGGCGTAGGCACTGAGGCTACCGGCAGACAGCAGCGTTGCAAGCGTAATGGCTTTGGTCAGTGTGTGAAGCTTCATAGCGGTACGTTCCCTGAGAGAGTAAAGAGTGCAAGCAAAGGCTTTCAACAGCAGTCTGAAGCCTGCGCGCCGAGTGAGCATAGACATAGATCAGCGGTTTTACTAAAACTTTGCCGCGCACCGCTCAGGGCTGCGATCCGCCTCTCAATAGCCGGTCATTTCCAGGTACCCCACCCCCGTATCACTGCCACTGACCTGCACCGGCCCTTCCCAATAGGCAATACGCAAATCCATCCAGGCCTTGGGGTTGAGCGCCGCGACCGTGATGTCCAGCCCCTGGCCCGGCACCTTGACTGACCAGCGTGTCGGCAGGCTACGCCCTGCCACCTCAGAACTCGTCAACGGCGTGAGGTTAATCTCATCCCGGGACAATGTACGGGTGCTGCCGTCCGGATTGATCCAAGTGCCGGTGACGTAGGGAGCGCCAACCTGCTGGCGAATCCGGAACAGCATCAACTGCGCACCACTGTCCAGGTGCAGGGAGAACCAGTCCCAGCCGCTCTGCCCGACCATCAATGGCTGGCTGCTCCACTCCCGGTCCAGCCAGGCCGGGCCGCTGACCTGATAGGTCGTGCCATCGATCTCCAGGTTGCCGCTGGCCGCAAAGAACGGCTGGCTGTAGTAATACGACGCCTGGCCCTGCTCGGACTTGCGACTGAAACCCTGCTCCCCGTGCAACACCACTGGCCGGCTGGAGGTCAGGCGCAGTTGATAGCTGAAGCCTTTACCGCTGGCCTGCAAGCGCATGTCGGCCAACGGGTTATCGCTGCCTGTCTGCGAGCTCAGGCGCCAGTCGTCGATCCAGGCGGCAAACGGTGGCTGTTGCACCCCGGCCTGCCCCACGCCACCCCGGGCATAACGCTCGGCGGCGTGGTGCACGGTCGCCGACGTCACCGCCGCGTGGCCCAGCCAGATCACCTGGCTGGCCCATCCGGGCTGCTCCGAGCCGGCTTGCAAGGCATTGCGAAACAGCGTCCATTGCACACCGAATGCCCGGCCCTGCGGGTCCTTGAGGTTGGCGGTGAGGTACCACCACTCCACACGAAATCCATCGTGGGCCGCGTGATCGGCCGGAAACCCGAAGACCCGGCCCGGCGTCACCTGCTGGAACGCGGCGGCGTCAACACCCAGCCCGGCGAACCCCTCCTGGCGCTCGGGGGCATCGTCGCACCCGGCCAAGACCAGCAACACCACCGCGAGCAACCTGTCAGTCCTCATGGCCAAAGCACCTGAGCAAGTCCGCCGGTTGCGTGCGGTAAAGCGTGAAGAGCGGCCAGGCCGAGGCCAGCAAGGTGGCCAACAGCGCCAGCCCCATCAACTGCGCCAATTGCCACGGGAAGACCCGCAGCGGCAGGCGCCAGCCGAACGCCTGCACGTTGATCACCGTGTCCAGGCACCAGGCCAGGGCAATGCCCAACGGCAGCGCCAACACCAGGGTGAGCAATGCCAGCAGCCAGGTTTGTCCGAGGTTGAGCAGCATCAATTGCCGGCGGGTCACCCCCAGCGCCCACAACGGCGCCAGTTGCCCGAGACGGCTCTGGCTTTGCGTCAGCAAGCTGATGAACAACGCCACCCCGGCCACCCCCAGGGTCAGGCTGTTGAGGGCGGCCGTCGCCGCAAAGGTGCGCTCGAACACCTGCTCCGACCAGCCCTTGAGCCGGGCCTGATCGACGATGCGACTGTCGTCCAGGGCAAAGCGCGCTTGCAGCGCCGTGAGCAAAGCCGGAATCCGGCCCGGCTCGATGCGCAGGTTGAAACGACTCGGCGTCAGCTGTGGCCAGAAGTGCAACAGGTGTCGGTCGTTGACCAGCAGATGCCCTTTGGGATTGCCATAGTCGGCATAAATACCGATCAGCTGCGGCGCCCAGGCGCCTTGCGGTGTGGGGATGCTCAATCGGTCGCCCAACTGAAGCTTGAGTCGGCGCGCCAGTTGCTCGCTGATCATCACCGTGTCGTGGCTCGCCAACTGCTCCCAGGGGGTATCGCCCTGGGCTGCGAGCAACGGCCAGTGCTGGCGATAGGTCCCGTGATCGATCACCCCATGAAGGTCCGCCGGCCAGCCCTGCAAGGTCACCGCGACCTGCCAGCTGGGCAGCACCGCAGCGAGATTCTGCTGCATCAGCCACGGCTGCAGTTCGCGGGCCTGCGCTGGATTGCGGGGGGTGATGTACAGCTCGGCGATCAACCGTTGCTCCAACCAGTCGCTGAAGGTCTGGCGAAAGCCGGCGGTCATGCTGCCCGCCCCGATATTGGCGGCCAGCGCCAGCAGCAGGGCCATCAAGGCCAGGCTCAGGGCCGGCAACTGCTGACGGCAATCGGCAACAAACCATTGGCCGAGCACCGAATGGCTGCGACCCAAGGCCAGACTCAGCGCCCAATCGAGCAGTACCGGCAAACTCAACGCGGCCCCCAGCATCAAGGCCGCCATCAGCACAAAACCACTGGTCAGGCTGTCCCCCCACGCCCACGCGAGCACGCCGATCAGCGCCATGACAACGGCCACCCATCCTTGGCGCCGCAGCCAGCGCCCATAGGCCTGATGCCAGGCATGCGGGGCCGCCAGCGCCAGCAACGGCAGGCGTGCGGCACGCAACAAGCTGTTGACGCCGGCCAGCCCGGCGCCCAACAAGCTCAGGCCGATGCCGCTCAACCACCACCCGGGGCTGAGGCTCAACTGCCCCGCCACTTCGGCGCCGTACAATCCCCGCAGGCTGGCAGCGACGTCCGGTAGCAGGACACTGGCCAGTAAGTAGCCGCTGACCACCCCGACCAGCCCGCCGAGCAGGGCCAACCCGCCCAGTTCAAGGCTCAGGCCCAGGATCAGCATCCGTGCGCTGACCCCGCAGGCGCGCAGGGTTCTGAACAGGCCGCGGCGCTGCTCCAGTGCCAGGCCAATCGCCGCGTGGACAATGAACAAACCGACAACGAATGACAGGAATCCCAGGGCGTCGAGGTTCAGGTGAAAGCTCTCGGTGAGCCGCGCCAGGGTGTGCTCTTCACCGCCGGGTTGCAGTTGCAACTGACCGGCCAGGTCGGCGGGCAGCCGAGGGTGGGTGGCGACGAACGCCTTCGGCACCAGCAAGCGTGACAGCTGCTGCGCCAGACCCAGCACCTGCTGGGCAACACCGATGTCCATCAACAGCACACCGGGCGCCATGTCGGCTTGGGCATGCATCGGCGGCAAACTGGCCCCCGTCGTGGTCTGCGCTCGATCACCCTCACGCAATCCCAGCGCCTGCAGGGTTTGCGGAGCAATCCAGGTGCGGCCCGGCGGGCTGACGAACTCGGCCATCCGTGCCAGGTCCAGGGGCTGTCCGGCCAAGACCGTGCCCGTCGGCAGTGACAGGGGCTCGATGCCCATCAGTTGCAGGCGCTGCGCTTCCTGCCCCTTGAGCATCACCCGCCCCTGCACCACCGGCGACACCGGCCAGCCGGCCAGGCGCAGCTCGACAAACAGGGCTTGGGCGAAGGGCGCGCCATTGGGAGCGCTGAAGCTGGGCTGGGGTTCGCCGCCGATCAATTGACTGGCACGGGCGTAGCTGTCCCGTGCCTGACTGTTCAACGCCTGGACCCCAGTCAGCAAACCGGTGGCCAGCCACAGCCCAGTCAGCACACTGAAGAACTGCACCGGATGCTGACGCCAATGGCTGAGCAGCGCGCGCAGGGTCTGGGTTAAAACACTCATCGCGGCGCGCCGGCATCGACCAGCCGTCCATGCTGCAACAGCACCTTGCGCGCCAGGCGTGCGGCGACCCTGGGGCTATGGGTGACCATCAACAAACTGGTGGGACTGTCCTCAAGCAGTTCCAGCAACAGATCCAGCACCTGCTCGCTGGTGTGTTCATCGAGACTGCCGGTGGGCTCATCGGCCAACAGCAACCGTGGCCGCGACGCCAGTGCCCGCCCTAGCGCCACCCGTTGCTGCTGGCCACCGGACAACTGCTCCGGATAGCGCGCCAGTACATCCCCAAGCCCCAGGCGTTCCACCAGTTGCCCGTGCCAGGCCGGGTCATGGCGCCCGGCCAGTCGCGCCTGAAACGCCAGATTGTCCTCGACCCGCAAACTGCCGATCAGGTTGAACTGCTGGAACACCAGGCCGATCTCCGTACGCCGCCAGCGCGCCCGTTGGCCTTCACTCATGCGTTCCAGGCGCTGTTCGCCCAAGCGGATGCTGCCCTGGTCGACCTTGTCCAGCCCGGCAATCAGGTGCAGCAAGGTGCTTTTGCCACTGCCCGACTCGCCCATCAGCGCCAGGCTGCTGCCGGGCGCCAACTGCAAGTCGACACCCTGCAACACCGCCAGCGGGCCTTGCGCGGTGGCGTAGCGTTTGAAGACGCCTTGAACCTCGAGCATGGGCAGCGCTCGCTACACAGACAGTGAATCCAAGCATAGCGGACAGCCTTGCACGCCCTGCATGGTTTTTGTCGTTTGACGATTATCGAGGTCTCTGGCCTGGCGTTTAGGCTCCAGGCTGGTCTAGCCATAATGATAAAAACGGAGACTCCATGCCTCGATTCACCCTGTCCCATCGCGGCCTGCTGGCCGCCCTGATCACCGCCTGCCTGGCACAATCGGTCGCCGCCGCCCAAGCCCCCGTCGCCGCCAGCCCCTTGACCGCTGCCAGCAATGCGGCGGTCCTCAAGCAACTGCCCTTCAGTGACCGCACCGACTACGAGTCGGTCAACCGTGGCCTGATCGCCCCTTTCACGGACCCGATCAAGACCGCCGACGGCAAGGTGATCTGGAACATGCAGAGCTACGCCTTCCTCGACAAGGACCAGGCCCCCGACACCGTCAACCCGAGCCTGTGGCGCCTGGCCCAGCTCAGCGCCCACGCCGGTTTGTTCGAAGTCAGCCCCCGGCTCTATCAGGTGCGCGGCCTGGACCTGGCCAACATGACCATCATCGAGGGTGACGACGGGCTGATCATCATCGACCCGCTGACCATGGCTGAAACCGCCAAGGCGGCGCTGGACCTGTACTACCGCAACCGTCCGCACAAACCGGTGGTGGCGGTGATCTACAGCCATACCCACGTCGACCACTTCGGCGGCGTGCGCGGGGTGATCGACGAGGCCGACGTCAAGGCCGGCAAGGTCAAGGTGTTCGCGCCGGCAGGCTTCATGGAACACGTCATGAGCGAGAACGTCTACGCCGGCAACGCCATGAGCCGCCGCGCCCAGTTCCAGTTCGGCAGCCTGTTGCCACGGGGCGACAAGGGCCAGGTGGACGCCGGCATGGGCAAGAACACGCCATCGGGCGGCACCATCACCCTGATCCCGCCGACCGACCTGATCAGCCAGGAACTGGACACCCGCACCATCGCCGGCATCGAGGTGCAGTTCCAGCTGACCCCGGGCACCGAAGCACCGTCGGAGATGAACCTGTACCTGCCGCAGCTGCGGGCCTTGTGCATGGCGGAAAACGCCACGCAGATGATGCACAACATCCTCACTCCGCGCGGCGCCCCGGTGCGCGATGCCAAGGCCTGGTCGCAATACCTGGACAGCAGCCTGACGCGTTACGGCGACAAGTCCGACGTACTCTTTGCCCAGCACAACTGGCCGACCTGGGGTGGCGAGCGCATCCGTACCTTCCTCGCCGATCAGCGCGACATGTATGCCTTCCTCAACGACCGCACCCTGCACCTGTTGAACCAGGGCCTGACGCCGATGGAGATCGCGCAGAACATGCAGAAACTCCCGGGGGAGCTGGAGAACAAGTGGTACACCCGCAGCTACTACGGCTCGTTGAGCCACAACTCGCGGGCGGTGTATCAGCGCTACATGGGCTTCTATGACGGCAACCCGTCGAACCTCAACCCGCTGCCGCCGGTGGAAACCGCCAAGCATTATGTCGAGGCCATCGGCGGTGGCGCGGCCGTGATTGGCAAAATGCGCGAAGCCATGACCAAGGGCGATTACCGCTGGGCCACGCAACTGGGCAACCAGTTGATGTTCGCCGAGCCGGACAACAGTGAAGGCCGCGAAACCCAGGCCCAGGCGCTGGAGCAACTGGGTTACCAGAGCGAGAACGCCACCTGGCGCAACATGTACCTGACCGCCGCCATGGAACTGCGCAACGGTGTGCCACCGATTGCCGGCAGTTCGGTGTCGGCGGACATGGTGCGGGCGCTGACCCCTGACATGTTCTTCGACTTCCTGGCCATTCGCCTGAATAGCGAAAAAGCCGTCGGCCATGACCTGACGTTGAACTGGACCTTCGACGACCCGAACCAGGCCTACAACCTGACCTTGCGCAACGGCGTACTGACCCATCGCAGCGGCAGCAATCCCCAGGCCGACGCGAGCATCAGCATGAACAAGGCAACGCTTGAACAGATCGCCCTCAAGCAACTGGACTTCCCGACGGCCATCCAGAAAGGCCTGGTCAAGTTGCAGGGCGACGGCAAGAAACTGGGCCTGCTGCTGGGCAGCCTGGACACCTTCAGCCCGCAGTTCAATGTCGTCACACCCTGATCATCGAGGGTAAAAAAGCCGCCAGGCCGGGTTCGGTCTGGCGGCGTTCTAGTAGCGATCACAGACGCTCAAGCACCCACTTTTGCACGGCCGCTGTATCAGCAATGTCCCCTTCAAAGATAAAGGGCGGATCGTAACTTTGATTATTCGCTCGCGCCCGGTCTCGCCATACTTTTAACGGCAACCAGAACTGGCCGCCACTGGGCAGTGTTTGAGCGCCTATATCAATGTAAAGCGTATCCGCGCTCGTAGGTAACCCCAGATGGACAACCCCGGGGATAGAGAGAACAACGTCCGCGAAATCCAGGCAGGCACTCGCGCAAAAAGAGTCGGTCACCAGCGCCAACTGGCCTTTGAAGCCATGAGCCTTTGATCCTTCAAAACGCTCTTGATTGATTGAAGAACTGCTCGGTTGCCGCAGCCAATCTTTCCTCTCGCTAAGTGCGAGTTCCATCGAACGGGTTAAACCGGAAACAAATGTGTAAGCCTCACTGTTTTTCCCATAATCACCTTCCATGGAGCCCAGAACATGACTGAGTGTGGAATAGGCAAAGGGAGAAACACGCCACATCGCATAGGCGCGAGACTGTTTGTCCACGCTATTGACCACTTGCGAACCTAACAGCGCAGACAGTATCTCTACACCCACCAGACTGTTGCCCCCGCGATTACCACGCGTATCGAGCACCACCAGCTTGGCGTCACCGAGGTGATTGATGGCATCGAGCATTTTTTTGAGGGCCGCATTATCCGCAGCAGATGGCGTGAAGTTCGATACGTGTATCCAATAGCGCCCGCCTCCCAGATCTTGCAGAGCCTGTGGTGGTTGAGGCTGGAGCAGGAAAGACTCCAGTTCCCCGCGGTCCTGTTGCCACAGCAGGGTGAAGTCCTGTCGCACCCCATCCGGGAGCACCACTGAGCAGCTTTTTGGCAAGACTCTGCCCAGTACGGGATAGCGGGCATCATCCACCGTCAACTGCGTAGCCAGGTGCAACCATGTCGACGCCAGACCCAGCCTGCGATCAATGTAGGGTGACAGGTCATTTTTCAGTGTCTCGCGGACCGGTTTGTCATCACAGGCCACCACTTCGGAGCCAACGGGTGGTAAAGGCACTGGCCAGTTTCTGGAAGTATTCTTTACAACAAAACGCTGTCCTTGCATGCCCAAAACGAAACCTGCCCAGGAAGACTTACCCTGATCAGACGGGCTCAACCCTACGTGGCCATCCTGGAAACCGGCAATGTAAAAGTTGAGGACAGCCAGTGAGTCCTTCCTTGACTTGACCTGTTTTGACAACTGACTGGCTTTTAAATAGCCCTGTTCAACCCAGCCGGTAAAATCCTTATTGTCACGGTCCAAGGCACCTGGGTGAGCGGTGACTATCAGCTGATGAATCGCATAAAGATCATTGCTCGTCAGATCCTGCCAATGTTTTGTGTGGGTTTCTTCAGCCAGAGCGAAAGACGGCACAAAGAACACCGAGCACAGGATTAACCTTATGTTTGTGGAGAAACATGAGCCGGTGGTAACCGTCATAGCGGGAAAATCATAAGCCAATCCTTAGCTAATTGATGGCCTGTCCAACAGGGGAGTGACGGCGGCGCATCATAGTTTCGCCCCAAGACGAAGACAACCCAGAGGGCATCGCGGGCAAACCTCCCCTCCTACAGACCACTCAGTACGTGTAAGAGGGGTCCGCCCACCCCTTTCCCGCGATCAACGATCACGCAGCCTGATGGTGAAACCGGATTCAAACCGCCTCCACCACCGGCATCTGCCAGCGCTGCTCGATCACCTGCCGCTCGGGGCCGTACAGGCGCAGGATCAGGGTGAACGCACCGTGTTGCGGTGCGGGCAACCAGTTGCTGCCTCCATCGGTGGGCGCTGAACTCTGCACGACCAAGGTCAGCCCGCCGTCGGCATCCGCCTTCAACCGGTCGCGGCTGCTCAGGCAGTAACGGTCGATGGGGTTGTCGACCAGTTGGCGGTCCGGCAAGTCGTACAGCGTCAGCGACCAGAACTCGCTGGCCGGTGGCAACTGCCCAGGTGCGAAGCGCAGGCGGTAGTCGCGTCCCCCCAGCAAGGGTTGGCCCTGGCTGTCCTGTCTGGCGCCGGTGTAGAACGCCTCCTCGACGCTGTTGCCGTAGATGCCCATGGCTGCGCCCAATGCACGGTTGAGGTAGTTGCCCTGCAACACCTCCCGCGTCCCGAACAGGCCCAGGGTGGTGCGGACCTTGGCCCCGGCGGCCTGCATCTGCGCTTGAGCCTCCTGGATACCGGCGATCAACGCCTGGCGCTGTTCGGCGGACAAGGCCGCCAGGTCGAACGCCTGCCCCGGCACGATACCGATCCGCGCAAACCGCTCACGCAACGCTTGCTCACTCGGTTGGACCGGACACAGCGTGAGGATCTGGTTCAACTGATTGATGAACCCAGGCCCCAGCCCGGTCTTGCTGTCCCACGCCTGCCACGCGATGGTGGGTGCCGCTGCGGGTGCCGGGGTGCCCACGTACTCGTGCAACGAGCGCAGGCGATACTGCTGCTGCAAGGCACGCACTGCCGGCATGTCCTCGGCGTTCTTCAGCGCGGTGCGACCCAGCACCATGACGATCTCGGTTTCACTGCGCAGCACGGTCTTGATCCCCACCGGGGTTGCGCCCGTCCAGCCAGGCCCGGCGATCAGGTAGTCCCCCGCCTCGCGCCCGGTGCTCAGCACCCCGACATAGGCAAAGTTGTGGGTGTATTGATCCAGCAACTGGTGCACGTAGTAACGGTCCTCGGCCACCGCCGGCACGCTCAAGACCTGGGGTTCACTGCGCAGGTCCAGCCAGGCCCAGGAGTACGGCGTGTCATTGTTCGGCGTGACAATTTCGCGGTTCTTCGGTGTGTACAGGTTGCTGTAGTGGCGAAAGCGGTTGAAGCCGCCGACGTACTCGGCAGCACCGGGGTCGAGCACCTGCTTTTCCAGGGTCTGGTAGTGCATCAGCATCGGATAGGCGTAGATCCACGCGTCCCGGGTGATGGCCTGGATATCCTCGGGAGAAGTTGGGTTGACCTGGCTGGCAGCCAGCAACCAACCCGGGCATGCCAGTGCGGCACCGGCCACACTCATGCCGGCGAGCAGACGACGACGGCTAAAAGGAGCATTCATGGTTCAGCCCTCGCCCTTGATGGCTTCGATGGTCGGTAACGGGTAGCGGCCATCCAGTGCCCGCTGTTGCGGCAGGTACAACCGCAACATCAGGTTGAACGGCCCTTGCGGCGTCGGCAGCCAGTTGCTCTGGGCGCTCTGCGTCGGAGTCGGGTGCGCCAGGGTCAGGGTCAGGCCTCCATCGGCGTCGTATCGCAGGTCGGGGCTGCGATCACCCAGGGAGTAACGCGCCAGCGGGTTGGCCACCAGCAATTGGCTCTTGCCGTCGTACAGGGTCAGGGACCAGAAGGCGTCCACCGGTGGCAACTGCCCGGCGGCGAAATGCAGGCGATAGGTTTTATTGCCATCGAGCAACTGGCCCTGGGCGTCATGCAGTGCCATTGGGTACAACGCTTCGGCAGGATCGTTGGCGTAGATGTAGCGCCAGGCCACGGCCGCGCGGGTCAGGTCATCGTCACCGAACTTGCCGACATTGGACGGCGAGCGGAACCAGCCTTGCTGCTCCACGGACAGCTTGCTGGAGGCAACTCGCACCTGTTCGCGGCCGGCTTCGGCGCCTTCGGCCACCGCGTCCCTGAGGTCTTGCGGCGGCGCGAATCCGACGCCTGGCTGGAGGCCGATTTCGGCATAGCGCGCCAGTTTCTGCTGCTCGACCGGAGTCCACTGGTGCAGCGCGGCGAGGTGGTTGAAGCGCTCGAACAACGCCACCGCTGGCCCCTGCTTGCTGTCCTGATAGGCCGGCAACTGCAGGGTGGGCAGCGCCGCGGGTGCCGGGGTTCCCAGCACCCTGGACAGGGGCTGCAAGGCGTAGCCCTTGAGCACGTGCGCTGCCTGCGCGAGATCGTCGGCGCCCTTGACCTCGGTGCGCCCGATCAGGAACACCAGGCGGCTCGGCGAGCGAATGACCCCGTTGAAACCGGCCGGTACCTCACCCTGCCAGTCCGGGCCGGCGATCAGGTAGCGCCCGGCCTTGCTGCCGGTCGCGCGGGTGCCGATGTAGTCGAGGTTATCGGTGCGCAGGTCCACCAACTGGAAGTTGTAGTAACGCCCCTCGACCTCAGGGACTTGCAGCACCTGCGGCTCGCCACGCAGGTCGAGCAAGGCGCGGGAGTAGAAGGTGTCGTTGTTCGGCGACACCACTTTGTCGTCCTGCGGCCCCAGCAAGCGTGGCTCGCTGTACAACACATTGAACGGCAGCCTGGCGGCGATGGCGCTGAGCACTTTATTGTGCTCGCCGGTGGCGAAGGCAAACACATAGGCTTCCTGGGCCAGGGCCCGGGCCTGCTGTTGATCGAGGCTGGTGGCCTGTACGGCGCTCGCGCCGAGCCCCAAGGCTAATGCGGTTATCCAGTGGCGCATGGCAATGTCTCCTGACAGCAATGAAAGCGGCGCCCAGTGCCCGCTTTGTAGGAGCGAGCTAGCTCGCGATGGGCGTTAACGATGACGCGTGTTTTCTGAATAAACGCGTCGCTCTTGAGTTCATCGCGAGCAAGCTCGCTCCTACAAGGGGCGGCAGTGGGCACCATGCAAGGGACGGCTTACTTGGCCCAGCGCCGCAGGTCCGACGGGGTGTAGTCGTCGGTCTTGGCGGCGAAGCCGACACGCATCGGCTCGACCTCTTCGTTGGCCAGGCCACCGGCGTAGTAGCGCCCGGCGATCAGGTCATAGGAGGTTTCCAGCACGTTGTAGGTGAAGCCGTGGTCGTAGTGCTGGATTGCATGCAGTTCACCGCTGCGCCACAGTTCGCCGCGGCTGTCGTACTGGTCCGCTTGCGCGATCTGCCAGCTGTCCTCGTCCACATAGAAGCGGCGTTTGGCATAGATGTGCCGGGCGTTGGGCTTGAGCGTCGCCTCCACCACCCAGACCCGGTGCTTCTCGTAACGGGCCAGGTCCTGGTTGACATGGTTGGGCTTGATCACCGCGTCGTACTTGAGCTCGTGGCTGCCGATCTTGTAGCTGTTGTAGGGGATGTACAGCTCTTGTTTGCCCACCAGCTTCCAGTCGAAACGGTCCGGCGCACCGTTGTAGCCGTCGATGTTGTCGGCGGTGATCAGGCCGTTGCTGTAACGGGCGCTGTTGTCGTAGGCGATCATCGGCGCACGACGCACCCGACGCTGCCCCGGCAAGTACTGCCAGGCCGAACGCGGCTCGGCCACCTGGTCGATCGGCTCGTGCACCAGCACCGCTTCACCGGACAGGCGCGCCGGCTCCAGCACACGGCTCTTGAACATGAACAGGGTGTTGGAAGCCGGTTCAAGACCGCTGATGGTGTCGGCGAAGTTGATCAACGACTGGTTGCGCACGTAGCTGGTGGCACCGTTTTCACGGACCAGCGCCGAGCTGCTGATGCGCTCGTAGCTGCCGCCGCGATAGCGGGTCATGTGGTTCCACATCACCTCGAGACCTTCAGTGGGCAGCGGGAACGGAATGCCGTGAACATAGTCATGCAGCCCGTTGCCGCCGTCGGCCATGCTGGTCTTGGCGACGTTTTCACGACTCTGATCGAGCACCGTTTTAGGCAGGTTGGCGCTGCGGTGGGTCGGGTAGATGTTCATCTTGTAGGTGTCGGGAAAGCGCTTGAACAACGCAACCTGCCCGGGGCTGAGGAACTTCTGGTACTGCGCCACGTTCTGCGCGGTGATGGTGAACAGCGGCTTTTCATTGGCATAGGGGTCGCTGTAACCGCCCTTGCTGTCGACCTTGCCGGCGGAACTGGTCAGGCCGCCGGTCCAGGCCGGGATGCTGCCGTCGGCATTGGCCGCGATTTCCGAGCCCATGGGCGTCAGGGTCTTGCCTAGGGCGGCTGAATCGGTACCTTTGGCGTGCGCCAGGCTCGCCGCGCAGGCCAGGGCCAGCACACAAATTTGCATACGCATCACTGATACTCCTTAGAAGTCGACCTTGAAGCTGACCGAGGCAAAATCGCGATCGTCCAGGGTGCTGTAGTCGTTGGAACCGAAGAAGGCGTTGTAGGCCAGTTCCACGCTGTAATCGTTGAGGTAGTTGGTGGTCAGGCTCAGGCCCAGTGCCTGCTGGCCTTCCTGGAACGGCCCTTGCGGGTCATAGGAATAACCCGACACGTCATGGCGCCAGTTGACCGCCGGGATCAGGTTGACCCCCGGCAAAACGTCGCTGTACTCGAGGCTGGCGCGCAGTCGATAACCCCAGGACCAGTCGGTGGCAAAACCATCGTCCGTGCAGTACTGGTTGGTAACGCCCGAGGCCACGGTGTTACACGGCATGCCGTTTTTCGGACTGCTGCGACCGAAGGCGGCGTTACGCCCCAGGCGTTCGTCGCCCAAGTCCTCGATGTGCACCACGCCGAGCTCACCGAACAGGCTCAAGCGCGTGGCGCCGAGGATGTTGTCGTAGGCCTGGGTCGCCGACCCGGTCATCTGCCAGACCCCCTTGCGCACCCAACCATCAAACCGGTCGCCCTGGGTAGTGCTGAAGCCCGCCGGCAGGTCGACCCAGGAACTGCCGCCCGGCCCGGAAATCACCGCCACGTTGATGTCCGGTGCGTTGATCGCCAGCGGCATGTTCGGCCGGTAGCTGATTTCACCCGCCAGGGAAATTCCCGAGTTGGGCTCGACGCCATTGAGGCTGAAGCCGTACAGGCGAATGTCTTCCGGGAACGCGGCGGCGTAGCTCGGATTCTGCACGCCGCCTGGGAAGGTCCCGGGCTGGGTGACATCCCGCGCATTCAGGGTGAAGTACGGCAGGCGCGAGTGGTAGTTGATGAAGTAAATCGCCGCTTCCGCGTCGTTCAGCGCCGGGATCATGTTGCGCAGGGCAAAGCCGAACTGACCATTGTCGGACGGCGATTCATTGCCCCGGGAGGTGGCGTACAAACCGGCATTCTGCATTTGCTGGTCGGTCTGCACCTGGCTCAGGTACAGCGGCCCGCAGCCCTTCTGGATCGCATCGCTGCTGGCGAAGAAGGTGCCGCAACCGTCGAGCACGCTCTCGCGCCAGTTGTATTGATAAAAGCCTTCCAGGTTCAGGCTGTCGGTCAGGCCGAGGCTGAAGGACAGCATCTCCACCGGCAACTGGCCTTCCTTGATTTCCACGCCGGGGCGGTTGAATGCCGAGATGTCCAGCGGGTTGATCACGTTGATGCCGTTCTGGATCAGCAGTGCCTCACCCCAGGACAACACCTGGTTGCCGACCTTGACGTTCAGCGGCCGGTCGGCGACCACGAAGTCTTTCCAGACATAGGTGTCCAGGGCCTTGAAGCCCTTGAACTTGGACAGGTCGTCCCAGCCCGAGTCATCGAAATCCTTGAACCGGCCGTCACCGGTTTCGTAGGCATGGTCGTACCAGTACTTGAAGCGGACAAAGGCCCCCTGCCCCTGACCGTCGAGGCTGAAGTCCGTCAGGCCCTTGAAGTTCTGCGAGATCGGGTCGCCGCGCTCGAAATTCAGCCGGTTGTCGTCGGCGCTGACGCTGCTGCCGTTGGCCTGCTTGCCTTGCGCCTGCAGGGCGTTGGCGCGGGTCATCATGCTCTTTTCCGGGTTCTGGGTGGACCAACTGCTGCCCAGGGTCAGGGTGGTCTTGGTCGACAGGCTCCAGTCTTCATTGAGGTCCAGCGTGGTCGCTTGGGAGGGCGCGACCATGACGGCCAGTATCGCCAGTGCGAGAGGATGCGGTCGGGTGTGGCCAGGCCGTTTGCGTCGCGGACGGACGCAGGCGTTGGCCGAGCATGTTCTTATCATTATTAGGCTCCGGTCAGATTTACTCAGCCCGGTCAAAATGCCCAACAATCAAACAATAGGCGCAAGCGCGGCGCGACAAAAAATGATCATCCGGGTTTCACGCCAGATCGCCGCACGCCTGGAAATGGCCCAGACGAAACTGCTTGGGGGTGATCCCGAACTGCTTGCGGAAGGCGCGGATAAAGTTGCTGGGCTGGCGATACCCCAAGCGTTCGGCGATCCGTTCGATCGGCTGGTCGCCCGCCGTCAGCCAGTGCCGTGCCAGCTCCAGGCTGTCGCTGCGGGTTTCGCTGGGGGCCGCCACCTGCCAATGGCGCAGCATGCTCTGGTGCAGGAACGGATTGGCGCTGAGTAGCGGCAAATCCAGGGCGTGCAGCGGCAGGATCAGGCACGGGTGCTCGCCTGCTTCGACACGCACCCCCTGCCCGCCGAGCCAGTCTCCGGCGGCTTGTCCGGGCGCCAGCCGAACATGACAGAACAGCTCGCCCGGCGCTGCGCCGACCCGCCGGGAGATATTGCGCACCAGGCTGAGCGTGGCCGCGTCCAGGCCAAAAAAATGCGGCAGCGCCTGGGCCGGGCGCAGGTGCAGGCGAGCCTCGCCGTCCACCTCTTCGAGTTCGGCCAGCACGTGATTGGTGACCCGTGGCAGGTAGTCGGTAAAGCAGCCCAGGCTGACCCGCAGGGTCGCGGCCGAATCCAGCAGAATGTTCATGCCTTGCAGGCAACTGGTGGCCATGCCGTTGACCAGCTCGCAGCCAAAGTGGCGCCCGACACCGGCGATTTCACATTCACGCCACAGCTGTTCCACCAAGCGTGCCGGGATGTGCTGCTGTTGATCATCGAGCCACGACAGACTGATGCCGGCACGCTGCAACAGCTCCTCCTCACACAGGCCGACCTGCCGGGCATGACTGAGAATAGTGCGGGTGAAGGCACTGGAAGCGAAGGTTTGATCGGACATGAGCGACCGCTGAAGGTAAACGAGGGTTGTACTTATGCCAGCCCCTGTGCTATCGATCAAATGCATTAAAAGCATCTAATGAATGCAGGATACGCATAATGGATCTTCGTCAGCTTCGCCACCTGGTTGCCCTGGCCGACTACCGCAGTTTTGTGCGGGCTGCCGAGGCGATCAATCTCAGCCAACCGGCCTTCAGCCGCAGTATCCAGACCCTGGAGCGCGACCTCGATTGCGCGCTGGTGGAACGCAGCAGTCGCGAGTTCCGCCTGACGGGCCAGGGACAACTGGTGCTGCAGCATGCAAGGCGGTTGTTGGCCGGTAGCCAGGCCCTGCACAACGAACTGATGCAATTCAACGGCCTGACCGGTGGTGAACTGCATTTCGGCTGCGGCCCCTACCCGGCGCAATTGCTGGTACCTGAAGCGCTGGCCGAATTCATCAGCGCCCACCCGGCGATCCGCACCCGCTTCGACCAGGGCGACTGGGAGCAACTGGCGGTCTGGCTCAAGGAGCAACAGATCGAGTTCCTGGTGGCCGACGCGCGCTACTTCACGGGCGACCCGCAGTATCAGGTGCAACTGCTGAGCCCCCGACGTGGGCGGTTTTTCTGCCGGGCCGGACACCCGTTGACCCGCGCCGGGAACCTGCCATTGCGCGCCTTGCTCGACTACCCGGTGGTGGGCACGCGCATTCCGCCGATGATCCGCAAGATCCTCGCCGACGTGATGGGCGAAGCCGACTTCGAGACTCGCGTGGAATGCGCCCAGTTCGATGCGATCCGCCGCGTGGTGATGCGCTCCGACGCCGTCGGCATTGCCACCATGGAGGCCTTGAGCGAACTGGCCAGAAAGGGCGAGATCAGCTTGCTGACCTTCACCGACATCCCCAGGGATGACCCGGGCCTGCAGTTGCATTACGGCGTGGTCAGCCGCGCCGGCCATTCACTGACGCCGGCGGCACAGGCGATGGTGCAAGCCATTGTCACGGTGGATCGACGGTTGCTGGCGATGGAAGCCCTGTAGCGGGCACCGGCGTGCTGGCCCACTCCCCCCGCAGATTTGACTATGCTTGCCTCACACCCACCGGTGACGAGGGATTTATGGACGATCCAGTCGACAACAAGCCACCCAGTTTCTGGCAGATGCTGCACAGCGTCCTGGCGGCGGCCTTCGGCGTGCAGAGCGGCAAAAACCGCGCCCGCGACTTCACCCACGGCAAGCCGAGTCATTTCGTGGTGCTGGGAATTGTGTTCACCGCCGTCTTTGCGTTGACGCTGTTCGGCATCGTGAAACTGGTGGTGCATCTGGCCGGAATTTGATCGGCGTCTCAGTGCATCAGGGTTTGCAGGCTGAACGGGTAGCGATAGCTCAACGGACGATGCCTGGCCGACAGGCTGCGAAAGTTCACCCCGTAGTCCTGGGTCTCTTGCTGCGCCAGCATGCGCCTGGCCTGTGCCCGGTCAATCAGCTGCAACAACGGAACCTGTCGGTCACGACCGCCATATTGGTCGACCGGGACGCCCTGTTCATAGTCATGCAGTTGCACCAGCGCCCAGCCACCGAGGCTGAAGTGTCCGCCCAGCAACACGCTCAGGCGTCGGTCCAGCAGGGCCTGCAAGGCGGCCGGTGAAGTATTGACCGCACTGAACAGCGCGCCCTCGCCCGGTATGCCACCGGACTCTTCGTAAGCCTGCATCGCGCCGAACGCCATCTCGTCGTTGGCGGACCAGATCAGCGACACATTGGGGTAGCGTTTGAAGAGCAATGTCGCCTGTTCATAGGCCCGTTCACGACTCCAGGCACCGGACACCAACTGGTGCAGCACGACCTCGGGATGCTCGCGCAACGCACGCCTCATGCCTTTCTCGCGCAACTGTGCGGCGGGGGTGATTTTCAACCCGGAAAATGCCAGCAGCTCGAGCTTCTGGCCGGGGGCGGCAGCAGGATGCAAGCGGATCAACTCCTTGAGCATCAGGTAGCCACCCTCCTCGTCATTGGTGACCAGGCTACCGAGCCACTCTGGGTACTTTTCCCGAGGATCGCCCAGCAGCGCCAGTTGGTCGTCGGTCAGGCTGTTATTGACGATAAACAGCTTCACCCCGCTGCCCCGGGACAGGCGCAGGATCTCCGGTGCCACGTACTGCTCGTTGACGAACACCAGATAGTCCGGACGCCGCGGCCCCAACAAGGCGTCGCGTGCCTGCTTGATCGTGGTTTCGGCCTCGCGCTCGGAATATTGCACCTCAAGGTCAATGCCCAGGTCCCGGGCGGCGGCCTCCATGAACCGGGTATAGCTGACCCAGAACACTTCGCTGGAGTTACCGGGATTGAGGAATAGCACCGACTCGGCTTGCGCACCGGGTCCGTAGACCGCGCAAACCGTCAGCACCACCCCATAAAGAAACTTGAACATTGAACATCCGGGCCCCGGTCACCAGCCGCGCATTATAGCCAGCGAAATACTGGCAAATCGCGATTAATTAGCGTTTTGTCCGACAATCGTCGGATCAGGGCCCGGTTTGACGGACTTATTGATGGCTGACCCAGTACACCGCAGTGCCCACTACCAGGAGGATCAGGAACAGGATTGCCCATGCGTCGACGCTGCTGTCGCTCTTCTGTGCTTTGGTCGGGTTGCTCATTGCATCGCCTCTTGTCGGTTTTATCGGTGATTGCATAAAGACTCGATCACAGTTAAGTCGATGATTGCCCGCACGACAACTTGGGGGTCGTATAGCAATCAGTCTCATTAGTCGATTTGGTTCTTTATATATACTAAAACATCACTTTTGCGCATAAACGCAAACTGATATCTTGCCCCGGCTCCGTGGGGAGTGCGCGGCCGTGCGCGCAGAACTGCCAAGGCGTTTTCACAATCAAGCAAGCGAGAAACGCAGCGGATTGCGAAGTAGCCCAAGCCTGAGAACAGGACTTATATGTACGTATACGACGAGTACGATCAGCGGATCATCGAGGACCGCGTCAAGCAGTTCCGTGATCAGACCCGACGCTATCTGGCAGGCGAGCTGAGCGAAGAAGAATTCCGCCCCCTGCGCCTGCAAAATGGCCTTTATATCCAGCGCTTCGCCCCGATGCTGCGGGTTGCCGTGCCTTACGGCCAACTGACTTCGCGCCAGACGCGAATGATGGCCAGGATCGCTCGCGACTACGACAAGGGCTACGCCCACATCAGTACCCGGCAGAACGTGCAGTTCAACTGGCCGGCACTGGAAGACATCCCGGACATCCTGGCTGAGCTGGCCACCGTGCAGATGCACGCCATCCAGACCAGCGGCAACTGCCTGCGCAACGTCACCACCGACCAGTTCGCCGGTGTCGCCGCCGACGAGTTGATCGACCCGCGCCCCTGGTGCGAGATCGTGCGCCAGTGGACCACGTTCCACCCGGAATTCGCCTACCTGCCGCGCAAGTTCAAGATCGCAATCAACGGTTCGACCTCCGACCGCGCCGCGATTGAAGTCCATGACATCGGCCTTGAGCCGGTACACAACGCCGCTGGCGAACTGGGCTTTCGCGTGTTGGTCGGTGGCGGTCTGGGCCGTACCCCGGTGGTCGGCGCGTTCATCAATGAATTCCTGCCGTGGCAAGACCTGTTGAGCTACCTCGATGCCATCCTGCGGGTGTACAACCGCTATGGCCGTCGCGACAACAAGTACAAGGCACGGATCAAGATCCTGGTCAAGGCCCTGACGCCCGAGGTTTTCGCCCAGAAAGTCGACGCGGAAATGGAACACCTGCGCGGTGGCCAGACCACCTTGACCGAAGCCGAAGTGCATCGCGTCGCCAAACACTTTGTCGACCCGGACTACAAGGCCCTGAGCAATCAGACCGCCGAGCTTGCCGAGCTCGACCAGCAGCATCCGGGCTTCGCTCGCTGGCGCACCCGCAACACCCTGGCCCACAAGAAGCCGGGCTATGTGGCCGTGACCCTGTCGCTCAAGCCGACCGGCGTTGCTCCAGGCGACCTGACCGACAAGCAGCTCGACGGCGTTGCCGACCTGGCCGACCGCTACAGCTTCGGCCAACTGCGCACCTCCCACGAGCAGAACATCATTCTGGCTGACGTTGAGCAGGGCCAACTGTTCACCCTGTGGGGCGAGTTGCGCGAGCAAGGCTTTGCCACCCCGAACATCGGCCTGTTGACCGACATCATCTGCTGCCCCGGTGGTGACTTCTGCTCCCTGGCCAACGCCAAGTCGATTCCTATCGCCGAAGCCATCCAGCGCCGTTTCGACGACCTGGACTACCTGTTCGACATCGGTGAACTGGACCTGAACATTTCCGGTTGCATGAACGCCTGCGGTCACCACCACGTCGGCCACATCGGCATCCTGGGCGTGGACAAGAAAGGTGAAGAGTTCTACCAGGTGTCCCTGGGTGGCAGCGCCAGCCGCGACGCCAGCCTGGGCAAGATCCTCGGCCCGTCGTTCGCCCAGGACGACATGCCGGACGTGATCTCGAAGCTGATCGACGTGTACGTGGAACAACGTACCGAAGACGAACGCTTCATCGACACCTATCAACGTATCGGCATCGACCTCTTCAAGGAACGCGTCTATGCAGCGAATCATTAAGAACAACGAGGTCATCGACGAAACCTGGCACTTGCTGCCCAAGGACGCGACCCTCGACGGCATCTCCAACTGCGACGACCTGATCGTGCCGCTGGCCCTGTGGCGTGAACATGCTCACGCCCTCAAGGCCCGCGATGGTGGCCTGGGTGTGTGGCTGGATGCCGAAGAAGAAGCCGAGGAAATCGGTGACGACGTCGATCAGTTCCAGGTGATTGCCTTGAACTTCCCGGCGTTCACCGACGGGCGCAACTACTCCAACGCGCGCCTGTTGCGTGACCGCTATGGCTTCAAGGGTGAGTTGCGGGCGATCGGCGATGTGCTGCGCGACCAGCTGTTCTACCTGCGTCGCTGCGGTTTCGACGCTTACGCGTTGCGCGCCGACAAGGACCCGTATGAAGCCCTGGAAAGCCTCAAGGACTTCTCGGTGACCTACCAGGCCGCCACCGACGAGCCGCTGCCGCTGTTCCGTCGCCGTTAACGGGCCAAGGCCTTGAACCCCACCCGGGGTTCAAGGCTTGCTGCCCTCATCAGTCCCCCAGCAGATCCTCACTCAGCCCGGCATGTTCATGCCGATCGCCTGTATTCATTCCAGTTGCAGTATGAGCTTTATCCGTCAGGACAAGCGGCATTCCCAATGTCTCTCGAGGGTGACCGTGCTTACCTGAAAAAGGCCTTGAGCATTGCCTGCCTGGCAGCGCTCAAGGCCTCGTTGATGGGTGTCGATGCAACGGCAGGCGATAGCGGTCGCTGATCGACCGCAAGGGATCACCAGAAGCGTTGTTGCGTCAAACGACTCCACCAGGTCAGCAGCAAGCGATCAACCGAACCGCTGGCCGCCAGGCCGACACGCTCCTGCAGGGTCTTGCGCTCGGCATAGTGCAGGTGGAACAGCTCTGCACCCTTGGCCCGCTCGGCGAGGTATTCGTCGCTGGTTTTCAGTTCATCGACCAGTTGTTTATCCAGTGCTGCAATCCCCAGCCAGACTTCACCGGTCGCCACTTCGTCGATAGCCAGTTGCGGGCGATAGCGGGCAACGAAGTTCTTGAACAGCGCGTGGGTGACGTCCAGGTCTTCCTGGAACTTCTCCCGGCCCTTCTCGGTGTTTTCGCCAAACACGGTCAGGGTGCGCTTGTACTCACCAGCGGTCAGCACTTCAAAGTCGATGTCGTGCTTTTTCAGCAGGCGGTTGACGTTGGGCAACTGTGCCACCACCCCGATCGAACCCAGGATGGCAAAGGGGGCGCTGATGATCTTCTCGCCGATGCACGCCATCATGTAGCCGCCACTGGCCGCGACCTTGTCGATGCACACGGTCAACGGCACGCCGGCCTGGCGAATACGCGCCAGCTGCGAGGAGGCCAGGCCGTAGCTGTGCACCATGCCGCCGCCACTCTCAAGGCGCAGCACCACTTCATCCTTGGGCGTGGCCAGGGACAGCAGCGCAGTGATTTCGTGGCGCAGGCTCTCGGTGGCCGAGGCCTTGATATCGCCGTCGAAATCCAGCACGAACACCCGGGGTTTGGCTTCGGGCTTTTTCTTGTGTTTTTTCTCAGCCTTGGCCTCGGACTTGCGCAAGGCCTTGAGCTGGTCCTTGTCGAGCAGTGTCTGTTCCAGACGCTCGCGCAGGCCCTTGTAGAAATCATTGAGCTTGCTGACCTGCAACTGGCCCGCGGACTTGCGCCGACCTTTGCTGCGCAGCGAAGCAAAGCTGACCAGCACCACCAGGATGGCAACGACCAGGGTTACGGTTTTAGCCAGAAAACTTGCGTACTCGGACAAAAACTCCACATTGACTCCTTAACGACTGTGCCCCGCTCAACACGCGGGCGCGGATGTTTGCAGCATACCCATGCGACTGCGTTGCGACCAGTCGTGAAACCTTCTGTTACTGGCCTCCAACGAGCATTTCAAACAAGCGTATGTTTTTTCATTGACAGCTCACCGGCATCCTCATAACCTCGCAAAACCTTCAACGTACCGGGATGACGCGGACGTGGGCAGCATCTACCTGATTCGACATGGCCAAGCCTCCTTCGGTGCAGACGACTACGACGTGCTGTCGTCGACCGGTGTGCGCCAGGCGGAAATCCTCGGCAGCCACCTGGCCGAACTGGGTTTGAGCTTCGACCGCTGCCTGTCGGGCGACCTGCGTCGCCAGCAACACACCGCCAACAGCGCCCTGGCGCAATTTGGCGCGGTCGGGCTGCCGGTACCGCCTCTGGAAATCGACTCGGCCTTCAATGAATTCGATGCCGATGCCGTCATCCGCGCCCTGTTGCCGGACCTGCTGCCCGAAGAACCCGAAGCGCTGCACATTTTGCGTAACGCGGCGCAGAATCGGGGTGAATTCCAGCGAATCTTCGCCCTGATCATCGAGCGCTGGCTGGCCGGCACCTACGACCCTCCGGGCCTGGAAAGCTGGCTCGGATTCGTCGAGCGGGTCCAGGCCGGCTTGCAGCGTATTCTCGAACAGGCCGACAACACCCAGAAAATCGCCGTGTTCACGTCCGGCGGCACCATTACCGCCCTGCTCCACCTGATCACTCAAATGCCGGCCAGGCAGGCCTTCGAGCTGAACTGGCAAATCGTCAACACCTCGCTCAACCACCTGAAGTTCCGTGGTCGCGAGGTGGCACTGGCTTCCTTCAACAGTCATGCACACCTGCAACTGCTGAAGGCCCCGGACCTCATCACCTTTCGTTGAGTCCGGATTACTGTGACCCTTGCTGTAACACACCTAAAAGGATCGAACCATGACCTCCGTAGCTGACGCCGTACAAGCAATGAAAGCCAAGTTCAACCCAGCCGCTGCTGCCGGCCTGGACCTGGTTTTCGGTTTCCGTATCGACGAAGACAAGAACTTCTCGCTGGTCGTCAAGGACAGCACTTGCGAACTGCAAGAAGGCGTGAACCCGGACGCTCAAGTGACCCTGGTCATGGACGGCGAAACCCTGGAAGGCATCGTCAGCGGTGAAACCGATGGCATGCAAGCGTTCATGGGCGGCAAACTGCGCGCTGAAGGCGACATGATGCTGGCCATGAAACTGTCCGAGCTGTTCCCGGCCTGAGACAGCGGCTTCCCCACGGGGAGCCCTGCCTTGCCCCACACGAATCCCGCCCTTGTTGGCGGGATTCGTCGTTTCTGTCCCCGGAGCAGCCTTTGCTGGCGCCTTGCTCTACACTGCCGGGCTCTCCCCATCAGCGACCCGCCATGGACATCGACCTCGCCCGTACCTTCCTGGAAATCGTTCGTTGCGGCAGCCTCGCCGCCGCCGCGGACAAACTGCACGTGACCCAGACCGCGATCACCGCGCGGGTGCAAAAGCTTGAAAGCCAGTTGGCCAGTACCTTGTTCGTGCGTAACCGTGCCGGTGCCCGTCTGACAGCCGATGGCGAGGCCTTCGTGGTGTATGCCAATCAACTGGTGCAGACCTGGGAAGCCGCCCGCCGTGACCTGCCGCTGCCGGACGGTTACCGCAATGTGCTGCACATCGGTGGCGAGGTCAGCCTGTGCAACCCGTTGATGCTCAACTGGGCCCGTGAGATCCGTGAACATATTCCGGCCTATGCCTTGCGCACGGAAATCCGCGACGGCGACAACCTGCTCAGGCAACTGGAAATGGGCGTACTGGACGCAGCGCTGGTGTTCCAGCCCGAATATTGGCCACGGCTGCAAGTCGAACAACTCTTGGAAGAGAAGTTGATTCAGGTGCGACTGCCGTCGCGGCCCGAACCCTACGTGTACATCGACTGGGGCCAGGATTTTCGCCGCCAGCACGACGCGGCGCTACCAGACAAGGCCAGGGCCGCACTGAGCTTCAACCTCGGCCCACTGGCGTTGCAGTATCTCCTGCAAAACGGTGGTACCGGGTACTTCCGCACCCGGGTGGTTCAGTCCTACCTCGACAGCGGCGTGCTGGAATGCGTGCCCAAGGCCCCCGAATTCAGCTACCCGACCTACCTGGTGTACTCCCGTGATCGCGATTCGGCCGCGTTGCAGCAGGCGTTCGACCTGCTACGCGGGCTGGTCAAGAGCGACAGTGACTGGTCCCAGCGCTGGGACCCGCTGACCTGAACCCGCGGCGTACGCGATCAGGGCGCCTTGAACCCCTCGGCATAACACACCGGTGAACTGGCATCGGCACGCCGGTCCAGTTCCTCTTCAAGCCACTGGGCCAGCACCTGCGCATTATTCTGCGTCTCGTCGCGCGCGCCATAAATCAACGTCAGCGTGCCGTTTTCGGCGATTTCCAAGAGCTTCCACCAATGACCGGGCCGGGCCGCCAGTTCCTGACGATACCTCGCCCGGAAGGCTGCAAAATCCAGCTCACCGGCCTTGAATGCCCGCCGCAATGCCGTGGAGGGCGCCACCTCACGCAACCATTCATTCAGCGGCAACTGCTGCTTGCGGCAATTGCGTGGCCACAGTCGGTCGACCAGCACCCGGTAGCCGTCGCTCTCACTGGCCGGCGCATAAGCTCGCTTGCACTCGATCATGGACTTGCCTCCTGCTCGGGATGCTGAAGGGGCCACGCCGGAGTCTCCCCCAGCCCATTCAGCGGCTTGATGAACCCCCATCACAAACATCCATTGGCCGGATAATTTGGCCACGACTAATCTTCTATCAATAACAAGGATAAAAGGTGACCGCAGTGAGGCAAACCACGCAGGCGTTTCGTACCCGTTACCGGGCGGATGTTCATCGGTTCTACAACCCGTGGCTGCACGCAGGTTTCGTCCTGGTGTTCGGAATCACGGCGATCAGCCTGTTCTGGAGCACGGTCCATCAGGTGCAACCGCTTGAGTGGTTGGCGGTACCGTTGACCCTGCTGTTTTTCAACTTCGCGGTCTACGGGGTCCACCGGCACCTGGGGCATCACAAGAAGGCCTTTGCGCGGCTGTTCTATGCCCGCCATGCCGGCGATCATCACAGCTTTTTCGCGCCAGGCCACATGACCTACGACACCGCGCGCGACTGGCGGGTGATCCTGTTCCCCGCCTGGCTGATCGTGCTGCACAGCCTGGTGATCACCCTGCCCGCCTGGTGGCTGCTCAAACAGCTCAATGGTAACGTGGCGGGCCTGTTCGCAGGCTGTATGATCCTTGGCTACCTGACCTACGAAGTGTTCCACGCTTGCGAGCATCTGCCACCTGGCAACCCTGTCACCCGCCTGCCATGGATTCGCCAGATGCGCCGCCTGCATGAACTGCATCACCGTCGCGAGCTGATGCAGGCCCGCAATTTCAATATCGTTTTTCCGCTGATGGACTACCTGTTCGGCACACTGTATTGGGAAGCCGAACCGGACCACGCCCACCATCACTCCACGAGCCGCCCCATGACCTGCATGCAACACCATATCGACATCGAACGCGACCCCGTCGACGTGCTCGCCTATGCCAGCAGCCCGACCCTCTGGCCGCAATGGCACCCCTCGTCGTTGAAGGTCGAGGGCCCGCAAGGGCCACTGCACGCGGGTGCGCTTTTTGAAGAGGACATTCACGCCGGCGGTCGCGCCGGGCATTTGAGCTGGGAGGTCAACGAGTACCTGCCGGGACGTCGCTGGTGCGCCCGCGCCCAGGGCGATCATGGCCTGGAATTGCTGCTCACCTATGAATGCATCAGCGAAGGCGCTGGCACTCGCTTCGTCCGGACCCTGGAATACCGCTTCAGTGGCCTACTGATGCGCCTGGCCAATCAGTTGCTGCTCAAACGGCGCATCGAACACGAGTCCGCCGCGTCGATGCTGGCCTTGCGTGACCAGGCGCAACTGAGCATCCCCACCCGGACCGGAGCAGTCGCCTGATGAGTCGTGTACCCCGTGGAGTCAGCGTTAGCGGGTTTCTCATCGTCCTTCTGGTGCTGGTCGGCCTGTTCCTGCTGCTGGCACCGACCCAGGTGCAACCGGTGGCCTGGAAACCGCAGCCCGCGCCTTCCCTGCAATCTGGGGCATTTGCCGAGAACCGGATACTCAAGGGCGTGGAGCACATCGGCGCGGCGAACATCAACGGCCCCGAAGCCCTGCTGCTGGAGGACGACTACCTGATCACCGGCCTGCACGACGGCCGCGTGATCCGCACCAGCCTGGACGGCAAGGCACTCACGGTGTTGACCGACACCGGTGGCCGACCGCTGGGCCTGGCCCGTCACCCGGATGGCCGGTTGATCATTGCCGACGGGATCAAGGGACTGTTGGCCCTCGACTCGCTGGGCCAGTTGATTCCCCTGAGCACCGAAGCCGGTGGCGTGCGGTTCGGCTTCACCGACGATGTCACGATCGACAAGACCGGGCACTACGCCTACTTCAGCGACGCGTCCAGCCGGTGGGGTTATGGCCATGATGGCGAGGCGATCATCGAGCACGGTGGCGACGGGCGCCTGTTGCGCTACGACTTTCAGACAGGCAAGACCGAGCTGCTGCTGGACCGTCTGGAGTTCGCCAATGGCGTCGCGCTCGGGCCCGATGACGCCTTCGTGTTGGTCAACGAGACCGGTGCCTACCGCATCACCCGCTATTGGCTCAGCGGCCCCAAGGCCGGCTCGCACGAGGTATTTGTCGACAACCTGCCAGGCTTGCCGGACAACCTCAGTTTCAATGGTCATGAGCGTTTCTGGGTGGCGCTGTACGCGCCGCGAAATGCTCTGCTGGACAGCACGGCGGAGTACCCCTTCGTGCGCAAGATGATCGTGCGGGCACTCAAGGTGCTGCCCAAACCCGTGGAGCGGCGTGCGCTGGCACTGGGTGTGGACCTGGACGGCAACATCATTGCCAATCTGCAGGACGCCAGCAGCGGTAATTACGCCCCCATCACCACTGTTCGCGAGTACGGCCAATGGTTGTATTTCGGCTCGCTGAAGTCCAGCCACATGGTGCGCCTGCCCCTGGCCAAGGCCCTGCAACCGTCTGATTAGATGCAACACGGGGGGGCCGTTTGCGCCCCCCGTGCTCGGGTCACGTTCTGGCAGAACCGTTCAGGTTTTGGGATATTTCGTCTTTGATCGAAAGGCGTTTTTCCTTGAGCTTCCTCACGTCGTCATCGCCCTGGGCCGAGGCCTCCGCCTTCAGTACCAGATCGTCGATAACCGAGTATTTATCCAGCAACGCATTCAAATGTGGATCATTGGCGCGCTTTTGCTGAACGACTTCCCTGCTGCAGCTCAAGTCCTGATACAGGTCATGTTTCACCGGCATGGAACACCTCCGTTGGATGATCGATGGCGAACACCATGATACGCGCTCGCCAGTTGTCAGAATGGCCTTGCCCGACGGTGGCTGTCGACCGTCAATCAGACCAGCGGTAACCGATGATCCGATTGGTGGTGATCGGCCCTGTGCCCTGGGAGCCGTCGTCAACCGGCCAGCACACTGCGGATCATGGTCATCAGCGCATCTGGACTGTAGGGTTTGCTCAGCAAATGGGTGTCCGGGCTGAGCTGATGGTTGTTGGAGATGATGTCCCGAGTGTGCCCCGAAGTGAATAGCACCGCCACCGCAGGCGTCTGGACCTTGGCCCAGGCGGCCAGGTCCGAGCTCTTGATCAACCCGGGCATGACCACATCGGTGAAAATCAGGTCAACCTCCACACCGTCCAGCAACATCTGCATCGCGCCGTCGCCATTGGCGGCCACCAGCACCTGATAGCCCGACTGTTGTAAAAATTCGACTGTCGCACCGCGCACTTCTTCGTTGTCCTCTACCACCAGAATAGTCTCGTGACCGCCTCTGTGCTGGACACTGCGCATTGGCGACTCGTGGCTCTGCGCGCGCGCGCTGCGGGGGAAATACAGATGCACCTGCGTGCCCTGCCCCACCTCGCTGGTCATATCGATATGGCCCCCGCTCTGCTTGACGAAACCGAACACCATGCTCAACCCCAGGCCCGTACCCTGGCCATCGGCCTTGGTGGTGAAAAACGGCTCGAACGCCTGTTTCAGCGTCGCCGCATCCATCCCGTCGCCAGTGTCGACCACCGACAGGCGCACGTAGTCCCCGGTGCTGATGCCCTTGCCCGCGCAAAACCGCTGATCGAGCTCCACGTTCTTGCCACTGATGGCAATGGTGCCCTCGCCATGCATCGCATCACGGGCATTGAGCGCCAGGTTCAACAAGGCGTTTTCCAACTGATTGCGGTCGACATAAATGCACCAGGACTCGTCCGGCAATTGCACATCGATCTGTATGGTTTCTCCCAGCGCCCGCTGCAGTACTTCGCCCAGGCCTTCGTAAATTTGCCGCAGGCTATAGACCGCCGGCGACAACGGTTGCCGACGGGCGAAGGCAAGCAATTGTGACGACAGCATCGCGCCGCGCTCCACCGCCGCAATCGCGGCACTCACCCGGTGCTGCACGTTCTCGTTGTCCGGTTCGTGGCGTGCCAACAGGTGCAGATTGCCGGCGATGACCTGCAACAGATTATTGAAGTCATGGGCCACCCCTCCGGTCAGTCCACCAATGGCCTCAAGCTTCTGTGACTGGCGCAACTGTTCTTCAGCGGCCAGCCGCCCTTCGACTTCATCGGCGACACGCTGCTCCAGATTGCGAGTGAACTTGAGCAAGGACTCTTCGGCGATTTTCCGCTCGTGGATGTCGATCAGCACACCGGGAAAGCGAAAGGGCTGGCCTTGTTCGTTGAACTCACAGCAGCCACTGGCCAACACCCATCCATAGCTACCATCAGGCCGCCGGATGCGGTACTCGGCATTGAACGGGCCACCGTTTTTCAAGGCCTGCTCGACCTGTTGACTGAGCTGGATCAGATCATCGGGATGGATTTTCTCGCTCGCGGCCTCGGGAGACAGGAACGCCAGCGATTGATCGGCGGGATAGGAAAACGTCCGGGCAAATCGCTCGTCCCCGGACAGCAGATCGGCCTTGATGTCCCAGACAAAGGAGCCCAGCAGGGCCCCGGCGTTGAGCGCCAGGCGCACTCGTTCGTTATCGGCGCGGTAGGCCGTTTCGGTTTGCTCGCGCAGCCGCTCGGACGCCATGTGGGCCGTGGTCTCCACGACCACCGCCAGCACCCCGGCCGGCACCCCGTCGTCATCGGCCACCGGGCTGTAATAGAGGTCCATGAACACCGCTTCGGGCTGGCCGTTGCGCAACAGTTCCAGCTCTTTATTGCGAAAGGACAGCGTGCCACCGGCCAGGCAGGTGTCGAGCACCTGGCGATTGAACTCGGCGACTTCAGGCCAGCCGAGCTCAACCGGAGAACCGAGCAGGTACGGATGCCGGCCACCGGCAAACACCGAATAGGCGTCGTTGTAGATCATGTAGCCGGGCTTGCCCCAGAGCAGCACCAAGGGAACGGGCGAGGCCAGCAGCAACTGCACCGAACTGCGCAGGCTCGTCGACCAGGTATCGACGCTGCCCAGTTCCGTGAGGGTCCAGTCGAACGCACGAATACGCCTGGCCATTTCACCGTTCCAGCCACTGCACCCATGACTTTGCATCAGAAACGGCATCGGCTGACTCTGTGCGCACGGCGCAAAAATGAAACAACAGATCGACGCAGGACGGCCCCCCGCTCATTGGCCCGGGGCGCGACCGACATTGATGGTTCAATTGAGGGTAGCTCATTGGGGAGATCGGCAACGGACAGCCGACAGGTTTACACCTCGATCAGGTGCAGGTGTTCGTCGTCCCGGCAAGACGGGTGACTGTCGTCGTCCAGCGCCACGGCGTATAGCGAGGCCCGCGGGCTCGTTGTGCAACCTGGCGTTCGGCTTACTGATAGCCTTGGATCTATGGCGCACAGGTCCTGCTAATAGCTCGGGAATCCCCCTGACACTAACAATCATCGAGCGCGGTTCGTCCTCTTGTATGATGGCGCGCTTATGCAACGGACCGCGGATTCAAACGTGCCGATAACCACCTCAAGCTCTGCAGCCTGACACCTTCAAGGCGCACTTCGCTTTCCCCTGCCTTAACAGCACGACGACTGCCTGAAGCGCACGCGGGCACCTGCCCTGGTGTTCGCCTGCCCGGGTCAGTCGTCGTTCAGGAGCTTTTCATGGATATGCTTTACCGGACTTTCCACGAAGGAGAGTCCGCCCCGCGCCTGGCACTCAACCTGCTGACCCTGGGCCTGCTACTGGCCAGTACCGTGCCTGCGGCCCGGGCCGCCGGTACCGAACTGCCAGCGGTCAACGTGACGGGCGAAGACGGCTCCGGCTACCGGGTCGACAGCGCCTCGGTCGCGGGCATCGAGGCGGCGCCCTTGCTCGATACCCCGGCGTCGATTGCAGTATTCAACGAAGCCTTGATCAAGGATCAACAGGCCCGCCTGCTCAGCGAGGTGCTGAGGAACGACGCCTCGGTGGGGGAAAGCTATGCGCCGGTCGGTTACTACGAGAACTTCATGGTGCGCGGCTTCTCGTTGAACTCGGCCAGCAGCTACAGGATCAACGGCCGCACCATTACCGGCGAGCAGAACGTCGGCCTGGAAAACAAGCAACAGGTGGAGTTGCTCAAGGGCCTTTCCGGCCTGCAGAGCGGCGTTTCCGAGCCCGGTGGGCTGATCAACTACGTGACCAAGCGCCCGACCGACGTACGCTCGGTGACGGTCTCCACCGATGACCGCGGCAGCGGTTACCTGGCCACCGACGTCGGCGGCTGGTTCGGCAGCGAGCAACAGTTCGGACTGCGGGCCAACCTGGCCCATGAAGACATCCACTCCTATGTCGAACACACCAACGGGCAACGCGACTTCGCCTCCCTGGCCTTCGACTGGAACATCAGCGACGCCGCGCTGTTGCAACTGGACCTGGAGTACCAGACCAGGGAGCAGCGCTCGGCACCGGGTTATCAATTGCTCGGTGGCACAAGCCTGCCGCACGACGCCTCGCCGAAACAGCTGCTGGCCCACCAGAGCGGTTCAAAACCGGTGACCACGGACGCGCTGAACCTCAACGGCAATTTCGAGTACCGCTTCAGCGACACCTGGACAGGCAACCTCAGCGCCTCGCGCAGCCAGGTAGTGATCGATGACTACAGTTCGTTTGCCTGGGGTTGCTACGGCGCGGCCAGTTGCGCCGGCGTGGCCGTGCCCAACTACTTCAGCCCGCAAGGCGACTACGACCTCTACGACTTCCACAGCCCGGACGATACCCGGCGCAACGATGAGGTGCAGGCAGCGCTCAGCGGACGCTTCGATACCGGCGGCCTGGGCCACGAACTCACCCTGGGCTCCAGCGCGTTCCGCCGTGTGGTGGATAAGCGCGACCCCATCAACCAGATGATCGGCAGCGCCAACATCGACAGCGAACCGGAGGATTTTGCCCCTTACCAGGGGCCGCTCAACGACAGTCAGCGACGCCTGGACAGTCGCCAGTACGGGCTGTTTTTCAATGACCGGATCAGCTTCAACGAGCACTGGCAGACCGTGCTCGGCGGGCGCGAAGTGCGCCTGGATGAAGAGGCCTTCGATAATCTGGGCAACACCACCCGGCACACCCGGCGCTATGAATTCCTGCCCCAGGCCGCACTGATCTACAAGCCCGTACACAACCTGGCGTTGTACACCCGCTACAGCAAGGGCCTGTCCCTGGGCGGCGAAGCGCCGTGGTTTGCCAACAATGCCTTTGAAACCCTCGCACCCACCGTTTCACGGCAAATCGAGGCCGGGATCAAGTACGACTGGCAGCGCATCAGCCTGGCCGCGGCGCTGTTCCAGATCCGCCAGGCCTACCAGTATTCCCGGCCCAATGACGATGGTTCGTTCACTTTCACCCAACAGGGCGAACAGAAGAACACCGGCCTCGAACTCTCGGCCAATGGCTGGGCCAGCGACCGCCTGCAAGTGACCGCCAGTGTCGCGGCGATCCGCTCCCGGGTCAGCGGCAGCGATACACCCGCCTATGAAGGTCACCAGACGATCAACGTGCCAACACTGCGCGCCAGCCTCTACGGTGACTACGCCCTGCCCTGGGTCGACGGCCTGGCCCTGCTTGGCGGGCTGCAGTACAGCGCTGGCAAGTACGCCGACCCGCAAGGCCAGGCAGAAGCCGACGCCTACGCGATCTTCAACATCGGCAGCCGCTACAGCACCCGCATCGACGGCTATGACACCGTGTTCCGCCTGACCGTCGATAACCTGTTCGACCAGCGCTACTGGCGTGACGCAGGGGAATACATGGGCGACAACTACCTGTTCCAGGGCGCGCCACTGACCGCCCGCCTGAGTGCCTCGATCAACTTCTGACCCCGGCACGGGCGACGTCAATGCCCGCGAATGTAGTGCTCCAGCTGCCTGATCAGATCGGCCTGTTCAACGATGGCTTCTTTAACCAGATCACCAATCGACAACAGGCCGATCAAGCGGTCACCCTCCACCACCGGCAGATGGCGCAAGTGACTGTCGGTCATGACCGCCATGCAGCGCTCGATGCTCTGCTGACTGTCGGCCGTGACCACCGGTGAACTCATGATGGTCCTGACCGGCGTACCCACCGAAGAGCGTCCCTGCAAGACCACCTTGCGTGCATAGTCGCGCTCACTGACCACGCCCACCACCACCCCGTCCTCGATGACCGGCAGTGCTCCCACATTCTTCTCGGCCATCATCTTCAGGGCTTCCAGCACCATTTCATCCGGCGCGATGCTGTGTACCTGCCGGTTTTGCACGACCTTCAACTTGAGCAACTGAGCGGCTGTTTTCATACGAGTCTCCACTGGCGTTGGCAGGCACCGGACCTCAGGGGATGAGGCTCGGTGCCGTGGATGAATGATCAATCGAATGCCGCGTCGTCAGGCCACCCCGACCTCCACCACGCCGGCGTTGAGCCGTACCGGCCAGACCCGCAGGCGTTGTTGCGGGTACTCCAGGCAGCGTCCGTCCTCCAGGCGGAAATGCTGCTTGTAGATCGGCGACGCTACCACCAGCTCACCCTTGATGCAGCCCACCAACCCACGGCCAACGACATTCGCGCCCGATTGCGGGTCATGGTTGTCGATGGCGTAGAGGGTCCGCCCCTCGGCGGCCGGCAGGTAGAACACGGCCACCTGGGCGCCGTCGAGCCAGACGACGACGCCCGAGTTGTTCACCAGGTCCTGCTGGGCACACACCCTTTGCCAGGCCTGGGCGTTGTCCTGGGTCGAAAAACAAGTACTGCGCTGGGTTGTGGACTGGCTCATCGGACAAGCTCCTCGGTGACAGGGATAAGGTTGAGTTCGGCCGCCATGATCGGGCGCCGCTGCCCGCGTTCCTGGACAAAATGAATGTCCGGATCGGGACGCTGATCGTTGACGAAGGTCCGGAAGCGCTTGAGCTTTTCCGGGTCCTTGAGGGCGTTGGCCCATTCGCATTCATAGCGGTCGACCACCAACTGCATCTGCGATTCGAGCTCCGCACCCAGTCCCAGGCTATCGTTGATGATCACGTCCTTGAGGTAGTCCAGGCCGCCTTCCAGGCTTTCACGCCAGACCGAGGTTCGCTGCAGTTTGTCGGCGGTACGGATGTAGAACATCAGGAAGCGGTCGATGTAACGGACCAGCGTGGCATCGTCGAGGTCGGTGGCGAACAGTTCGGCGTGGCGCGGGCGCATGCCACCGTTACCGCACACATACAGGTTCCAGCCCTTCTCGGTAGCGATCACGCCCACATCCTTGCTCTGGGCTTCGGCGCATTCGCGGGTGCAACCGGACACCGCGAACTTGAGCTTGTGGGGCGAGCGCAAGCCCTTGTAGCGGTCTTCGAGGGCCAGGGCCATGTGCACGCTGTCCTGCACGCCATAACGGCACCAGGTACTGCCGACACAGGACTTCACCGTGCGGGTCGATTTGCCGTAGGCGTGCCCGGTTTCGAAACCGGCCTCGATCAGCTCGGCCCAGATCTGCGGCAACTCATGCAACTGGGCGCCGAACAGGTCGATGCGCTGGCCACCGGTGATCTTGGTGTAGAGGTCGTATTTCTTCGCCACCTGGCCGATCACGATCAGCTTGTCGGCGGTGATCTCGCCACCGGGAATGCGCGGCACCACCGAATAAGTGCCGTTCTTCTGCATGTTGGCCATGAAGGTGTCGTTGGTGTCCTGCAACGGCACCAGCGAGGCGTCCATGATCGGCTGGTTCCAGCACGACGCGAGGATCGAGCCGACTGCCGGCTTGCACACATCGCAACCGGTGTGGCCTCGGCCATGCCTGGCCAGCAGTTCTTCGAAGCTGATCACCCCTTCTACCCGTACCAGCGCGTAGAGCTCCTGACGGGTATAGGCAAAGTGCTCGCACAGGCTCTTGTCGACGCTGACACCCCGCGCGACCAACTCATGCTCGAAGACGTGCTTGAGCAAACCGGCACAGCCGCCACAGCCGGTGCAGGCCTTGGTCTGCGCCTTGAGCACACCGAGGTCCGAGCATCCACCGTCGATGGCCGAGCAGATGGCGCCCTTGGTGACGTTATGGCACGAGCAGACCGTGGCCGACTCAGGCAACGCCGCCGGGCCCAGGGTCGGCGCCCCCGTGGACGACGGCAGGATCAGGCTGGCCGGTTCGGACGGCAAGGCAATGCCGTTCTGCATGTATTGCAACAGGGTGTCGTAATAGCTGTTGTCACCGACCAGCACCGCACCCAGCACCTGCTTGCCGGTGGCGTCCACCACCAGGCGCCGGTAGCTGGCCGTCGCCTCGTCGATGAACTGGTAGCTGCGCGCGCCCGGCGTATGGGCGTGCGCATCGCCGATGGAGCCGACATCGACGCCCAGCAACTTGAGCTTGGTCGACATGTCCGCGCCCAGGAACGGCTCGGCGGCCTCGTGGCACAGGCGGGCCGCGACGCTGCGTGCCATCTGGTAGCCCGGTGCGACCAGGCCGAACAGACTGCCGTTCCAGGAGGCGCACTCGCCGATGGCATAAATATTCTCGTCGCGGCTCAAGCACTGGTCATCAATCACCACGCCACCGCGCGGCCCGACCTCCAACCCGCATTGGCGGGCCAGCGCATCCTGGGCCCGGATACCGGCCGAGAACACGATCAGGTCGGTTTCGAGGAACTCGTCGTTGGCAAAGTTCATCCGGTAGCGGTAGTGCTCGCCCGGGGTGATCGACTGCGTACCGCGCGCCACATGCACGCCGACACCCAACCGCTCGATTTGCGCCTTGAGCGCAAGGCCGCCCAGTTCGTCCAGTTGCACCGGCATCAGGCGCGGGGCGAACTCCACCACATGGGCTTCCAGGCCCAGGCTTTTCAGGGCGTTGGCCGCTTCCAGGCCGAGCAGGCCACCGCCGACCACCACACCGCGGCGGGCGTTGGCGGCGGCGGCGCGGATCGCGTCGAGGTCTTCGAGGGTGCGGTACACCAGGCGCGAATCGCCCTCGGCGCCTTCGACAGGCGGCACGAAGGGGTACGAACCGGTGGCCAGGATCAAGGTGTCGTAAGCAACGCTCCCTTGCGCGGTCATCACTTGGCGCCGCTCGCGGTCGATCGCAAGGACTGGCACCCCCAGATGCAAGGTCACTCCCGGCGTCTGGTAAAGAGACGCCTCGGACAGCGCCAGCGACTCGGCATCGCGACCGGTGAAGTATTCGGAAAGGTGCACGCGGTCGTAGGCCCGCATCGGTTCTTCACTGAAGACGTGCAGCCGGTAGCGCTCAAGGGCACCCCGCTCGATCAGCTGTTCGACACAATGATGTCCGACCATGCCATTGCCAATCACGATCAGCGTTTGCAGCTTGTTCAACTCGGCAACCTTGGCGTTCATAAGTAGCACCTGGGCAAAATCAATCACGGATCAAAAAGCAAAAAAAAACGCCTGGAACCTTGCGGTTCCAGGCGTCTTTGCCTGTTCTTTTGCGGTGTTTGATCCAACCTCTGTGCCGGACCCACCGATAGCGCCCACGACCGCAAGGGCCGACCGATCGTCGTTGACCGGCTGGGCGGGCCACTGGACTGCATCATCCGTGGCTGTTGATCGAGGCTATGCAGTGAATGTGCCAGACAAGCTCAGGCGATGATGACAAAGCTCTGTTCAGGGTATTTGCCTGGCCTCAGGTCTTGAGTCCAGCCCCTGCCAATACACCGTGTTTGCCTTGGCTTAGTGCAATGCTCAAGGATTCGGCTTTATAAGGGTGCACAGACGCACCACCTGCCCGCAAAAGGGTGAATAGGGCCAGGGACACCGCAGTGCCCTACCCTATGCAGCTCATACCTGAGAACCGGCACGCAGGATGGAAGGCTCCTCGCCGCGATACAGCGCCTCGACCTTGTCGGCGCGCCACTGCAGCACCGCGCGCTGGTTGATCGAGCCCTTGTCGGTGATTTCACCGCGGTCGATGGAGGCCGGCTCGTCCAGCAGCGTGATCCACTCCAGGCGGCTGGCATTGCCGATGGCGTCGCGGTTGAGCCGTTGCAGCCATTCGGCGAACCACTGGCGCACCGGTGCGCTGGCCAGGACCTCGGCATCGCTGGCGTCCGGGCCCAAGCCGGACAGGCGTCGGCATTCGAACAGCCGGGGAAAGACCAGGGCCCCCAGGCATTCGCGGTCCGGCGCGGCTACCACCAGGTCCTGGACATAGGGCGAACCTTCAAGCACCGCGCGATTGCGCATCGGGCCGACGCTGACGAAGACCCCGGAGCTGAGCTTGAAGTCTTCGGCGATGCGCCCGTCGAACATCAGCCCCAGTTGCGGATCACAGGCGTCGGCCAGTTTCAGCGCATCGCCGGAACAGTAGTAGCCCTGCTCGTCGAACACCTCGGCGGTCTGCTGCGGCGCACGCCAGTAGCCGGGCATGATGTGCGGCCCGCGAAAGCGTCCTTCCAGCTTGCCGTCCACCGGCACCAGCCGCACCTCACAACCGGGGGCCGGCAGGCCGACATAACCGGCCATGGACAGTGGCCCGGTGGTGAAGGTGCAGGACGGTGATGCCTCGGTCATGCCAAGCCCGGCCATCATGCGAATACGTTCGCCACAGTGCTGCTCGGCGACCCGGTCCAGGCGATCCCAGATCCGCTGGGACAAACCGGCGGCAGCGAAAAAGAACAGCTTCATGCGCGCGAAGAAACGGTCGCGCAACTCGCCATCCTGCTCCAGGGCGCTGACCAATTCTTCCCAGCCCTTGGGCACGGTCAGGTAGGCGGTGGGCGAGATTTCCTTGAGGTTGCGCAGTGTCTCGGCAAACCCCTGGGCCGTGGGCTTGCCGTCGTCCAGGTAAAAGGTGCCACCGTTGTACAGCACAATGCCGACGTTGTGGCTGCCACCAAAGGTGTGGTTCCACGGCAGCCAGTCCACCAGCACCGGAGGCTCTTCGCCGAACACCGGAAAGGTCTGCAACAGCATCTGCTGGTTGGCGCAGAGCATGCGCTGGGTGGTGACCACCGCCTTGGGCAGCTTGGTGGAGCCGGAGGTAAACAGGAACTTGGCGATGCTGTCCGGGCCGGTGGCGGCAAACGCCGCTTCGGCTTCGCTGCCACCGGGTTGTTGCAGCAGACTGACAAAGGATGTCTGCCGCCGCCCCGCCACTTCGCCGCGAACGGTAATCAGCGGCGTCTCACTGGGCAATACCGCGTCGATCGCCCGCTGGTAGGCGGCGGCATCGCTGACGAACACCAGCCCGGGCTGCAACAGATCGCAGACATGCCGCAACTTGGCGAAGTCCTGGGACAGCAACGAATAGGCCGGCGAAATCGGGCTATAGGGAATACCGGCATACATGGCGCCCAGCGCAATCTGCAGGTGTTCGATGTCATTGCCCGACAACAGCGCCAAGGGGCGCTCGGCTGACAGGCCGTAGCCCAGCAGGCTTTGGGCAATGGCGCGGACGCTGGCGAGCATCTCGGCATAGCTGACCCGGCGCCAGTCACCGCCGGCCTGGCGCGCCGCGATAAAAGTCTGTTGCGGACGCACTTGCGCCCAATGCAGCAGACGGTCCAGCAGACGCCCGGGTAATTCGGCCAAGGGCTCCAGGGAACGCATGTGCAGGACGCCCTGCGCTTCGCTGACCTCGACCGCCGGATGGCCGATGGACACCTGGCGATAACGCGGGGCGCGGGCCTCGGCCTGGGGTGGCGATCTGAATTCGGAACTCACGTGCTTGTCCTCCATCAAGGCACGTCTCCGGTCCGCTGCAAAGCAGTTCGACCAGGTGCGTGGCAGCCGGTGGCTGCAGCCTTGTTATTGTTATGTCTGGCTGGCACGCGGGTGACGAGCGTTCGTCACCCGACGGTGCGACGGATGCTCAGATCGGGTAGTGCCGTGCACCGTTCTGCAAGGTGACCCAACGCAACTGGGTGAACTGCTCAATGGCCGCCTTGCCGCCAAAACTGCCGTAGCCACTGGACTTCACCCCGCCGAATGGCATGTGCGCCTCGTCGTGCACGGTCGGGCCGTTGATATGGCAGATGCCCGACTCGACCCGTTGGGCGAGGGCCAGGGCGCGACTGGTGTCACGACTGAAGATCGCCGCCGACAGGCCGAACTCGGAATCGTTGGCCAGGCGCAGCAGTTCTTCATCGCCCTCGGCACGTAGCACTACGGCTACCGGGCCGAAGGACTCTTCGTGATACAGGCGCATGGCAGCCGTGACGCCATCGAGCAAGGTCGGTTGCAGAATGCTGCCTTCCAACTGGCCGCCCGTGACCAGGGTGGCGCCCTTGTCGAGGGCATCGTCGATCAACCCCTTGATGCGCTCGCCGGCGCTGGCGTCCACCAGGGAACCGAGGACTGAATCCCCAGCATCCGGGTTGCCTGCCGGCAAGGTGGCGATCTTCGCCGCCAGCCGGGCGACAAAGGCATCCGCCACCTGGGTGTCGACGATCAGGCGCTCGGTGGACATGCAGATCTGCCCCTGGTTGAAGTAGGCACCAAAGGCGGCGGCTTGCACCGCGGCCTCCAGGTCGGCGTCGTCGAGCACCAGGAACGGCGCCTTGCCGCCCAGCTCCAGCAAGGCCGGCTTGAGATGCCGCGCCGACAGTTCACCGACGATGCGCCCGACATGGGTCGAGCCGGTGAAGTTGACCCGACGCACCGCCGGGTTGGCGATCAGCCGCTCGACAATGGCCGCGGCATCCGCGGACGCGTTGCTGATGACGTTGACCACGCCATCGCCCAGGCCCGCGTCCTGCAATACCTGGCCGATCAGCCGGTGCACCGCCGGGCTCAGTTCCGAGGCCTTGAGTACCACGGTGTTGCCACAGGCCAACGGCATGGCGATGGCACGGGTGGCGAGGATCACCGGGGCATTCCATGGCGCGATACCCAGCACCACGCCGCAGGGCTGGCGCAGGGCCATGGCGAAACTGCCGGGGACATCGGACGCAATGACCTCGCCGTTGATCTGGGTGGTCAGGGAGGCGGCTTCGCGCAACAGGTTGGCCGCCAGGTGCACGTTGAAGCCGTACCAGTTGGCCATGGCGCCGGTCTCGCCGGCCGCCGCGATGAACTCCGCACTGCGGGCCTGCAGCTGTTCGGCCGCACGCAGCAGCCGGGTGCGTCGTTCATTGGGGGCCAAGGCTGCCCAGGCCGGAAACGCCGCCTTGGCCGCGGCCACGGCGGCATCGGCATCTTCCAGGGTGGCGGCGGCCACCCGCGACACCACTTCACCGGTCACCGGATTACGCCGGTCGAAGGTTCGACCGTCACGGGCGGGGCACGACTGGCCGCCGATCAGCAGGGGCACGTCCAGCATGGGAATTCCTCTTTATTGTCTTTGTCGGGAATACGTTGGAGGGGAGCACCGGGGCCAGGCGCTGGCGGGCGTTCGATCACCCGGCCAGCCTGCCCTCCGTGCACCGCCGGGGGTCAGCGTTTGTACGTCTGCAAACCAGGCTTGATGCTCTTGTCGTCGAGGAACTGCTTCATGCCCTGTTCGCGACCGCCTTCGGTGTCCAGCAGGCGCGACTGGTCGAGCTTGGCGTAGAGGTAATCCTCGTTCTGCTCCCAGGTCAGTTCGCGGCAACGTTTGAAACCATGCTTGGCCGCTCGCAGCACCACCGGGTTTTTCTCCAGCAGGTTGCGCGCCAGCTCGATAGTCACTTCGCGCAGTTGCGCCAGGGGCACGCTCTCGTTGACCAGGCCCATCTCGGCGGCCTTCTGCCCGCCAAAGGTCTTGCCGGTCATGATGTAGTACAGCGACTGGCGATGACCCACGGTGTCGGCCATGGCTTTGCTCACCAGGTTGCCCGGCGGGATGCCCCAGTTGATTTCCGACAGGCCGAAGGTCGCCTCGTCGGCGCAGATCGCCAGGTCGCAGGCCACCAGCGGGCTGAAACCGCCACCGAAGCACCAGCCGTTGACCATGGCGATGGTCGGCTTGGCGTACATGCGCAGCAGTTTCCATTGCCACTGAGAGGCTTCGCGACGGATTTTTTCCTGAAGGATTTCCGGACCGGCATCCACTTCGCGGAAGTATTCCTTGAGGTCCATGCCCGCGGTCCAGGCATCGCCGGCACCGGTGAGCACCAGCACGCCAGCGGCCGGATCCTGCTCCAGGGTTTCCAGAACGTCGATCATCTCGCGGTTCAGGGTCGGGCTCATGGCGTTGCGTTTTTCCGGGCGGTTGAGGATGACCCAGGCGATGCCTTCGTCGATTTCCACCTTGACCGTTGTCCAGCGACCTTCGTAGTTGCTCATGGCGATGCTCTCTCTTGTTCTGGGTTTGAAGATGAGCAAAAACTAAACCGACGAATTAGTTATGTCAATTAACTATTAACAATTTTAACAAAGCATTTTCAACCCATGAGCCGAGCCAGGAACCCGGATATATGACAATGCTCATGGCTATCCCCGGCCAAACTCGGCAAACTAGATAGTCTTCTTAACCGCCAGCCCGAGGATTGACCCTGTCATGGCCAAGTCTTCCACGATTGCCGCTGCCCCCCAGGCTCCGGACGCCACCACCGAAACCCAGGCGCCGCTGGACGCCGCCCTGGACGACCTGATCGGCTACGCCATGCGCCGGGCACAGTTGAAACTGTTCCAGAACCTGATTGGCCGGCTCTCGGCCTACGACCTGCGGCCGGCACAGTTTTCGGCCCTGGCGATCATCGAACAGCACCCGGGGCTGATGCAGGCTGACCTGGCCAAGGCGCTGGCCATCGAGCCGCCGCAAGTGGTGCCACTGCTCAACAAGCTGGAAGAACGGGCGTTGGCGGTGCGGGTGCGGTGCAAGCCGGACAAGCGCTCCTACGGGATCTTTCTCAGCAAGACCGGCGAGGCCCTGCTCAAGGAGTTGAAACAGATCGCCGCCCAGAGCGACCAGGAATCCACGTCGGCCCTCGACAGCCAGGAACGGGACGAACTGCTCAGGCTACTGCGAAAGGTCTACCAGGCATAACCCAAAACGCCGGCACGCTCCCCCACCGCGAGGAACGGCCGGCGGCAGCCCTGGGCAGGGCTCCCTTACCAGATCGGCACGCTGTACAGCACCTGGAAGCGGGTCTGGTTTTCATCGCGGAACGCCGCGCCAGAGGGGAAGTCATTGCGATAGATCGACTTGCGCGCCAACAGCCCGAGGTTTTTCAGCGGACCACTCTGGATCACATACCCCAGCTCCATCTGGAACTCACGCTCCTTGCGGTCGTCGGCATTCAGGGCCGCCAGTTCGATATGGTCACCGCGCACATAGCGCAGCCGGCTCTTGAGGCCAGGCACCCCGGCGGCGGCAAAGTCATAGTCGTAGATCGCCTGCCAGGTCCGCTCCTTGGCGTTGAGAAAGTCCGAACTCATGGTCAACTCGCTCATGCCCATCAACTCGGTGCCCGACACATAGGGCGTCGCTGTGTCACCACTGGCGTGCATGTAGCCCAGGCTCACCCGATGGCCGCCCAGGCGATAGCCAAACAGCGCTGAAAGGTTGCGGTTGTCGACTTTGCCGGCCTTGGCACTGCCGTCTTCATCACTGAAGAAGCTGCGCAGGTCGCTGGTCAGTACGCCCTCGCCCACGGGCAGATTGTGCAGCAGGGCCAAGGTGTTCTGCTGGTACAACTCGGCCACCTCGGCGTGATAGGCGCGCAGGCTGAGGTCCTCGTTCACCTGGTAATCGCCGCCGACATAAGCCATGTGCGAAGTGGTGGCCGCGCCGTTGAAACGCCGGTTGGGCGAAGCAATGCTCATCGCCTGGTAGTTGGTGGAATCACGCTTGTTGATGCGATCGATGTAGCCAGTGTTGAGGGTCAGCCCATCGATATCCCTGGAACTGAGGGTGGTGCCGCGAAACGTCTGCGGCAACAACCGCGATGGGCTGGCAAAGGCGAACGGCAGGAAGATCGAGACATCGCCGGTCTTCACCGTGGTCTGGGCAACGCGAAACTTGCCGGTCATGGCCAGGCGCGAATACTCGTCCGCCGCACGCTTGTCGCTGCTGGACACCGGCAGCAACTCGGTGCCACTGCGATGAGGCGCGGAGTCCAGCTTGACCCCCAGCAATCCCCGGGCGTCCAGGCCGAAGCCGACGGCCCCAGGGGTGTACCCCGACTCCACATTCATGATGAACCCCTGGGCCCATTCCCGGGCCGCGGTTTTCGCCCCGTCGTCCTTGTACTCCCGGTCCAGGTAGTAATTGCGCAGGGTCAGGGTGCCGTGACTGTCGTCCACGAAGCCTTCGGCCAGCGCCGGACTGGCAATCACGCTCAAGCCCAACACGGCCAGGCAGCGTGCGTGAACAGGTAAGGCGGGGGTCGCCGCAAGGGCATCCCGAGGGGGATTTTGCATGTTCGATGTCCACTCTTTGTTGTTGTTTTTTTAAGCGCGAGACCCGGGTTGTCCCGGGAGTCTGCGGCCAGAGAATGGAAACAGCCGAGGGCTGGCGTCAATCCGCAGTGACCGATAATCGAACATTAATATTGTTATCTATTTTAAAGACAAGCTTGTCTCCGCATGCCATCCAGTTGATTTAAAAGTAATTTATCTACTTTTTCAGGCAATACTCTGGGTCGTTCATTTTTTAGTTATATTTGTTAATCTTAATTCCAGCCCACCATCGCCTGATGCGGGCCTGCTTGCTTCACCTGTCAGCCCCAACAAAAACAATAATGAGGTTCGCCATGGACACCCCATCACGTCGCACGACGTTGACCATTGCCCTGTGTTTTATCGTTGCACTGATCGAAGGCTTCGACCTGCAAGCCGCCGGCACTGCCGCCGCGGGCCTGCGCCAGACCTTTGCCCTGGACCCGAAAATGATGGGCTGGGTGTTCAGTGCCGGCATCATCGGCCTGCTGCCCGGCGCGTTCTTCGGTGGCTGGATCGCCGATCGCATCGGCCGCAAGAAAATCCTGATCGGTGCCGTGCTGCTGTTCGGCGTGTTCTCCCTCAGCACTGCCTACGTCGGTAGCTTCTCCAGCCTGCTGCTGGCGCGCTTCATGACCGGCCTGGGCCTGGGCGCCGCCCTGCCCAACCTGATCGCCCTGTGTGCCGAGGCGGTGGGCGAGCAACGCCGCGGCACCGCCATCAGCATCATGTATGCCGGCGTGCCGCTGGGTGGCGCCCTGGCAGCGGTGGTTGCCATGCTGTTCACCGATCACTGGCAGGCGACCTTCATCATCGGCGGCCTCGCGCCCTTGCTGGTGGTGCCACTGATGATCCTGCTGCTGCCCGAGTCCAGCGCCTTTCGCTTGCAACAAGGCAACGCCCGCGTGGCGCACACCTCCACCGGCCGGGCCCTGTTCGGCGAAGGCCGGGCCCGCGTCACGCTGGCCTTGTGGCTGAGCTACTTTTTCACCTTGACGGTGATGTACATGCTGCTCAACTGGCTGCCGTCGCTGCTGCTGGAACAAGGTTTCACCAAACCCCAGGCCGGCCTGGTGCAGATGCTGTTCAACATCGGCGGCGCCCTCGGCTCGCTGCTCGGCGGGCTGCTGCTGGATCGCTGCAACAGCATCAAGGTGGTGCTGTTTATCTATGCCGGATTGCTGGCGGCGCTGACCGGGGTCGGCCTGTCGGTGGGCATCGTGCCCATGGGCATCGCCGGGTTTGCCGCGGGGCTGTTTGTGATGGCTGCGCAACTGGTGCTGTACGCCCTCGCACCGCCGTCCTACCCGACCCTGGTGCGTGCCACCGGGGTCGGCGCAGCCGTGGCCATCGGTCGCCTGGGCTCAGTGGCCGGGCCCTTGGCCGCGGGGCAGATCCTGGCGGCCGGTGCCGGCACTGCCGGGGTACTGCTGGCAACCTCACCGGGGCTGGTGATCGCAGCATTGACCATCATCAGCGTCATTGCCCGTGCGGCACCGCTGACCGAGCCCGGACTGACGACGGCCAAGTCTTGAGCCTGTCTGTACCTCGGCCCTGAAGCGCCGCCCTGCCTGCACAGAGATCGCGCGCCCAGTCGCGCGATACCTTACGGCGCTGAAGGGCGACGCTACCTGAACGACGAAGCTTGTTGCGCTCCCCCCTCAAGCAGATTGACTCGGAAGAACGGCGACGGCTGAGTACTCACCGGCCAGGCAACCTTTACTTGATCAAACGGGTGTCCAGACCAAAGCGCTCCTGAGTGACAAGCTTGAATTGATCCTCGGCCAAGTCGCAGCTGACCAGGAGATTCCACGAATGACGAGTCACTGCAGAAGGGATGAGCACGAAGGGATGCCGGGCCAGCAACTCATCAGCAAACTGTTGCTGATTGGGCGAGGGTTGAGACGGGATGAGCCAGTTCGGGTTCGGCACGTCCTGAGGTTGAACAACCTTGATGAGTCCCGGATCCAGCACTTCGAAGCGCGTCAGCACATGAGGCACCCTGTCGAGGGCATCAAAGCCCAGGTGGGTCGCGACCTCCAGGATGGCTGTGGACGGGTCGGCCGAAGCGTAGATAACCCGGCGGCCGGGAGGATTCCATCGACCACCGGATCGTTGCGCACCAATGCCACTGTCCCACGTATCTTTGTAGACTTCGCGGTCAAGGCGCCATGCGTGCCACCTCCCGTCCCAGGGCAAAGGATTCATTGGTAGACCCCGTGTTCAATCCGGGCCAGGTAGTCCTCTACCACCTGGAAACCCAACGAGTTGTCGATGAGCTCCAGCGGGACATGGCCGTCGAGGTACTTGCAAGGTTTCTTCAGCCAGTCCTCGGCCAACTGCTGACTGCCAAACACGGTGGTGGCGTGCTCCAGGGCCTGCGCGTACTGGAAGGCGACAGTACTCTGCTGCTGATTCAGCCGTACCGGCTTGGTTTCTTTCGCCAAGCGCTGGACCGTTCTGATGGACTTCCCTGTGATGCGCTGAACCAGCCCCTGCTCCATGTACAGATCCGAAGTGGAAAGCATGTCCCTGACGTCGCTCAGGTTAAAACCTTCCTGCGTGTACCGGATGATCAACATGCGCGTATCACCCTTGCGGCCATGTAACAGCACCTCGGTAGGCTTTCTGGCGACCTTCGTTGCCCCCGTCATGGCTGCCTTTGCCCTGGATTTGACGGTCGGCTTGTCGACTTGATTTGCTACGGACATACCGATTACCTCCATGCGACATTTGACGTAAGGATAGCGCCAAATGTCGTATTTGGGGGAGTTCGGTTTGTCCGATTTGGCGTGTACCACTCCTGGAACAGCTCTGTCATCACCACGCCCGGGCAAATTGCCCCAGGAAACGAGACTCGCCTCTAGTGACCCACCCTTTGGAACACAGGATGTGTTTTCTTCCCGAAGGGGGGACTTTTTCGTTTCTGCGTCGCTTTTGCATTTCTGTGCGACAGATCCCACTTCAGGGACTCCCGTACCGCTCCCTCCCGGTGTTAGTTTTGAAATGTTTTGTTTCATCGATCAGACACTTCTCACTCACTGCCTGCAAAGGAATGCCCCCAGCAATGGATTTTTCACTCAAGCACCTGGCCGCGACCACCCTGATGCTCGCCAGCCTGTCGTCGTTCACCACGTCAGCGCACGCCAACATCACCCCGCAACAGAGCGCGGCCATCCTCAAGACCTTCAATGACGTATCGGTAACGGATTTCAGGCAGTTCCTGGAACGCCTGGCCAAGAGCGACCTGGCCAAAACCGACGACCTCGGCCCGGCAATCAGTGCCTTCCAGGGCAACAAGACCCTTTCCCCCGAACAACAGAACGAGATCCATCGCCTGCTGGGCCTCTATGCACGGGTGAAGTACGGCACGGCTGCCACCCAGACCCTGCGCGAACTGGTGGCAATCCCGACCGTGCGCGTGGACGGCGTTGCCCAGCACGAGAATCCAGAATTCATCAAGATCGCCGACAAGCTCAAGGGCCTTGCCCAGGCCTTCGACCTGAACTTTCGCAACGTCGACAACCGCGTCTATGAAATCTCCCTCGAAGGCAGCGGCAATGAAGTCGTGGGCATTCACGCCCATGCCGATGTGGTGCCCGTGACCCCGGAGAACTGGGTCCTGAAAGACGGCACCCGACTCGATCCGTTCAAGGTCACCCTGGTCGGCGACCGCCTGTATGGCCGGGGCACCGAGGATGACAAGAACGGCATCGTGGTGACGCTCTACGCCATGAAAATCATCAAGGAAGAGAAGCTGCCGCTGGCTCGGAACTTCAAGCTGCTGGTCGACACCACCGAGGAAACCACCGGCGACGCCATCCCCTATTACTTCGAACGCAACCCGACACCCAACTACAACCTGGCGCTGGATGGCGGCTACCCGGTGGTGATTGCCGAGAAAGGCTACGGCACCGTCATGGCAAGCTTTGCCCGACGTACCGCAGAGGGTAAAGGCGCCGAAATCACCTCGATGACGGGCGGCCTGGCAACCAACCAGATTCCGTCGACGTCGGTCGCCACCCTGGTGACTGACAAGCCCGCCGAACTGGCCGCCAGCCTGCAGCAGGCCGGTACTGATTATGCCCAGCGCAATGGCGGCAACTTCGAGGTAAGCGCCAAGGTCGTCGGCAAGGACGTCAAACTCACGGTCACCGGCGTTTCCGCCCACTCCTCCGAGCCCGAGTCAGGCGTCAACCCGGTGGCCAGGATGCTGGACTTCATCAACAGCCTCGACGGCAAGGTCGCGCTCAAGCACAACCACATTACCGACGCCGCCCGTTATGCCGCCGACAACTGGGGGCTGGACTACCTGGGCGGGAAATTGGGGGTCGGTTTTTCCGATGCCTTCATGGGGCCGCTGACCACGTCCCTGACCTATGTCGGAATGGATGACAACGCCTTCCAGCTCGCGGTCAACCTGCGCGTGCCGAAAGGCAAGTCCCCAGAAGCGCTCAAGGCCGAAATCGCCGAAAAGCTTGGCGCCTGGAGCAAGAAGACCCACATCGCACCGGCCTTCGACTACTCGATCGCCGAGCCGATGTACCGCAACCCCAAGGGTGAATGGGTCAAGGCCCTGCTTACCGTGGCCAGCGAAAACCTTGGCATGGAACACACGTTTGGCACCTCTGCCGGCGCCACCTCGGTCCATGAGTTGCCCAACGGCGTGCAGTTCGGCTTGGCCATGCCTGACGTCAAATACACCGGCCACAACGACAACGAGTTCAAGACCGTCGAACAGTTCATGCTCGACCTGCAGATCGTGACCGAGATGATGGGCCGCATCGGGCAGTTGCCGACACTCTGATCCACCTTCGGACCCGCTGTTGTGGCGGGTCCATCTCTTTGATCGATTTGCTCTCGTCTAATACCTGGAGAACGGTGATAACTGAAATTTGCAGGCTGATGCCTACAAATCGCGCACAAACAAAAACGCCACTCTATTGAGTGGCGTTTTTGTATATTTGGAGCGGGAAACGAGACTCGAACTCGCGACCCCGACCTTGGCAAGGTCGTGCTCTACCAACTGAGCTATTCCCGCGTCTTGGTGTGGCGTATTCTATAGAAAATAGATTACGCGTCAACCCCTTGATTCAAAAAACTTTTATTTCTTTTCCACATCGGTTTTCAGATGCGGCCAGGCGGCGCTCAGGTACTGCACCATGGACCACAAGGTCAGGCCTGCCGATACCATCAGCAAGACATAGCCCACCAGTACCCAGAAACTGAAGTCCGACGGGTTGGCCAACAGGATCACCAGCGCCAGCATTTGCGCGGCGGTTTTCCATTTGCCCAGGTTCGACACGGCGACTTGTGCCCGTGCTCCCAGCTCGGCCATCCACTCCCTCAGGGCGGAGATGACGATTTCGCGGCCAATGATGACGGCTGCGGGGAGTGTCAGCCACAGGTTGGCATGTTCCTGTACCAGCAACACCAGGGCCACGGCGACCATCAGCTTGTCTGCCACCGGGTCGAGAAACGCCCCGAACGGTGTGCTCTGCTCCAGCCGACGGGCCAGATAACCGTCCAGCCAGTCGGTCGCGGCAGCAAATGCGAAGACTGAACTCGAGGCGATGTAGCTCCAGTGATACGGCAAATAGAACAGCAGAATGAAGATCGGGATAAGCAGGACGCGCAGAACGGTGATCAGATTAGGGATATTCATCGGCACAACTGGCTACGAGGTGAGTTGGCATTCTACTCGCTGTGCAGGTTTGCATAAATCAACTCTGCAAGCTTTTTACTGATCCCAGGTGCTTTAGCGATCTCGTCGATGCTTGCACGAGACAGCTCCTGCAATCCACCAAAATGTTTCAACAGGTCCCGGCGCCGGGTCGGCCCTACTCCCGCGATCCCTTCCAGCGTTGAGGTACGGCGGGTTTTCCCGCGTCGCGCCCGGTGCCCGGTGATCGCAAAGCGGTGGGCTTCGTCGCGGATCTGCTGGATAAGATGCAACGCCGGCGAATCCCCGCGCAAGGTAAATTCGTGGGCGGCGTCATTCAGGTAGAGCGTTTCGAATCCGGCCTTGCGGGTGGCGCCCTTGGCCACGCCCAGCAGAATCAGGTCGGGAACGGCCAGTTCATTGAGCACATCGCGGGCCATCGACAACTGGCCCTTGCCGCCGTCCACCAGCAAAATGTCCGGCAACTTGCCCTCGCCGTCCTTGAGTTTGCTGAAGCGTCGGGTCAGCGCCTGGTGCATCGCCGCGTAATCGTCCCCTGGCGTGACGCCTTCGATATTGTAGCGACGGTAGTCGGACTTCAACGGCCCTTCCGGGCCGAACACCACGCAGGAAGCCACTGTTGCTTCACCGCTGGAGTGACTGATGTCATAGCACTCCAGCCGCTGGGGCGGTTCATCGAGGTCGAGCACTTGTGCCAGGGCCTCGAACCGTTCGGCCACATGCTGACGATTGGCCAAGCGCGCGCCCAGGGCCTGCTCGGCATTGGTCACCGCCAACTGCTGCCAGCGCGCCCGGGTACCGCGTACCCTGTGGCTGATGGTCAATTCGCGACCGCGCAGCCCATGAATGGCCTCGATCAGGGTCGGGAAGTCGTCATGGACCACGTTGACGATCAGCTCGCTCGGCAAGTCCCGCTCGGGACTGCTGATGTAATACTGTCCAAGAAACGCCGCCATGACCTCGGCCACGTCTTCTTCAATACCCACCTGCGGGAAAAAGTTCTTGCTGCCCAGTACCCGGCCACCACGCACACTGATCAGGTGCACGCAGGCGCCTCCCGGGTTGGTGAACGCCGCCACCACGTCGACGTCACCCGTGCCACCTTCCATGCTCTGCTGGTCCTGCACCCGGCGCAGCAAGGCGATCTGGTCACGCAGTTCGGCCGCCCGTTCGAAGTCCAGGGTACTGGCCGCCTGCTCCATCCCCGCCGACAGTTCGTCCGCGAGCGCGTTGCTGCGGCCCTCGAGGAACATCACCGAGTGCCGCACATCCTCGGCATAGGCTTCGGGCGTCACCAGGCCGACACAGGGTGCCTTGCAGCGCTTGATCTGATACTGCAAGCAAGGCCGCGTACGGTTCTTGTAGTAGCTGTCTTCACACTGGCGAACGAAGAAGGTCTTTTGCAGCAGGCTGAGGCTTTCACGAATGGCCCCCGCGCTGGGGTAAGGCCCGAAATACTTGCCCTTGGCCTTTTTCGCCCCGCGATGAATGCTCAGGCGCGCAAATGCGCCGTCCGACAGGAAGACATAGGGGTAGGACTTGTCGTCCCGCAGCAGGATGTTATAGGGCGGCCGCCATTCCTTGATCAGCGTCTGCTCGAGCAGCAGCGCTTCGGTTTCATTGGCGGTGATGGTGGTTTCGACCTGGGCGATACGACCAACCAGCGCGGCGGTCTTGGGCGCCAGGCCAGTCTTGCGGAAGTAACTCGCCAGGCGCTTCTTCAGGTTCTTGGCTTTGCCCACGTAAAGCAGGCGCGCATCGCTGTCGAATATGCGATACACACCCGGGCGCCCACTGCAGGTCGAGAGAAAGGCGCTGGGATCAAACGGCTCGGTCATTGTCAGAGGCTGGCGTCGACCATGCCGTGACGCACCGCCAACAGTGTCAGCTCAACATCACTGCTGATCGAAAGCTTTTCGAAAATGCGATAGCGATAGGTATTCACGGTCTTGGGTGACAGGCAAAGTTTGTCGGAAATGATCTGGACCTTCTGGCAGCCGACAATCATCAGGGCGATCTGGATTTCCCGCTCCGACAGCGCATCGAAGGGCGAATCATTGCTGGGCTGGAACGACTTGATGGCCAGTTGCTGGGCAATCTGCGGGCTGATGTAGCGCTGGCCGGCGAATACCAGGCGAATCGCCTGCACCATTTCATTGAGGCCGGCGCCCTTGGTCAGGTAACCCGCCGCGCCGGCTTGCAACAGCCGCGTAGGAAAAGGGTCTTCCTCGCACACGGTCACTGCCACGACCTTGATGTCCGGATGGCTGCGCAACAGCTTGCGGGTGGCTTCAAGGCCACCGATGCCAGGCATCTTGACGTCCATCAGGACCACATCGGGTTTCAGCTCACGCGCCTTGAGCAGGGATTCCTCCCCCGACTCTGCTTGGCCGACTACTTGCAGGCCATCGATGTCAGCCAGCATTCGTGTAATACCTGTACGAACGAGATCATGGTCATCGACTACTAGCACCCTAATCAAGCAGACACCCCGCGATATGTTCTTATTGATTGCCGAACACCTTAGCAAAAAGGATCCGCCAGACCTAGCAGCAAGCTGTTATTTAAACAGTTTCAATACATCTTGGAAGGCTTGAGTTAAGGGCCTTGCAGACATTTCAGCGCAGGCATCGGCGCTCCATCCTCAGGAAGCAGGCATCCCGCCCGACTTGCTGCAGTCCCAGGCGCAAGTAAAGCGCCTGCGCCGGGTTGTCCTCGAACACCGTCAGGCGCAGCGCTGGACGTGACTCCTGGCAAGCCCTGGAAAAAACCTGACCCAGCGCCCAGGTACCGATGCCCTGCCCGCGCGATGCCTCGACAACGTGCAACTCGCGGACGTACAGCGCCTTCGAATCGCGACTCAGGCTGGCAAACCCCAGCACCGCTGAATCCTGGCAAATCAGCCAGTTTTCCCGGCCGGTCCAGGCGACATCGAAGGCCTCATCGAGCCAAAGCAGGTCATGACGGATGTAATAGGCAAGCATGGACCGCCGCGTCAGGTCTCTCGCAAAAGGCAAATGCTGCGCCGTGGCCAACCGCAGCGCCAGCCCCCTTGCCGCCGGCTCAGGCACTGTGCACCGGAACCACCGCCCCGCTCCACAGACCCGCCGTTCGGCGCGCAATCACCAATGACTCGCCGACACCCGGGTCCGCCGCAAGCAGCGAACCGTCCGCCGCCCAGATAGCACTGCGCCCCGCCGACTCCCAGCCACCGGTTGCACCGCCGTGATTGGCCATCAGCACCACCATCGAATGCTCGCCCGCATAGCCCTGGAGCTGTGCGGCATCGGCCCCATAGCCGCCCGGGGTGATCAACACCCCGGCGGCATAAATGTTCGCACCGTTGTTCGCCGCCTCGGCGGCATGACTGGCATGGGAAAAATCGGCACAGACCGCCAGCGCGACCCGATCGTCAGCCATGGTCAGCAGCGAGCCACCCGAGCCCGGCGCAAACGCCACCTCTTCGCCGGGGTGCAAATGCTGCTTGCTGTAGACCCCCAGGGAGCCATCGGCCGCCAGCACCAGCGCACCGATCAGTACCGGCCCATCGACCGACAACCGGATCGGCATGCCCACCACCGCCGTCACCCCCACTTCCCGCGCCAGATCGCGCAGCGGTTGCAACACCGTGGAGTGCGGGGCGATCGCCAGTTCCGCCGCCAGCCCGCGCTCATAGCCGGTCAGTGACAGTTCGGGAAACACCAGCAGTTGCACGCCGTGCTCGGCAGCGGCCTGGATCAAGTGTTGATGCCGCGCAATATTGGCCTGGAGATCTCCGGCCATGGAGATCGATTGAGCCGCGGCGATAGTCAGCGTTGTCATCCCTGCTTTCCCTGGAAAAGTGTCACGTGGCAAACCCCGAGTCTGTCACAAAGCGTTGCGCGACTTAAGCCATAGCGACAGGACGTTGGATCGATAGTAATTTCTGATTGAATCTGCGTGCCCGCCTCAAGTAAGCTCGGCGCATTCATCGGAGACAGATCATGTTGCATTCCCCTTCACAGCTTCATCTCGCCAGCGCCCAGCGCTCGGTTGCGGCTGCCCGGGTGAATCACGTCTGTGCGCCGGCAAGCTTTTATTTTGGGTATTGGTTTAGCCACTGGCGCGCCTGATACCCACACGGCGGCCACTACTCAAGGGGTCGCCTGCCAGAGAGTTCTCAACCCCCGGTCGGCCTCCCGACCGGGGGTTTTGTTTTTTAGCGCCACACCTTTTTAGCGACATCACTGACTTCAAGGAATTACGACATGAACTACGCCACTTATTACCGTTACGACAGTTTTTCCGCCTGGCGATTTACCAGCCTCCGATCGGGACAGCCTGCCGCCTCCGATCGGTCACCCACCGGTGGCAAGCACACACGCCAGGCCAATCCGGCCAATTGTCGAACACCCCAGTAGGGCCGAGCGCGCGGGACAGAACCCGCCGCCAGCCCAGGAAGCCCGAACATGAACGCATCCCTCTCTGCTCTGCCGCTGTCCACCCTGAGCCCTGCCAATGAAACGCTGACCCAGCGCCTGCCCAGCTCATTGCAACTCAAACAGCAATTGCCACTGAACAATGCCCTGACGGCGCAAGTCGCCGCCCACCGCCAAGCGGTCCGCGCCATTTTGCAAGGTGAAGACAGCCGTCTGCTGGTCGTCGTCGGCCCCTGCTCCATCCACGATCCGCAATCAGCCCTGGAATACGCTGAAAAGCTCGCCCGACTCGCCACCGACGTCAGCGGTGAAATGCTCATCGTGATGCGCGCCTACGTCGAAAAACCCCGCACCACGGTCGGCTGGAAAGGCCTGGCCTACGACCCCCGCCTGGACGGCAGTGACGACATGGTCGGTGGCCTGACGCTCTCGCGCGAGTTGATGCGTGAAATGCTGCGCCTGGGCTTGCCCATCGCCACTGAACTGCTGCAACCCATGGCCGCCAGCTACTTCGACGACCTGCTCAGCTGGGTCGCCATCGGCGCACGCACCACCGAATCGCAGATCCATCGGGAAATGGCCAGCGGCCTGGGCATCCCGGTCGGCTTCAAGAATGGTACCGACGGCGGCGTTGGCGTGGCCACCGATGCCATGCGCTCGGCCGCTCATCCGCACCGGCACTTCGGCGTCGACAGCCAGGGGCACCCGGCAATCATTCAGACCCAGGGCAACCCCGACACTCACCTGGTACTGCGCGGCGGCCACCGCGGCCCCAACTACGACCGCCAGAATGTCGCGCACCTGCAGGCGGACCTGCAGACGCTGAAAATGGCCTCGCGCATCATGGTCGATTGCAGCCACGCCAACAGTGGCAAGGACCCTTTGCGCCAACCGGTGGTATTCAATGACGTGCTTGAGCAACGCCTGAACGGCAATCGCGCACTGATCGGCATGATGATCGAAGGCCACCTGTTCGAAGGCTGCCAGCCCTTGAGCCCGTCGCTGCGCTACGGCGTGTCGGTGACGGACGGCTGCCTGGGCTGGGACGCGACCGAGCAGTTGCTGCGCAGTGCCAGCCTGAGGCTGCGTGAATCCGGCCACCCGGCGAGCGCCTGAAGCGACCTCGCTCGACTGCCGTTGCGCCGACCATTGCGTAACGGCGGACGCTGCGAGCAGTGCCTTCACTCCTGATTTTTCCTTGTAGTTAAATTCCGCTTTCAACAACGGATAGCGGCTTTTTCGTACATCGATCCGCTACTCACCTGCATTAGAGTGAGGCCGTGAACATCCCTCCCGAACTTACGGAATAGAGGCACGCGTATGCAACGGAATGCAGACACGCAATACCCCATCATGCTGGTCCACGGTCTCTTCGGATTCAACCGCATCGGCAAACTCGAAATGTTCCACGGTATCCGGCAGGCGCTCAGGAACGCTGGCGCCCACGTGTACATCCCCTACCTCTCGGCCACTCACAGCAATGAAGTCCGTGGCCAGCAATTGCTGGCCCAGATCGAGCGGGTGCTGACAGGCACCGGTGCAAGCAAGGTCAACCTGATCGGCCATAGCCAGGGCGCACTGGCGGCACGCTATGCAGCAGCCACCGTGCCGCAGCAGGTCGCCTCGGTGACCTCGGTCAGCGGGCCGAACCACGGCTCGGAACTGGCCGACTGCCTGCGCAAGGCCTTGACCCCGGGACGCTTGCCCGAACAGATTGCCGTGGCCGCCTCGACCTTGTTTGTCGAGTTCCTGCGTTTTGCCAGTGGCCAACCGAACATCCCGCAGAACGCCCTGACCGCGCTCAACGCGCTGACCACTGAAGGGGTTGCCGCCTTCAATGCCAAATACCCGCAGGGTCTGCCAGATACCTGGGGCGGCCAGGGGGATGAGCAGGTCAATGGTGTTCGCTACTATTCCTGGAGCGGCATACTGCAGGGCAATCTGCTAGCTGAAGGGATCAATGCCCTTGATCCGCTGCACGTCTTCTGTCGCGGCTTTTCCGGTTTCTTCACCCGCGAGGCGCAGCAGAACGATGGCATGGTCGGACGCTACAGTTCGCACCTGGGCACGGTCCTGCGCTCCGACCATCCCATGGACCACATGGACAGCATCAACCAGACGGCAGGTCTGGTGCGCACTGGCGTCGACCCGGTGGGGTTGTACGTGGAGCACGCCGAACGCCTGAAACGCATCGGCCTCTGAGGGGATCGAGCGTTGGTTTTCGACCGACGGCAAGGCGACACCGAATCAATCACCAGATTGACAAGAAATAGACCACTGAATCCGGTAGGCTCAGCACTTTATTGAACATAGATTGGAGATTTCCCCATGGCCAAAGCCACTGCCCGTCACATCCTGGTTGCCAGCGAAGCCAAGTGCAACGAACTCAAGGCGCAGATCGAAGCCGGCGCTGATTTCGCTGAAGTTGCCAAAACCAACTCCACTTGCCCTTCCAGCCGCCAGGGCGGTGACCTGGGTTCGTTCGGTCCAGGCCAGATGGTCAAGGAATTCGACACCGTGGTCTTCAGCGCACCGGTCAACACCGTACAGGGCCCGGTCAAGACCCAGTTCGGCTACCACCTGCTGGAAGTGACCAGCCGTCAGGACTGATCACCTGCGAATGCGTTAAACAACGGCCCGCCTTTTGGTGGGCCGTTGCGCATGTAACGAATGAGATTGGCTGGCGAGTCACGCACAGCTAGCGTACAAATTGAACCACCGATCACCCGGCGCTCAAGGCTGACAATGCGACTGGCTTTCCCCTCATTGATTTTCACGGTTCTGGCCTTGCTCTTGAGTGCTGGCGTCGTGAACGCGGCGCCTCAACACGCCTTGACCGTCTACGGCGAACCGGCCAGGTACCCCGCCAACTTCAGTCATTTCGCCTACGCCAACCCGCAGGCGCCCAAGGGTGGCAGCATGCGGCGCTCGGCCATCGAAATCGGGCGTTTCGACCACGTCTTGCCGTACATCGACAAAGGCATTGGCGTGTCCCAGCTCGACGGGATGATTTATTCGCCCCTGGCTCAGCGCTCACTGGATGAGCCCTACACCGTGTACGGGCTGGTCGCGGAAAAGATGGAGCGCGCCGACGATGGCTTGTGGTTGCGCTTCTACCTGAACCCCAAGGCGCGCTTCGCCGATGGCACGCCCATTACCGCCGAGGATGTGCGCTACACCTTCGACCTGCTGATGACCCAGGGCAGCCTGCGCTACCGCACACAATTCGCCGACGTCAAAGGCGTCGAAGTCGAATCGCCGCGCACCCTGCGCTTCGATTTCAAGAACAACGAAAACCGCACCTTGCCGCTGGACATCGCCACCTTGCCGGTGTTTCCCGAGCACTGGTGGAAAACCCGCGACTTCGCCAACGGCGGCGGCTACGAAGCCCCGCTGGGCAGCGGCCCGTACCGCGTGAGCAAGATTGACTCCGGGCGCAGCATTACCTTCGAACGCAACGCCGACTGGTGGGGCAAGGACCTGCCCGTCAGCCGTGGCCTGTACAATTTCGACCACTTCAGCATCGAGTACTTCGGCGACACTGACGTCGCCCGCCAGGTCCTGCGCGGGGGCGCCTATGACTACAACCGCGAGTTCTCCGCCACCGGCTACTCCATCGGCTATGACAGCCCGGCGTTGAGCGACGGCCGCCTGCAAAAAGCCCACCTCGCCAGGCAGGCGCCGCAACCGTCCCAGGGCTTTGTGTTCAACCTGCAAAATCCCCTGTTCAAGGACCGCCGCGTGCGCCAGGCATTGGCAATGCTCTGGGACTTCGAGTGGAGCAACCGGCAGATGATGCGCGACCTGTACATCCGCCAGCAGAGCTTTTTTTCCAACACTGAGCTGGCCGCCAGGCAGTTGCCGGATGCCGGTGAGCGGGCGATTCTCGAACCCCTGCGCGGGCAGATTCCCGATGAAGTCTTCACCCAGGTGTTCGAAGCACCGAAGACCGATGGCAGCGGCCTGATCCGCGACAAGCAACTGCAGGCCCTGGCCCTGCTCGAACAGGCTGGCTGGAAAGCCGAAGGCGACCAATTGGTCAACGCCGAAGGCGAGCCGCTGGCCTTTACCTTTCTGATCAGCCAGAACGGCATGGACCGCTTGCTGCTGCCCTACAAGCGCACCCTGGCGCAAATCGGCATCAGCCTGAACATCCGCCTGATCGACTCGTCGCAATACGTCAATCGCCTGATGAGTCGCGACTACGACATGATCGTCACCGGTTTCCCGGTCACCACCTCCCCCGGGGGCGAACTGTTCAACTATTTCGGTTCGGCGGCGGCCACCGACCCAGGCTCCAACAATTACATGGCACTGAAGAACCCCGCTGTCGACACCTTGATCAGCGGCCTGGTCAAGGCCACCACCCAGGTCGACATGCTGCACCATGCCCGCGCCCTGGACCGGGTATTGCAATGGAACTACTACTGGATTCCCAACTACTACCCGCCCGGCACCTCGACGGTCTGGTGGAACCGTTTTGGCATGCCGGCGGTACAGGCGAGCAATGACGACGCCATCGAAAGCTGGTGGGAAGTGAGCCGGACCCCGCTGACCAATGAGCAGATGGCCGCCGAACGCATCAGGCGTAGTCAACCCGGAGGGCCCCATTGATGCTGGCTTACATCATTCGCCGCTTGCTGCTGATCATTCCCACCCTGGTGATCATCCTGCTGGTCAATTTCGTGATCGTGCAGGCCGCGCCCGGAGGCCCGGTCGAGCAGGCCATCGCCCACTTGCAAGGGATCGGCGGTGCCGGCCCCGGTGCTACCGGCGACGCCGTGAGCCATGGCTCACGGGCCAGCCGAGGCCTGGACCCGCAACTGATCAAGGACATCGAGAAACAGTACGGTTTCGACAAGCCCGCCGTGGAGCGCCTGTGGCTGATGCTCAAGAGCTATGCCCGCCTGGACTTTGGCAAAAGCTTCTTTCGCGGCGCCACGGTGACCGACCTGATCCTGGAAAAGATGCCGGTGACCATTTCCCTGGGACTGTGGGCGACCCTGATCACCTACCTGGTGTCGATCCCCCTGGGCATCCGCAAGGCGGTGCATCACGGCAGCCACTTTGATGTCTGGACCAGCACCGCGATCATCATCGGCTATGCGATGCCGGCCTTTCTGTTTGCCATGTTCCTGATCGTGGTGTTTGCCGGCGGCACCTCGCTGAACTGGTTCCCGGTGCGCGGCCTGGTGTCGGAGAACTTCGACCAGTTGTCGACACTGGGCAAAATCACCGACTACTTCTGGCACCTGGTGCTGCCCGTGACCGCGCTGGTGGTGGGCGGTTTCGCCACCCTGACCATCCTGACCAAAAACTCGTTTCTCAATGAAATCACCCGCCAGTACGTGGTGACCGCTCGCGCCAAGGGCCTGAGCGAGCGCCGGGTGCTCTATGGCCACGTGTTTCGCAATGCCATGCTACTGGTGGTGTCGGGCATTCCCCAGGCCTTCATCAGCGTGTTCTTCGCAGGCTCCTTGTTGATCGAGGTGATCTTCTCCCTCGACGGCCTGGGGCGCATGAGCTACGAAGCGGCCGTATCCCGGGACTACCCGGTGGTATTCGGCTCGCTGTTCATCTTCACCCTCTTCGGCTTGCTGATAAAACTCATCGGCGACCTGTGCTACACCCTGGTCGACCCGCGCATCGACTTCGCCGCGAGGAACGCCTGATGCTCAAGCTCTCGCCCCTGGCGCGCCGTCGTTTCGAGCGCTTCAAGAAGAACCGTCGTGGCTGGTGGTCGCTGTGGCTGTTCATCGGCCTGTTCCTGCTGACCCTCGGCGGCGAGTTGATTGCCAACGACAAACCGCTGGTGCTCAGTTATCAGGACACGTTGTACTTCCCGGCGTTCAAGCGCTACACCGAGCAGGAGTTCGGCGGGCAACTGCCGTTCCAGGCCGACTACCGCAGTGACTACGTGCAGAAACTGATCAAACAGGACGGCGGCTGGATGCTGTTCCCGCTGGTCCCGTTCAGTGACGACACACCGAACTACGACCTCAACCAACCGGCGCCGAGCCCACCCTCGACCGTCAACTGGCTGGGGACCGATGACCAGGCGCGCGACGTGCTGGCGCGGGTGATCTTCGGGGCGCGGGTGTCGATCCTGTTCGCCCTGGCCCTGACCTTCATCAGCGCGCTAATCGGTGTCGCCGCCGGTGCCTTGCAGGGTTACTACGGCGGCTGGGTCGACCTGCTTGGCCAGCGCTTGCTGGAGGTGTGGTCGGGGTTGCCGGTGCTGTACCTGCTGATCATCCTGTCGGGCTTCGTCGAGCCGAACTTCTGGTGGCTGCTGGGGATCATGGCGCTGTTTTCCTGGCTGGCGCTGGTGGACGTGGTGCGCGCCGAGTTCCTGCGCGGGCGCAACCTGGAATACGTCAAGGCCGCACGCGCCCTGGGCCTGACGGATCGCAAAGTGATCGTGCGGCACATCCTGCCGAACGCCATGAACGCCACCCTGAGCTACCTGCCGTTCATTCTCACCGGCGCCATCTCGACCCTCACCGCCCTCGACTTCCTCGGCTTCGGCATGCCCGCCGGCAGTGCGTCGCTGGGCGAGTTGATCGGCCAAGGCAAACAGAACCTGCAAGCACCGTGGCTGGGGCTGACGGCGTTTTTCACCCTGGCGTTGATTCTTTCGTTACTGGTGTTCATCGGCGAAGCATTGCGCGATGCGTTTGATCCGCGATCTTGATCCACGATCTTGATCCGCGATCTTGATCCACCATTTTTCAGCGGACTGTTGATATGAGCGACAACCTGATCGAAATCCGTGACCTCAACGTGGCCTTCAGTGGTCAGGCGGCGGTGCGCAACCTGTGCCTGGACATCCGTCCCGGCGAGTGCCTGGCGCTGGTGGGCGAGTCCGGCTCGGGCAAATCGGTGACCGCCCACTCGATCCTGCAACTGCTGCCCGAGTGCGGCACCGAGTCGTCCGGCAGTATTCGCTACCGAGGCCAGGAATTGATGGGCGCCGACAGTGGCACCCTGCGCTCGCTGCGGGGCGATCGCATCGCGATGATCTTCCAGGAGCCGATGACTTCCCTCAATCCGCTGCACAGCATCGAAAAGCAGATCGGCGAGACCCTGCTGGTGCACAAGGGACTGGGGGGCAAAGCGGCACAAAAACGCATTCTCGAACTGCTGGACCTGGTGGGCATCCAGAAACCCGAAGAACGCCTCAAGGCCTACCCGCACCAACTCTCTGGCGGCCAGCGACAACGGGTGATGATCGCCATGGCCCTGGCTTGCGAGCCCGAGCTGCTGATCGCCGACGAGCCGACCACCGCGCTGGACGTGACCGTGCAACGCAAGATTCTGCTGCTGCTCAAGTCGCTGCAACAACGCCTGGGCATGTCGTTGCTGTTGATCAGTCACGACCTGAACCTGGTGCGCAGCATCGCGCAGCGAGTGTGCGTGATGCGCGCCGGCGAGATCGTCGAACAGGCCGATTGCGAGCGTCTGTTCAATGCACCGCAGCACCCCTACAGCTGCGTGCTGCTGAATGCGGAACCCGAAGGTGAAGCCTTGCCACGGGACGAACGCGAAGCGGTGCTGGAGGTCGACGACCTGAGCGTACGCTTCCCGCTGGGCGGTGGCCTGTTCAAACGCAAGACCTGGTTGCACGCCGTGGATGGCATCAGCCTGAGCATTCAACGGGGCAAGACCCTGGGCATCGTCGGCGAGTCCGGTTCGGGCAAATCCACACTGGGCCAGGCGATCCTGCGCCTGCTGGACTCCGAGGGCAGCATTCGCTTTCAGGGCGAGGCCCTGGACCGTCTGAACCAGAAGCAGCTTCGGCCGTGGCGCAAAAAAATGCAGGTGGTGTTCCAGGATCCGTTTGGCAGCCTCAGCCCGCGCATGTCCGTGGCGCAGATCATCAGCGAAGGACTGGAAGTCCACAGCCAGTCCACCGCCGCCGAATGCGAGGCCCAGGTGATCCAGGCCCTCGAGGAAGTGGGCCTGGACCCGCAAAGCCGTCACCGCTACCCCCACGAATTCTCCGGCGGCCAGCGCCAACGCATCGCCATTGCCCGGGCGCTGGTGTTGAAACCGGCGCTGATCCTGCTCGACGAGCCCACCTCGGCCCTGGACCGCACGGTGCAAAAGCAGGTGGTCGCCCTGCTCCGCCAACTCCAGGAAAAACACGGCCTGACCTACCTGTTCATCAGTCATGACCTGTCGGTGGTGCGCGCCCTGGCCCACGACATGATCGTGATCAAGGACGGCAAAGTCGTAGAGCGCGGCGCCAGCCATGAGGTGTTCGATGCGCCCCGACACCCCTATACCAAAGAGCTGTTGGCGGCCGCCCACCCAGGCTGGGCATAATCGCGCCAGACCCCATCATGGCCTTCGCGCGCATGGACGATACACAGTCAGGAAATGAAACCATGAACACCACCGACAGCCTCAAGGACTACCAGCGTGTACGCCTGCTGGCGATCCGCTCGTTGTTCGAAATCATCGAGCAGTCCAGCGAAGGCACGGTCATCGTCGACGGTGATGCGAACATCGTCTGGATGAACGAGCGCTATGCCCGGCGCTTCGGCCTGGAGTCGGCCGCGGTGGCCATCGGCAAACCCTGTGAAAGCGTGATCCCCGGCAGCCTGTTGCGTGAAGTGGTACGCACTGGCCGCCCGATCTTGCTGGACATGCAGGACACGTCCAAGGAGCCGCTGGTGGTGATGCGCCTGCCGATTCACGACGATGCCGGGGCGGTGATCGGCGCCATCGGCTTTGCCCTGTTCGATGAGTTGCGCAGCCTGTCGCCGATGCTCAAGCGCTATCTGAGCATGCAGCAAGAGCTGGCCTCCACCCGTTCGTTGCTGCGTGCTCGCCAGGCCAAGTACACCTTCGCCCACTTCATCGGCACCAGCGCCGCCAGCCTGGAAGTCAAGCGCCGCGCCCGCCGCAGCGCCAGCACCGAGTCACCGGTATTGCTGCTGGGCGAAACCGGCACCGGCAAGGAATTGCTGGCCCAGGCCATTCACAGCGCCTCGCCACGGGCCCACAAAGCCTTTGTCAGCATCAACAGCGCGGCCATTCCCGAGGCCCTGCTGGAGGCCGAGTTTTTCGGCACCGCCCCCGGTGCCTTCACGGGTGCCGACCGCAAGGGCCGCTCCGGCAAATTGCAGATCGCCCAGGGCGGTACCCTGTTTCTCGACGAAATCGGCGACATGCCACTGCCACTGCAAAGCAAACTGCTGCGGGTATTGCAGGAGAAGGAATTCGAACCGGTGGGCTCCAACGAAATGATCCAGAGCGATGTGCGGGTCATCGCCGCGACCTCCACCGACCTTGAGGCGGCGATCAAGCGCGGTGAGTTCCGCGCCGACCTGTATTACCGCCTCAATGTCCTGCCGATTCAGGTACCGCCACTGCGCGAGCGTCTCGACGACCTGCCGGCCCTGAGCGAAGCCATTCTCGAAGAACTGCGCAGCCAGCATGAACTCGACCAGCAGGCCTTGGCGCTACTGGGGCAACACGCCTGGCCAGGCAATATTCGCGAACTGCGCAACGTGCTGGAACGGGCGGCGCTGCTCAGCGATGACCTGATCCTGGATGCCGACGAAATCCGCGCCGCAATCGGTGGCCTGGTTCCCGTGCCACGCACTGCCCTGGCGGCGACTGCGCCACTTGCCCATGAAACCTTCAGCGCCGCCCGCGAGCGGTTTGACCGCCAATTGATTGAAAGCACGCTGGCGCAATGCGGCGGTAAGGTGACCGACGCGGCGGCACGCCTGGGGCTGGGACGTTCGACGCTGTACAAGAAAATGCTGGCATTGGGGGTTGCCGAGTCTCAATAACGAGACTTGAGTCTATAAAACGGGACTGCTTGTTTCAGCGCCCCGCGCTCATCGCGGGCGGCCCACTCCACGCCCTCCCCCAAGCAAAATCAATGAAGCTCCGGTCGCAGAGGGCTGGCCTGCACCAAGGGTTCGAACACCCCACCTGTCTCGGATCAGAGACAAAAATAAATAAAACATCTCCAATCAGGTTTATTTCCCTTACAAATCAACAGCTTAAAAACATGGCACAAAACCCGCTATAGCGCCTTTCACACCTGCTACACCCAAAAAAAATAACAATCCCAGGAGACACACCATGAGTGTGATCATTGCCTTGGCAGCCCTCGCGCTGCTGATGCTCGCTGCTTACCGTGGCTACAGCGTTATCCTCTTCGCTCCGATTGCCGCCCTTGGCGCGGTACTGCTCACCGACCCTTCCGCCGTTGCGCCTGCCTTCACCGGGGTGTTCATGGAGAAAATGGTCGGTTTCATCAAACTGTATTTCCCGGTGTTCCTGCTCGGCGCGGTGTTCGGCAAGTTGATCGAGCTGTCGGGTTTCTCGCGCTCGATCGTGGCGGCGGCCATTCGCCTGCTCGGCACCCGCCAGGCCATGCTGGTGATTGTGCTGGTCTGCGCCCTGCTCACCTACGGCGGCGTCTCCCTGTTTGTGGTGGTGTTCGCGGTGTATCCGTTTGCCGCGGAGATGTTCCGCCAGAGCAACATCCCGAAGCGGCTGATCCCGGCGACCATCGCCCTCGGCGCCTTTTCGTTCACCATGGATGCCTTGCCTGGCACCCCGCAAATCCAGAACATCATCCCCAGTACCTTCTTCAACACCACCGCCTGGGCCGCGCCCTGGCTGGGTGTGATCGGCACGATTTTCGTGTTCTGCGCCGGCATGCTGTTCCTCCAGCGCCAGCGCAACAAGGCCCAGCGCAACGGTGAAGGCTATGGCTCCGACCTGCGCAACGAGCCGGAAACCGCCGAAGACCTCAAGCTGCCCAACCCCTGGCTCGCCCTGTCACCGCTGCTGGCGGTGGGCCTCATGAACCTGCTGTTCACCCACTGGATTCCCCAGTGGTACGGCAAGACCCATAGCCTGAGCCTGCCGGGCATGGCCGCGCCGGTGACCACCGAAATCGCCAAGCTCACCGCCATCTGGGCCGTGCAGGCAGCGTTGCTGGTGGGCATCCTGATGGTCCTGGCGTTCGGCTTTCAGGCAATCCGCGGCAAACTGGCCGAAGGCAGCAGAAGCGCGGTCAGCGGCTCCTTGCTGGCGGCGATGAACACCGCCTCGGAGTACGGCTTCGGCGCGGTCATCGCCTCCCTGCCAGGCTTCCTGGTACTGGCCGACTGGCTCAAAAGCATTCCCAACCCACTGGTCAACGAAGCAATCACCGTGACCTTGTTGGCCGGCATCACCGGCTCCGCCTCGGGCGGCATGAGCATCGCGCTGGCCGCCATGGCCAATGACTTCATCGCCGCGGCCCATGCCGCAAACATTCCGCTGGAAGTGCTGCACCGGGTGGCCTCCATGGCCAGCGGCGGCATGGACACCCTGCCGCACAATGGCGCGGTGATCACCCTGCTGGCGGTGACCGGCCTGACCCACCGCCAGGCTTACAAAGACATTTTCTGTATTACGCTGATCAAGACGCTGGCGGTCTTCGTCGTCATCGCTACTTTCTATGCCACCGGCATTGTGTGAGGCACTCATGACAACTCTTTCGGGCAAAACCGCACTGGTCACCGGCTCCACCAGCGGCATCGGGCTGGGCATTGCGCTGAGTCTGGCCAAGGCTGGCGCCAACCTGATCCTCAACGGCTTCGGCGATGCCTCAGGGGTGATCGCCGAGGTCGGCCAGTTCGGCGGCAAGGTTGGCCATCACCCCGCCGACGTCAGCGACCCGGCGCAAATCGCCGAGATGATCGCCTACGCCGAACGGGAATTCGGCGGCGTCGACATTCTGGTGAACAACGCCGGCATCCAGCACGTGTCCACCGTGGAAGACTTCCCCGTGGAGCGCTGGGATTCGATCATCGCGATCAACCTGTCGTCGGTGTTCCACAGCACCCGCCTGAGCCTGCCGGGCATGCGCGCCAAGGGCTGGGGGCGGATCGTCAACATCGCCTCGGTGCACGGCCAGGTGGGTTCGGTGGGCAAGGCCGCTTACGTCGCCGCCAAGCATGGGGTGATTGGCCTGACCAAAGTGGTGGGCCTGGAAACCGCTACCAGCAATGTCACCTGCAATGCCATCTGCCCGGGCTGGGTATTGACTCCGTTGGTCCAGAAGCAGATCGACGACCGCGCCGCCACCGGCATCGACCCACAGCAGGCGCAGCGTGACCTGCTGGCCGAGAAGCAGCCATCCCTGGCGTTCGTCACCCCACCGCAGTTGGGAGAACTGGTGTTGTTCCTGTGCAGCGAAGCCGGCAGCCAGGTGCGCGGCGCGGCATGGAACATCGATGGCGGGTGGTTGGCGCAGTAAAATATAACCCGTGACGATCGTTTCCACGCTCGCCGTCCGCTGAGGCACTCCAACGCGGGAGCGTGGGAACGATCCGGGAAAGCAACGCATGTGCAGTCATAAGAACAAGAGGCCAATCATGTCCGACATACTCTGGCAACCCAGCGCCGAACGTATCGGCAAGACCCGCATGGATGCCTTCCGGCGCTTCTGCAATCAGCAGTACCGCCTGGCCCTCGCCGACTACCCGGCCCTGCACCAGTGGAGCATCGACCGGCGTGCAGACTTCTGGCAGGCCATTGTCGACTTCTTCGCGATCACCTTCCGCCAGGCGCCCAGCGCGGTGTTGCGTGAAGGTGCGCAGATGCCCGATGCCCAATGGTTTCCCGACGCAACGCTAAACTTTGCCGAACACCTGCTGCGTCGTCGCGACAGCGCCGTGGCGGTGATCGCCCTCGGCGAAGATGGCCAGCGCGAACAACTGAGTTATGCCGACCTCGCTCAGCATGTGGCCGGTCTGCAAAAAAACCTGCAGGCAGCCGGTGTCGGCCTCGGTGACCGGGTGGCGGCGTGCATGCCCAACACCTGGCAGACCCTGGTCGGCATGCTGGCCACCACCAGCCTGGGCGCGATCTGGTCCTGTTCGTCGCCGGACTTCGGCACCCACGGCGTGGTCGACCGTTTCGGCCAGATCGAGCCGAAAGTACTGATCACCTGCGCCGGCTACCGCTATGCCGGCAAGACCATCGACCAGACGCTCAAGGTCAACGAAATCCTTGAGCGCCTGCCGTCGCTGCAGCATCTGATCATCGTGCCGTACGCCCGGCCAGAGGCACGCATCGGAGACTACAAGACCCAGGCCCGGGTAGCGCTGTGGGACGGTTTTTATCAGGCCGGTGGCGAGCCCGAGTTCGTCGCGGTGCCCTTCGCCCATCCGCTGTACATCCTCTACTCCAGCGGCACCACCGGCGTGCCGAAATGCATCGTCCACAGTGCCGGCGGCGTGTTGCTGCAACACGTCAAGGAACACGGCCTGCACGTTGACCTGGGCCCTGACGACCGGCTGTTCTACTACACCACCTGTGGCTGGATGATGTGGAACTGGCTGGTCTCGGCCCTGGCGGTCGGCAGCAGCATCGTGCTGTACGACGGCTCGCCCTTCCACCCGCAACCACAACGCCTGATCGACCTGATCGACGAGGAATCCATCAGCGTTTTCGGCACCAGCCCCAAGTTCCTGGCCACCCTGGAAAGCAACGACATCCAGCCGCGCCTGAGTCACCGCCTTGGCAGTCTCAAGGCGGTACTCTGCACAGGTTCGGCGCTGTCGCCGCAGAGCTTTGACTACGTGTATCGCGAGATCAAAAGCGACCTGTGCCTGTCATCCATGTCCGGCGGCACGGACATCGTGTCCTGCTTCGTGGCCGGCAACCCGGTATTGCCAGTGCGCCGGGGCGAAATGCAGGGCAAGGGCCTGGGCATGGCCATCGAGGTCTGGAACGACGCCGGCCAGCGGGTCATCGGCGAGAAAGGCGAACTGGTCTGCACTCGACACTTCCCGGCGATGCCCATCGGCTTTTGGCATGACCCGCAGCAGGAAAGGCTGCGTGCGTCCTATTTCAGCCAGTTCCCCGGTGTCTGGGCCCAGGGCGACTACGCCGAAGAGCTTGCCCACGGTGGCTGGTTGATCCACGGTCGTTCCGACGCGGTGCTCAACCCGGGCGGGGTGCGGATCGGCACCGCGGAAATCTACCGGCAAGTGGAAAAGGTCCACCAGGTGCTCGATTGCGTCGCCATCGGCCAGCAATGGCAGGACGACGTGCGCGTGGTGCTGTTCGTGCGCCTGCGTGACGGCGTGGAGCTGGACGAAGCACTGGAGCAGCAGATTCGTCAGGTCATCCGCGCCAACACCACGCCTCGCCATGTGCCGGCGAAAATCCTCAGGGTCGACGATATTCCGCGCACCATCAGTGGCAAGGTGGTCGAGTTGGCGGTGAAAAACGTCGTGCACGGGCAGCCGGTGAAAAACACCGACGCGCTGGCCAACCCCGAAGCCCTGGAGCAGTTTCGTGATCGCCCGGAATTGCGGGTGTGACGCTGCCAACATGACGACTGCAGTCTTTCAGATAAACCCGGTGACTGGTTTTGGGGCTGCTATGCAGCCCCGGGCGAGCAAGCAAGCTCGCCCGGGGCCTGTGTTTGCCAGCCCTGACTCAGGCGCTTCTGCGGTGCCTGTAACGAAATCCTCTCACCCATGGGACTTTTCAGCCGTTCCGGCGTCTACTTCTTCACCACGCAATAACCGACTCGACGCAGGAGCCCTTGATGAACCGACCCCCTACCGGCGACGCCCAGGCCCTGATTGCCCGACTCGACTGGTCACAAAGCCCGCTAGGGGCTGCCAGCCATTGGCCGCAGAGCCTGCGCACCGCGGTGGATATCGTGATTCACTCGCCCATGCCCATGCTGTTGCTCTGGGGACCTGAGCTGTCACAGATCTACAACGACGGATTCGCCCTGTTGGCCGGCAACAAGCATCCGCAGGCATTCGGACAACCCACGCACCTGACGTGGCCCGAGCTCGAGGATTTCACCACGCCCATCTACAGTGCCGTGCTGCAGGGCCAGGTACGCGCCTACAGCGAGCAGCGCTTCAGCCTGCAACGCGATGACCATGAAGCAGACTTCTGGCTGGACCTGACCTACAGCCCGATTCGCGACGAGCGCGGGCAGGTCGCCGGGATCCTCGTCACCGCCATCGAAACCAACGAGCGGCGACGCATCGCCCTGGAGCTCAAGCAGCGCTCGGAAGCCAGCCTCAAGGCCCAGCAGGACACCGAGCAGCGCCTGCAACTGGCCCTGGCCGCCACCGATGCGGTGGGTACCTGGGACTGGGACATTGGCGACGACCGTTTCATTGCCGACGCCCACTTTGCCCAACTGCATGGTGTCGATCCGACCCAGGCCGGCCAGTTGCCCATTACCGAATACCTGCACGGCGTGCACCCCGAAGACCGGGCCATGATCACCCGCAGCATCAAGCACTGCATCACCCACGGCACCGAGTACGCCGAGGAATACCGGCTGTTGCAGGCCGATGGCGAGGTGCGCTGGGTGTTTGCCCGGGGGCGTTGCTACAAGGATCACCATGGCCGCCCGCTGCGCTTTCTCGGTGCCGCACTGGACCTGACCGAGCGCAAGCGCACCGAACAGGCGCTGCGCCAAAGCCAGACCGAGCTGCAACTGATCATCAATGCCATGCCGGTACTGATCGGCTACGTCGACCACGAACAGCGCTTTCGCCTGAACAACAGTGCGTACCTGGACTGGTACGGCATGACCCCGCAGGAGCTGTACGGCAAGACCATCCTCGAGATCCTCGGCGACGATATCTATGCCACCCGGGTCGAGCACATCGACGCCGCGCTGGCCGGCAAAGCCTGCAGTTTCGAGGCCTACTCACCGCACCGCGACGGCCGCCCCCGTTACTCGCTGATGAAATACCTGCCGCGCTTCGGTCCCGACGGCGCGGTCAACGGTTTCTACATTTTCGTGATCGACGAAACCGAGCGCAGACAGACCGAGGAGGCCCTGCGCAACCTCAATGAAACCCTCGAGGAACGGGTCGACAAGCGCACCAAGGCCCTGGCCGAACTCAACCAGCGCCTGCAAAGCGAAATGTTCGAGCGCGAGCGAGCCGAAGACGCATTGCGTCATGCCCAGAAAATGGAAGCCGTCGGCCAGCTCACGGGCGGCATCGCCCACGACTTCAACAACATGCTCACCGGGATCATCGGCAGTCTCGACCTGATGCAGCGCTACATCGCCGACGGCCGCATCGACGAGATCGGACGGTTTGCCGATGCCGCCGTCTCATCGGCCAATCGCGCGGCGGCCCTGACCCACCGGCTGCTGGCGTTCTCCCGCCGGCAATCGCTGGACCGCCAGCCACTGAACCCCAACACTCTGGTGCATTCGCTCGAAGAGTTGATCCACCGGACCAAGGGCGAGCACATCGAACTGACATTCGACCTGGCCCCCGAGGTCTGGCCCGTCAACACCGATGTCGGGCAACTGGAAAACGCCCTGCTCAACCTGGTGATCAACGCCCGTGACGCCATGCCGGGGGGCGGAAAATTGCTGATCGAAACCGCCAACAGTTACCTGGACGGCAGCGATATCAGCACCCTCGAGCCGGTCAAGGCCGGCGACTATGTGATGCTGGGGGTGCGGGACAATGGGTCGGGCATGTCCTCACGGGTGCTGGCCAAGGCCTTCGACCCTTTCTTCACCACCAAGCCCATTGGCCAGGGCACCGGGCTGGGGCTGTCGATGATTTATGGGTTTGCCCAGCAATCGGGCGGCCACGTGACCCTCAGCAGCGAGCAGGGCCAGGGCACCACCGTGCGCCTGTATTTGCCCCGCCTGCACAACGCGCCCCAACAGGCCGCAGCCGAGGCCCAGAACCTGAGCGGCACTTTCGCCGCGGCGGGGGAATCAGTGGTGCTGGTCGAAGACGACCCGGCCGTGCGCATGCTGGTGCTCAATGTGCTGAATGAACTGGGCTACACCACCCACGAAGCCCAGGACGGCAAGACCGCCCTGCCGCTGCTGGAGTCGAACCTGCGCATCGACTTGCTGGTGACCGATGTCGGACTGCCTGGCATGAACGGTCGACAGTTGGCGGAAATCGCTCGCCAGTATCGTCCCGGCCTCAAAGTGCTGTTCATGACCGGCTACGCGGAAAAAGCCGGCGAACGCCAGGGCTTTCTCGATGAGGGCATGGACCTGCTGGCCAAACCCTTTTCCATCGAACAGTTGGCGGGCAAGATTCGCCACATGCTCCGCCATCCACACGGATATCAGGCATAATCGCGCCCCGCCGACACCACCGTTCCAAGGTACTTGCCCCATGAAAGCTCAAGCCCGCCATATTCTGGTGAAAACCTCGGAAGAGGCCGAACAGCTCAAACAACGCATCGCCAAGGGCGAGGCCTTTGATGTGCTGGCCAAGAAGTACTCCACCTGCCCGTCCGGCAAGCGCGGCGGCGACCTGGGTGAAGTGCGGCCCGGGCAAATGGTCGGGGTGATCGACGCGGTGATTTTCAAGAAGCCGCTGCGGGTGGTGCACGGGCCGATCAAGAGCAAGTTCGGCTACCACCTGGTGCAGGTGTTTTACCGCGACTGACCGTTCCACCTCCCCGCATTGACCCTGTTCAGTCCCTGGGGATCAGCGCCCCCGGCGCCTGAATCACCCGGCTCGCCAGCTGGTGTCCGGCCTCTGCCGCCTGCGCCGCAGTGCCACCACCAAGCCGACAGGCCAGGTACGCGGCGCTGAACGAATCCCCGGCAGCGGTGGTATCCACCACCCGCTCGACACGCTGTGCCGGCACTTCGAACCGCTCACCGGCACAATCAATCAGACACGGCTCGGCGCCGCGCTTGAGTACCACTTCCGGCGTACCGATCTGCTGGTAGGCGGCAAACACCGCTTCACTGCCGGAGAAATGAAACAGCGCCTGCTCGTCGTCCAGCGTCAACAGCGCCAGATCCACGTAGGGCAGTACCTGACGGTACGCCGTCCGGGCCTGCTCCACGGCGCTCCACAAACGGGGCCGGTAGTTGTTGTCGAAGACAATGCGTGCTCCCCGCCGACGCGCCTCGGCCAGGGTTTCGATGAGCCTTTTGCGCCCCTCCTCGCCCAACACCGCCAGGGTGATGCCACTGAAATACAACACGTCGTACTCCGGCAATGCCGCCAGAATCGGCACCGCCGCCGGCGTGGTAAAGCAGTCGCGCACGGCGGCTTCGTTGCGCCAGTAGAGAAAGCGCCGCTCGCCCGCTGCATCGGTCTGGATACAGTACAAACCGGGCAAGCGCCCCGGTAGCCGCTGGACCATGCCAAGGCCGATGCCTTCTTCCGACCAGGCCTGGCACATGGCATCGCTGAAACTGTCATCGCCCAGCGCGGTGACGTAGTCCACCGTGGCTCGATCACCCAACGCGCGCGACAGGTACACCGCCGTGTTCAAGGTGTCGCCGCCAAAGCTTTGTTGCAGTCTGCCGTCGGCACGCTGCTGCAATTCGATCATGCATTCGCCGATCAGGGCGATGTACGGGCCCTTCGGACCCAATGGGTTCAGGGTGTTCATGGGGATGAGTTCTCCGGTGATGAGCGGGTATCTGTCAGGGCCTCATCGCGGGCAAGCAGCGCGCCGCCCGCGAAAGCCGCACCTCGATCCGGCGCCTTAGAAGCAGGTTTCCATGCTTTCGATGACATTCAACTGCTCATCCACCAGCAACCCGGTGCGCCACTTGTCGAAGGTCAGGCACGGGTGTGACGTACCGAAGGAAATGATGTCGCCCACCCGCAACTCGACACCCGGCGCGACGTTCATGAACGCGTGCTGGTCCATCACCGCCGTGACCTTGCAGGCACCGACATCATCGCCCACCGCCGGCACCACGCCCGCCCGATACCGCAGCAATGGCACCGGCAGGCCAGCGTCATAGGCCACATCGCGCTTGCCCAGGGCAATCACCGCAAAGCCCGGCTCCGGTAACGATTGCACATGGGCCCAGACTTCCAGCGCCGGACGCAGGCCTTCGTGCAAGTCACTGCGACGGTCCAGCACGCAGCACTGCGCCTCTTTATATATGCCATGGTCGTGGGCCACATAACTGCCGGGGCGCAGTACGCTGAGGAAGCGTCCACCGGCATTCTGCGCCTCGAAGGACTCGGCGATCAGGTCGTACCAGGCCGAACCCGACGCGGTGATGATCGGCGTGTCAATGGCGAACGCGCCACTGTCCTGCAACTGTACCGCCAGGCGCACCAAGGAAGCGGCGAACTCACGGATGCCACTGACCGCATGATCACCGTGGATCACCCCTTCGTACCCTTCGATACCGGTCAGTGCCAGGCCCGGTTGAGCCTTGATGGCCTCGGCCAGCGCCAGCACCTCGGCTTCGCTGCGGCAACCGCAACGGCCACCGACCACGCCGTACTCGATCATCACGTTCAAGCGCCGGCCGCTTGCGGCGAAGAAGGCCCCGAGGTCAGCCACGTTGTCCGGGTGATCGACCATGCAATGGAACTCGAACGCGGGGTCGGCCAGCAATCCGGCGATCAACGCCATGTTCGGCGCGCCCACCAACTGGTTGGCCATCAACACCCGACGTACGCCATGGGCATAGGCAGCCTGGGTCTGCACGGCCGTGGCCAGGGTAATCCCCCAGGCGCCCGCGTCCAGCTGACGGCGGAACAGCGCCGGGGTCATGCTGGTCTTGCCATGGGGCGCCAGTTGCGCACCGCTGTTGCTGACGAACGCCTGCATCCAGCGAATGTTGTGCTCCAGCGCATCGCGGTGCAGCACCAGCGCCGGTAGGCTGACGTCACGCACCAGATGAGCTCCGGGCTGGGCCGCACCCTTTTCCACGACAGCAATATTCAAGGTACCAGGCATGTAATCACTCCTCACAGGCAGCCGCGCGCGGCGCCACTATTCGTTGATGCGACGGGCCAGGTTGTTCGCGCTGTCGATCAGCACCCGGCGATAGTCGTGGTAATTGTTCTTGGCGTCGACCCGTGGGGCGACGATGCACAGGGTTGCAATGGCCACCCCGCCCGGGTCTTTGACCGGGGCGGCGAAGCAATGGGTAAAGGTGTCGGCGACGCTGTCGAAAGAGAAGAAACCTTCGGCGCCGGCCTGACGGATCTCGGCGAGAAAACGCTCCAGCGGCAGGCGTTCGCCATCGGGCAGGATGAAGTCGTCCTCGTCGATCAGGTCGATGATTTGCTGGTCGCTCAAGTGCGCCAGCAACAGGCGCCCGGACGCCGTCCACGGGATCGGTGCGTTCTCGCCGATGTCCGAAGAGATACGAAAGTGCCGCTCACCCTCTTTCATCAATGCCACGGTGTATTTACGCCCGTTGAGCAGGCACATCTGCGCGGTCTCCCGGGTCTGGCGGACGATCTCCTGCAAGGCCTGGTCGGCCTCGCGGGTGAGGTCGAAATGGCGCAAGTGCGCCTGCCCGAGGAAGTACAACTGACGGCCCAGGTAGACATGACCCTCCTTGCCCACCGGCTCGAGAATCCGTCGCTCCAGCAATGCGGCAACCAGCTCGTAGACCGTGGATTTCGGGCTGCCGATACCACTGGCGATATCGTTGGGGCGCAGTGGCTGGCCGATTTCCTTGAGGAAATCGAGGATGTCGAATGCCCGGTCCAGGCCGCGAGCCCGACGCTTGATGGTGTCTTCGGTCATGTCAGTGAGTTCCCGCCTTCAGGCCTTTTTCTTATAGGCAACGCAGTCGATCTCGACCTTGCAGTCGACCATCATGCTCGCTTGCACGCAGGCGCGGGCCGGGGCGTGCTCGGGGCTGAAGTACTCGGAGAACACCTTGTTGAAACTCCAGAAGTCCCGCGGGTCTTCCAGCCACACGCCCGTGCGCACCACGTCTTCAAGACCGTAACCGGCTTCTTCGAGGATGGCGATCAGGTTGCGGATAGTCTGGTGGGTCTGCTCGACGATGCCACCGACAATGATTTCGCCATTCACCGCCGGCACCTGGCCGGACACATGCAGCCAGCCATCGGCTTCAACGGCACGGGCGAAAGGACGGGGCTGACCACCACCGGCGGTGCTGCCGGTGCCGTAACGAGTAATGCTCATGGGTATCTCCTGCTCGAAAAGAATCAAATCGGGCGTTGCGCAGTGGTTTCGCCAAGCGTGGCACCGTCGCCACCTGACGACATATTCCGCTATAGCGGAATACTGTATGCAATAGCGGAACAGACGACGGAAGTGTGCCACAGCCCAACGGGAAAATCCCAGCGCAATCGTTCTGTCGGTACATCAACGGCACGTGCGAAAGTTGCGACTGTTTATCACGAGCGAGAACGAAATCGGCGCTGGGCGGTTGATCGACTAAAAGAGCGCTGGGCCGTTCATCAATGCGCGGAGGTTTTCTGAGCGTACACGAGGAATAAACCACCCCGGGGTTCGTCGTACGGTCACTGAAATCATTCAGTCGCCACCACGAGCACCCCATCATGAAAACTGCCTTGCTTGCCCTGGCCCTGGTCTCCCTGAGCACCGCGGCTGCCGCCAACACCGTCGCCAGCGGCACCCCGCCGATCATGGAGGACTACAGTTTCTCGACCCGCCTGGATATCGCCGAAGTCATCTCGACGTCCGACTACAACTACTGCGGCATCGGCCCGCGAGAATTGACCTATCTGGATCACCAAGGTGTGTTGCGCACATTGCGCTATCAGGCCTTTGGCGATGGCTGCATCGACCAGAGTTGAACCTGCGCCCCGCCCCAGGTCATCACCGACTCACCAGGTGCCTAGTCAGGCTGATCGATGTGTCGATACTCGGCATCCAGGTCGCAGGCCAGGGCCTTGGCGCGCCCGAGCCGAATGGGGCCGCGTTCGATGTCGACCAACAGGCTCGGGCAGTCGAACACGGGCAGCGCCGGCCAGTGCCTGAGGCGTCCGTCGGTCAACAGCAATAGCCGCTGCTGCTCGGCCCCGAAGCGTTTCTGACGTTGCGCCAACCACTGCGCGGCCTGTTCCAGCGCAGCCAGCAACGGCGTGCCGCCGCCGGCACCCAGCGTCTGGAGCCAGTCGCGCAAACTGCCTGAGGCCTTCAGGCCTTGTACCTGCCACTTGGGTGCGCTACCACTGGCCGTCAACAAGGCCAACCGCGCGCGCTGCCGGTAAGCGTCGTCGAACAACTGCGCCAACAGGCCTTTGGCATCGCTCAGCGCCTGATGGCGGCGAGTGGAGGCCGAAGCATCGACGATCACCAGCCACACCTCATGGGGGGCACGGCTGCGCAGATGAAACAGCAGATCCTGGTAGTGACGCGGCCGACCGTTAAGCAGCGTCCCCGGCCAGTTCACCGCACCACTGCATGCTGCCCGACGCTGCCCCTGCCGGCCGTTTTTCAATCGCCCTGCCCGGGGTCTGGCATTCGCCCCCGCGTCAGATCGAGGGCGAATGCCTAAGGCTTTTTTGGCCAGCTCGGCACTTCACGACGAGCACCGGTGGGCAATGCCTGGGCGGGCATTTCACCCCACTGCCCCTGACCTTCACCAGGATTGGGCAATGGCGCGGTGGCGGTGTCTGGCGAGTGATGCTGACTCGGGGCAGACGGCGGCGTATCGCGACGCCGATGACGCAGGGCAAACTCGGCGACCGCGTCGATGTCGACCTCGCTGATGGTCGCCGCCCCCCGCCACGCAGCATGGGCCCGCGCCGCGCGCAGCCACACCAGGTCCGCGCGCAAGCCATCGACCCCGGCGGCGAAACAACGCTCGGTGATCTGCGCCAGCGCGTGGTCGTCGAGCGGGATCGTTGCCAGCGCCATGCGCGCCTGCTGGCAGCGTTCACGCAGTGCCTGCTGCGGGCTTTCCCACTGAGCGCAAAAGCCCTGGGGATCACTGTCAAAATCCAGTCGACGACGAATGATCTGTCCGCGTTCAAGGGGCGCGGTGTGACCGCTGAGGGCAACGTTCAGGCCGAATCGATCAAGCAATTGCGGACGCAGCTCGCCTTCTTCCGGGTTCATGGTGCCGATCAGCACGAAGCGCGCCGAATGCCGATGGGAAATGCTGTCACGCTCGATCAGGTTGGTGCCGCTGGCCGCCACGTCGAGCAACAAGTCCACCAGATGGTCGGGCAGCAGATTCACTTCGTCGACGTACAACACGCCGCCGTCGGCCTTGGCCAATACGCCAGGGGAAAACTGTGCCCGGCCCTCGCCCAGCGCCGCGTCCAGGTCCAGGGTGCCGACCAGGCGTTCCTCGGTCGCGCCCAACGGCAAGGTGACGAACTGCCCACTGGCCAGCAGATCCGCCAAGCCACGCGCCAGGGTGGACTTGGCCATGCCTCGCGGCCCTTCGATCAGTACACCGCCGATCTTCGGGTCGATGGCGGTCAGGCACAGCGCCAGTTTCAGGGCATCGGCGCCGACCACGGCGGACAGCGGGAAATGGGGGATGTCGGTCATGTCGGGTTTTCTCTTCATGGTCGGTAATGCCACAGGTGTGCGCGGGCGTGGGCGTGGGCGCTGCCGCTAGCCGTCTTCCTCGATATCCAGCAGCAGATTCTCCAGCGCTTCGCGGTACTCGCCCGGTTCCTGCCACATCCCGCGCTGCTGGGCTTCCAGCAGGCGCTCGGTCATGTCGCGCAGGGCGTGGGGATTATGCTGGCGGACGAACTCGCGGGTCGAGGGATCGAGCAAATAGGCGTCGGCCAGCAAGGCATACTGATGGTCGTCGATCAGCTGTGTGGTGGCGTCGAAGGCGAACAGATTGTCCACCGTGGCCGCCAGTTCAAACGCACCTTTGTAGCCGTGGCGCTTGACCCCTTCGATCCATTTCGGGTTGGCGGCACGGGAACGGATGACCCGGTTCAGCTCTTCCTTCAGCGTGCGGATCTTCGGCAGATCCGGCTGGCTGTGATCGCCGTGATAACTCGCCGCCGCTGCACCGCTCAAGCTTTCCACGGCGGCGAGCATGCCGCCCTGGAACTGGTAGTAGTCGTTGGAATCGAGCAGATCGTGCTCGCGGTTGTCCTGGTTCTGCAACACCGCCTGGACCTGGCTCAAACGCTGGGCAAACTGCTGGCGGGCAGCCGTGCCTTCATCGGCGCCGCCATAGGCGTAGCCACCCCAGTTCAGGTAGACCTCGGCCAGATCATCGCGGCTTTGCCACAAACGCCCGTCGATGGCGCCCTGCACGCCCGCGCCATAAGCCCCGGGCTTGGCGCCGAAGATGCGCCAACCGGCCTGCCGCGCAGCATCCGCTTCCGCCAGCCCCGATGCCATCAAGGCTTCACGCTCGGCGCGGACCTTGGCTGCCAGCGGATTCATGTCGTCAGGCTCATCCAGCGCGGCCACCGCTTGCACGGCGGCGTCGAACAGCCGGATCAGGTTGGCGAAGGCATCACGGAAGAACCCGGACACCCGCAAGGTCACGTCCACCCGTGGCCGGTCCAGCAGGCTCAGGGGCAGTATTTCGAAATCGTCGACCCGCTGGCTGCCCGTGGCCCACACCGGGCGTACCCCCATCAGCGCCATCGCCTGGGCGATATCATCGCCCCCGGTACGCATGGTCGCCGTGCCCCAGACTGACAGCCCCAACTGGCGCAAATGATCGCCGTGGTCCTGCAGGTGCCGCTCGAGAATCAGGCTGGCGGACTGAAAACCGATACGCCAGGCGGTGGTGGTCGGCAGGTTGCGCACGTCCACCGAGTAAAAGTTGCGACCGGTGGGTAGCACATCCAGGCGCCCGCGACTCGGGGCACCGCTGGGGCCCGCCGGGACAAACCGCCCCGCCAGGGCATCCAGCAAACCGCGCATTTCCGCCGGGCCGCAGGCATCCAGACGCGGCGCGACCACCTGGCGCAGGCTGTCGATGATTGCAGCGACCTCCGTCCATCCGGGTTGATCCAACGACAGCACGTCAGCCCCCAGGGCCTGTTCGATCAACTGCGCAGCGAACCACTCGAGGCGTTCGCGCGTATCGCCCGCGGTGCGCCACACCTCGTCGCTCAGGCTCAGCAAGGCAGCCGGCCGTGGACCGGTCCACGGATCGGACAACTCGCAATCGAGTGGGTCAAGACCCAGGGCGAAGGCCTTGGCCAGGGCGCGCAACAGACTCGACTGCGCCCCCCGCCCGTCGCCGCGCGGAATGCGCAGCAAGGCCAACAAGGTGTCGATCCGCAGACGCCCGCCCGGCGACTCGCCGAACACATGCAGGCCATCGCGAATCTGCGACTCTTTCAGGTCGCACAAATAGGTGTCCAGGCGCGGTAACCAGATCGCGGCATCCGCCTCGCTGTCGAGTCGCTCGTCCAGTTGCAGTTCGCGGTCGATATGGGTGTCACGCACCAGCTTGAGGATGTCCCGTTGCAGCTCCCGCGCGCGACGCGGGTCGAGCAGCTGGGCTTCGTAATACTCGTCGGCCAATAGCTCCAGATTGCGCAGCGGGCCATAGGTTTCGGCACGGGTCAGGGGCGGCATCAGGTGATCGATGATCACCGCCTGGGTACGGCGCTTGGCCTGGGCTCCTTCGCCCGGGTCGTTGACGATGAACGGGTAGATATTCGGCAGCGGCCCCAGCAATGCATCCGGCCAGCAGCTCTCGGACAACCCCACCCCCTTGCCCGGCAGCCATTCCAGGTTGCCGTGCTTGCCCACATGGATCAGGGCGTGGGCGCCGTAGGCCTTGCGCAACCAGAAATAGAACGCCAGGTAGCCATGGGGGGGGACCAGGTCCGGGTCGTGATAGACCGCGCTCGGGTCAACCTGATAACCGCGCGCCGGTTGAATGCCGACAAAGGTCAGGCCAAAGCGCAGGCCGGCCACCATCATGCGCCCACCGCGGAACATCGGATCGCTTTGCGGCGGGCCCCAGCGTTCCAGCACGGCGTTGCGATTGGCCTCGGGCAAGGCGTTGAACATCGCGTGGTAGTCGTCCAGCGCCAGGCTTTGCTGGCAGGGGCGCAGGTCGATCGTTTCCAGGTCATTGCTGACGCCGCCAAGCAACTGCTGGATCAACTCAGTGCCGCTGTGCGGTAAGTCGGCAGGCAGCGGGTAGCCTTCGGCGTGCAGCGCCCGCAAGATGTTCAGTGCTGCCGCCGGGGTGTCCAGCCCTACCCCGTTGCCGATCCGTCCATCGCGGGTCGGGTAGTTGGCGAGGATCAGTGCAATGCGTTTGTGCCCATTGGCCACCCGTCCCAGCTCGACCCAGCGCCGCGCCAGCTCGGCGACGAAATCCATGCGCTCGGGCTGCGCGCGGTAGCAGACCACGTCCGACTGGCTGCGCTCGCTGCGCCAGGCCAGGTCCTTGAAACTGATGGGGCGGCTGATGATCCGCCCGTCGAGTTCCGGCAAGGCGATGTGCATGGCCAGGTCCCGGGGGCCCAGGCCTTGCTCGCTGTCCCGCCAGCCCGGCTCGTTGTCCTGGGCGCAGATGGCCTGGATCACCGGGATGTTGCGACGGAACGGCCGCAGGTGCGGCGCTTCAGGGCTGGATTGGGCGAACCCGGTGGTGTTGAGAATCACCGCGGCCTGCACCTCGTCCAGCCAGTCTTCGACCACTGCCAGGCAGCCGGGCTCTTTCAGGCTGGCCAGCGCGATCGGCAGCGGGTTGAGCCCCGCCACCTGCAAGCGCTGGCAGAACACATCGATGAAGGCAGTATTGGCAGCCTGCAAATGTGAACGGTAGAACAGCACCGCCGCCACCGGCTGACCGGCCTGCCAGTCGGCTTGCCAATCGCCCAGGGTGGCGTTGCTCTTGTGCGGATGGTAAAGCGCGGTGCGCGGCAGAACCTGCGGTTCGGCCCACGGGTAATCACGGCCCAGCCAGCGACTGGCCAGGCAACGATAGAGGTCCAGGGCGTTGTCTTTGCCGCCCTGGCGCAGGAAGTGCCAAAGCCGCTCGCGGTCGGCGACTGGCACCGTACTCAGGTCGCTGAGTTCCGGATCGGGACGGTCGTCGCCCGGCACCAGAATCAGCTGCACGCCCCGCTGCGACAGTTCCACCAACCGTTGAATGCCATAGCGCCAATAGGCGATGCCGCCGTGCAACGAGAGCAGAATCACCTTGGCGTGGCGCAACACCTGGTCGACATACAGGTCGACCGAGGCATGATTCTGCACCTGCATCGGGTTGGCCAGGCGCAGGCTCGGGTAGTCCTCGGGCAGCTGCTGCGCCGCTTCGGCCAGCAGTGCCAGGCTGGAATCACCGCTGCACAGGATCACCAGCTCGGCCGGGGTCTGGCCCAGGTCGGCAATGTTGTCATCGGCGACGAAACCGCCAGGCTGGGTCCTGAGCAGGTGCATGGGTTAAACGCTGAGCGCGGCGCGCAGTTGCGCTTCGAGCAAGGCCGCGTCCAGCGCCTGACCGATCAGCACCAGGCGCGTGGTGCGCGCTTCCTCGGCACCCCACTGACGGTCGAAGTGCTTGTCGAAACGGGTGCCCACGCCCTGGATCAGCAGCCGCATCGGCTTGTTCGGGATCGCCGCGAAACCCTTGACCCGCAGGATGCCGTGCTGGACCACCAGTTGGGTCAAGGCATCCAGCAGCAGGCTTTCGTCGGCTTGCGGCAGTTCGATGGAGATTGAGTCGAAGGCATCGTGGTCGTGGTCGTCGTGGTCATCACCGTCGTGATGGTGATCGTGATGGCTGTGGCGGCTGTCGATGTGCTCTTCGGAGCCGGCACCCAGGCCGATCAGCACGTCCAGCGGCAGGCGACCGCTGCTGGCCTCGATGATTTTCACCGCTGGCGGCAGCTCTTCGGCGACTTCCAGGCGCACGCGGGCCAGGTCGGCGGGGTTGATCAGGTCGGCCTTGTTGAGGATCACCAGGTCGGCGCTGGCCAGTTGGTCGGCGAACAGCTCGTGCAGCGGCGATTCGTGGTCCAGATTCGGGTCCAGTTTGCGCTGGGCGTCGACCTGATCCGGGAAGGCGGCGAAGGTGCCGGCGGCCACGGCCGGGCTGTCGACCACGGTGATCACGGCGTCCACCGTGCAGGCGCTGCGGATTTCCGGCCACTGGAAGGCCTGGACCAGCGGCTTTGGCAGGGCCAGGCCCGAAGTTTCGATGAGAATGTGGTCGAGGTCGCCGCGACGGGCCACCAACTCGCGCATCACCGGGAAGAACTCTTCCTGGACGGTGCAGCACAGGCAGCCATTGGCCAGTTCATACACGCGACCGCTGGCCTCTTCCTCGGTGCAACCGATGGAGCACTGCTTGAGGATTTCACCGTCGATGCCCAGCTCGCCAAACTCGTTGACGATCACCGCGATGCGCCGACCCTGGGCGTTATCGAGCATGTGCCGCAGCAAGGTGGTTTTGCCCGAGCCGAGGAAACCGGTAACGATGGTGACGGGGAGTTTGGCCAGTGTTTTCATCGGATGCCCTTTGGCTTTGGTGGCGGGCATACGGGACGAGAACCGGCAACGCAGACGCGCGCGGGAAGAGTTCGCCACCGGATCACCCCGCCCGGTTGTAGTGAGAATCTGTGTCGAGGCAGGTCTCCTGGCTGACGGTGGGCCGGTCTTTCGACTGGCGGCTTCTGCGCCTTCCCGCCGCTTGGGATCAAGCGTGCAGTGGCCTGGCAGAAACAGCACCGTTCACAGTTGCGGGGGCAGCCGCGGCATTGACCGCGTTCCCTTCTTAGCTTCGACGCATGCGCCGAAGAACCTCGAAAGCGCAAGGCTACGCATGGTGTGGGGGCGGGTCAATGTTCACAGGTTGATTGCGATCCCCTGTGGCGAGGGAGCAAGCTCCCTCGCCACAGGGTTCGGCCGCGCTTGAGAACGCTTGCCAATTGACGCGAATCCCTCGCCCATGCTCTCCTACACGCCTTGTTACGGGTGCCCTTCACAGGGTGAAACGGGAAACCGGTGAATCATGTGCTTTACTCCAAGCCATGTCAGTCCGGTGCTGCCCCCGCAACGGTAAGCGAGCGAAGCATCAGATCCACTGTGCCCATGCGGCATGGGAAGGTGATGCTTGCTGGTGTGGCGATTGCCCCCCCTCGTGAGCCCGGAGACCGGCCCGCAACACATAGAAAACAAACCCGCGGTGGGCGGGCGCTGTTGTAGCCTCTGCGTGCCCGGCCCGCGGGGGTTTGCATGCGCTCGATTCACCCCTGACTGACCAGAGGGAAGCGCCATGTCGATCATCAGCAGCACTCGCCACGCCACCGCCAGCACCACAACCACCCTGAGCCAACGCCTCGTTGCCGCTGTCAGCGCCTCGATCCTGGGCGCGTGCCTGGTGTATTTCGCCGGTTTCTCGCACATCGAAGCGGTGCACAACGCGGCCCACGATACCCGTCACAGCGCCGCCTTCCCGTGCCATTGAGACCTGCCGACATGATCAAGCGAATCGCGCAAACCGCAGGCTTCACCGGGCTGCTGGCCGCCCTGCTACTCACCCTGCTGCAAAGCTTCTGGGTCGCGCCACTGATTCTTCAGGCCGAAACCTTCGAAAGTGCTCCGGCAACCGAAGTGCATGAGCACGCCGAAGGCGCCGTGGCCGCTCACACTCACGATGCCGAGGCCTGGGCCCCGGAAGACGGCTGGCAGCGCGTGCTGTCGACCACCGGCGGTAATCTGGTAGTAGCCGTTGGTTTCGCCCTGATGCTGGCCGGCCTCTACACCTTGCGCGCGCCCCGCCGCACCGCCCAAGGCCTGCTCTGGGGCCTGGCCGGCTATGCGACGTTCGTCCTCGCCCCGACACTCGGCCTACCACCCGAGTTGCCGGGCACCGCCGCTGCCGATCTGGCGCAACGGCAAATCTGGTGGATTGGCACCGCTGCCTCGACGGCCGCAGGCATCGCCCTGATCGCGTTTGGCAAAAACTGGCTGCTGAAAGTTCTCGGTGCCGCGATTCTGGCTGTGCCCCATGTCATTGGAGCCCCACAACCTGAAGTACACTCGATGCTGGCGCCTGAAGCATTGGAGACCCAATTCAAAATCGCTTCGCAGTTGACCAACATGGCCTTCTGGCTGGCCCTTGGCCTGATCAGTGCCTGGTTGTTCCGCCGCAAAAGCGAAGGTCAATACGACGCATGAGTGAAAACCGCGCAGCGCCGACCCTGGTGGTTGGCCTGGGCTGCCAGCGTGGCTGCCCGGCGAGTACGCTGCGCGCATTGCTCGACCAGGCACTGGAGGCTCATCACATCCAGTTGCAGGCGATCAAGGCCCTGGCCAGCATCGACCTGAAGCGAGATGAGCCGGGCCTGATCGAGTTGGCCGCGCAGCTGGGATTGCCGATGACATACTTCAGCAGCGAACAGTTGGCCGGCTACCACCCGCAACTGAGCCACCACTCGGAAATCGCCTTTGAGCGCACCGGTTGTTATGGCGTGGCCGAAAGTGCCGCGCTGGCCCTGGCCGAACAACTGGCCCAGGCCCCAGCCAGACTGCTGATCTGCCGACAGAAATACGCCCAGGCGACCTTTGCATTGGCCTGCGCTGCGTAAAATCCCCGATAATCACCCCTTCGATCATGAGCAAACTTCATCTGAAGCCTGCCTTGACCTCTTTTTCTCAGGAGCCGGCCATGACCGTCTACTTCATTGGCGCAGGTCCCGGCGACCCGGAACTGATCACCGTCAAGGGCCAGCGGCTGATCCGCAGTTGCCCGGTGATCATCTATGCCGGCTCACTGGTGCCCGAAGCCGTACTGCAAGGCCATCAGGCGCACTTGGTGGTCAACAGTGCCGAGTTGCATCTGGAACAGATCATCGAGCTGATCAAGTCCGCCCACGCCCAAGACCAGGATGTGGCCCGCGTGCATTCCGGCGACCCGAGCCTGTATGGGGCGATCGGTGAGCAGATTCGCTGCCTGCGCGAGCTGCAGATTCCGTTCGAGATCATCCCCGGCGTCACCGCCACCGCGGCCTGCGCCGCGCTGCTGGGGGCCGAGCTGACACTGCCGGACATCTCGCAGAGCGTGATCCTGACGCGCTACGCCGACAAGACGGCCATGCCGGCGGGCGAAGAGTTCAGCAGCCTGGCCCGGCATGGCGCGACCATGGCGATACACCTGGGGGTCAACCACCTGGAAAAAATCGTCGCCGAACTGCTTCCCCACTACGGTGCGGACTGTCCGATCGCGGTGGTTCATCGGGCCAGTTGGCCGGATCAGGATTGGGTGACAGGGACGCTGACGGATATCGCCGGCAAGGTGAACGCCAAGGGGTTTCGGCGTACGGCGCTGATTCTGGTGGGTCGGGTACTGGGCAGCGACGCGTTCAGTGAGTCGTCGTTGTATCGCGCCGGGCATGCTCACCTGTATCGCCCCTAGGTGCGCCACAGGTCAACGATCACCCATAAAAAACGGCGCTCACGGGCTAATGCCGATCAGTTAAGGAGATGAGGTCGAATGTGTAGGAGCGAGCGGGCTCGCGATGAACTCAAGAGCAACGCGTTCAATCAGAAACCACGCGTTATCGTTAACGTCCATCGCGAGCCCGCTCGCTCCTTACAAAGGTCGGTATTCACTTAACTGACTGGTATTGCGCTCACGGGGCGCCGTTTTTCAATCTCGCAGCGAACACCTTAGTAGTAGGCGTTTTCTTTCTGCGTGTGGTCGGTCACGTCGCGCACACCCTTGAGCTCGGGGATACGCTCGAGCAGCGTGCGCTCGATGCCTTCCTTCAAGGTCACGTCGGCCTGGCCGCAGCCCTGGCAGCCGCCACCGAACTTCAGCACGGCGATGCCGTCTTCCACTACATCGATCAGGCTGACCTGACCGCCGTGGCTGGCCAGCCCCGGGTTGATTTCGGTTTGCAGGTAGTAGTTGATGCGCTCGTTGACCGGGCTGTCGGCGTTGACCATCGGTACTTTGGCGTTTGGCGCCTTGATAGTCAGTTGGCCGCCCATGCGGTCCGTGGCGTAGTCGACCACGGCGTCGTCCAGGAAGGCTTCGCTGAAGTGATCGATGTACGCGGTGAAGCTCTTGAGCCCCAGCGCGGTGTCTTCAGGTTTTTCTTCGCCCGGCTTGCAGTACGCAATGCAGGTTTCGGCGTATTGGGTGCCAGGCTGGGTGATAAAGACCCGAATGCCGATCCCCGGGGTGTTCTGCTTGGAGAGCAGATCAGCCAGATAATCGTGGGCGGCGTCGGTAATGGTAATGGCGGTCATGGAAATTCCTCGCAGGCTTGGGCGCAGTTTACGCCAATCATCGTGCCGGACAAAGTCCTAGTATTTCTGTCAGGAAAGAAGCGTTGCCTCCCTGCGAAAGCAAGCGCTTCTGGGTTCCATTGATCAAAGGTCGGTCAGAGGTTTTCGAAGCGGTTCATGTCCAGCACGCCCTCTTCCACCGGGTCGGTTTCGTGGATGTAGCGACTCAAGTCGTGGAAATACACCCAGAACAGCGGGTGACTGCGACGAATCCCCCAGCGCCCGACGATTCTCTCGAAGCGCTGGGTATCCTTGGCGTATTCCATGTCTTCGACGAACTCCGGTACTTGCGCAGCCGGAATGTTGAACATGAAGTTGGGGTAGCTGCTAAGTACCCCGGGATAGAGGGTCAGCGTGTCCATGCCCGGCTGATAGCGCAGCGCTTCGCCGACCATGAATGCGACGTTGCTGTGGGCGCGGTTGCGCAGCAGGCTGTAGACCTCGCGTTTGCCGCTGGCGGTTTCAATGCGCAGCATGGTCGCCTCCGGTAGCAGGTCGATGACCTTGAGGCCAGCTGCCGGGCGCGATGTCAGGCGGCTCAACGCCTGCTCGGCACGCTGCAGGGCCGGGTCGATGTTGGGCCTTGAGCAGTAGGCACCGTTGCAGCGGTTGATCGGGTCGGGTCGAGCGTTCAGGTCGCCATAGCGGGCCAGCAATTGATTGGCAAAGTCGCGCTTGGGGTCCTTGTCATCGAGCTTCAAGGCCGTCGGCGTGTCGTCGTCGATGCTTTCGTAATCCAGCCACATCTTGACCTTGCCACTGTTCTGGTACCAATCGTCCAGGTAACCGTCGCGCGAATCAGCCGGCATCAGGCGCAGGAAGTTCTGCTCGGCGCCGTTGCGGATCAGGTCGAAATACAGTCGGGTCTGCGCCTGATGGGAGACATTGCCGAACACATCGAAATTCACCGCCAACTGGTAATAGGTGCGTTCCAGCAGGGGGAAATCGAACAGCCACATCGTTTGCGGCACGTCGCCGATCAGGCCCTTGGTCACCGAGGCGCTGTCGAAATGGCGGAAGATGCTCAGCAAGGCGTTGTCATTGCCCGCCCACAAACTCGACCAGCTGGGCGAAGGTGAATCGGCGTAGTTGTCGCGGCGCAGGGCTTCGTACTCGTTGCGCTTGTCGCGGTAGGCGTGCCACAGGCTCAGCACGCTGCCCACGTCGTCGTTCTGACCGGGCATGGCCAGCAATGGCGTGGCTTGCGCCTGATAGTTCGGATCGACGATGTACAAATCATGCTCGGGGGCCTGGAACAAGGCCCAGAACTGATCGCGGATCACATCGGTTGCGATCTGTCCGCGGCACACCGGCCCGCGAATAAAGGTGCGCACGAAGTACTCGGCATTATCGAGCATAAACTGATAACGCGCTTGCGCCGGGATCGCCTGGAACGTCTGGAACGGATTGGCACGGCGCTCCGGCCCGTAACCGGGCAAGGCGTCGACCTGCCAGTTGCCGCTATAGAACAGGCTCTTGATCCGGGCCATTTTCGCCGGGCTCAGTGGGTAGGTGATGTGGGTCTTGTGCACGATCACCCCTTGCACCGGCCACAGGCGGTAATACACCTGGGTACCCGGATCGTCGTTGGGGCGGCGGCTGTTGATCAGGTCGATGGGCTGGCCGGTCGGCGTACGCGAACGTACCCACTGGAAGTAGTGCCCCTGCTCGCCCTCCTTGAAATACAGGTGCGCGAGGAACAGGTGCTCGAACAGCCAGCGCGCCACCAGGCTTTCGCGTGCGCCCGGGGCGTTGAGCAGATTTTCCCATTGCACGATCTGCAAGGCTTCCCGGGCGCTGGGCGCCAGCCCTTGTTCATCGATGGGCGCACCCGAGGCCAGCCAGCGCTGCAGGGTCTGGTACTGCTGGCTGGTCAAGCCGGTCACGGCCAGGGGCATGCCCTCTTTCGGGTGCTCTTTGGCATAGCCGTCGAATTCGCCCGATTGCGAGCACATGTTGGCCCGGTTCAGGCCCAGAACGATGTCTTCCGGCAACTTGGCGTTGGGTTGCAAGGGGGTCTGGTGGCCCAGCTCCAGCATGCGCGCCATCAGCCCGGCCTGGCTGCCCTGGGCGTCGAGCACCGAGTAGAAGTCCTTGCGCTGCCAGGCGGCCTTGCCAAACGCGTCATAGTACAGGCGGGTCGGGGCCGCCGCCTTGCTGCGATCACCGGCGTAGACCGGCGTCTTGCTCGCCCCCCGTGCCGCGCCTTCGCCGCTGCCCAGGTTGAGCTGACAGGCGGCGTCGTAGCAGGCATGGCACGCCACGCATTTTTCCGTGAAGATCGGCTGAATGTCGCGGGTATAGGAGATCGCCGGTGCCGCTCCCTGTGCTGTGGCGCCCGTGCTGATAAACAGCACAACAAGGCTGATGAATACGCGATACGACATGTCCCTGGTCCCGATCATGAAAAAACGTCGCGATTCTACCGATCTAGCCCCGGCACCAACATGAGCGATATTCATGCAAATCCTGGCCATGCTCTAAAAGCGCACAGGTTTGCTATGATTCCGCCCCTTCGTAATGGCCTTACCAGGTAGTCCTATGTCCGATCGCAGTGCTCGCCTTCACGCCCTCAAGCAAGCCCTCAAAGAGCGCATCCTGATTCTCGATGGCGGCATGGGCACCATGATCCAGAGCTTCAAGCTCGAGGAGCAGGACTACCGTGGCAAGCGCTTTGCCGACTGGCCAAGCGACGTCAAGGGCAACAATGACTTGCTGGTACTGAGTCGCCCGGATGTGATCGGAGCGATCGAGAAGCAATACCTGGATGCCGGCGCCGACATTCTGGAAACCAACACCTTCAACGCCACCCAGGTATCCCAGGCCGACTACGGCATGCAGGGCCTGGCGTATGAGTTGAACGTAGAAGGCGCACGCCTGGCACGCAAGGTCGCCGACGCCAAGACCCTGGAAACCCCGGATAAACCGCGCTTCGTGGCCGGTGTCCTGGGCCCGACCAGCCGTACCTGCTCGCTGTCGCCGGACGTGAACAACCCCGGCTACCGCAACGTGACCTTCGACGAACTGGTGGAAAACTACACCGAGGCCACCAAGGGCCTGATCGAAGGCGGCGCCGACCTGATCCTGATCGAAACCATTTTCGACACCCTGAACGCCAAGGCCGCGATCTTTGCCGTCCAGGGCGTTTTCGAGGACGTCGGTTTCGAACTGCCGATCATGATCTCCGGGACCATCACCGATGCGTCCGGCCGTACCCTGTCCGGCCAGACCACCGAAGCCTTCTGGAACTCCATCGCCCACGCCAAGCCGATTTCCGTCGGCCTGAACTGCGCCCTCGGTGCCCGTGAGTTGCGCCCGTACCTGGAAGAGCTGTCGAACAAGGCCAGCACCTATGTGTCGGCGCACCCTAATGCCGGCCTGCCAAACGAATTCGGCGAGTACGATGAACTGCCGGCCGAAACCGCCAAGGTCATCGAAGAGTTCGCCCAAAGCGGCTTCCTCAATATCGTCGGTGGTTGCTGCGGCACCACCCCGGGGCACATCGAAGCCATCGCCAAGGCCGTCGCCGGCTACGCGCCACGGCAGATTCCGGACATCCCCAAGGCCTGCCGCCTGTCGGGCCTGGAGCCGTTCACCATCGATCGCAACTCGTTGTTCGTCAACGTCGGCGAGCGGACCAACATCACCGGCTCCGCCAAGTTCGCCCGGCTGATCCGTGAAGACAACTACACCGAGGCCCTGGAAGTCGCCCTGCAGCAGGTTGAAGCCGGCGCCCAGGTGATCGACATCAACATGGACGAGGGCATGCTCGATTCGAAGAAGGCCATGGTGACCTTCCTCAATCTGATTGCCGGCGAACCGGACATCTCCCGCGTACCGATCATGATCGACTCCTCCAAGTGGGAAGTGATCGAAGCCGGCCTGAAGTGCATCCAGGGCAAGGGCATCGTCAACTCCATCAGCATGAAGGAAGGCGTCGAGCAGTTCATTCATCACGCCAGGTTGTGCAAGCGCTACGGCGCCGCCGTGGTGGTGATGGCCTTCGACGAAGCCGGCCAGGCCGACACCGAAGCGCGCAAGAAAGAAATCTGCAAACGCTCCTACGACATTCTGGTCAACGACGTGGACTTCCCGCCGGAAGACATCATCTTCGACCCGAACATCTTCGCCGTGGCCACCGGCATCGAAGAACACAACAACTATGCCGTGGACTTCATCAACGCCTGTGCCTACATCCGCGACGAACTGCCGTATGCCCTGACCTCGGGCGGCGTGTCCAACGTGTCGTTCTCGTTCCGGGGCAACAACCCGGTGCGGGAAGCGATCCACTCGGTGTTCCTGCTGCACGCGATCCGCGCCGGCCTGACCATGGGTATCGTCAACGCCGGCCAGCTGGAGATCTACGACCAGATCCCGGTGCAACTGCGTGACGCCGTGGAAGACGTGGTGCTCAACCGCACCCCGACAGGCACTGACGCCCTCCTCGCCATTGCCGACCAGTACAAGGGCGATGGCAGCGTCAAGGAAGCCGAGACCGAAGAGTGGCGCAACTGGGACGTCAACAAGCGCCTGGAACACGCCCTGGTCAAAGGCATCACCACCCACATCGTCGAAGACACCGAAGAATCCCGGCAGTCGTTCGCGCGGCCGATCGAAGTGATCGAAGGCCCGCTGATGTCCGGCATGAACATCGTCGGCGACCTGTTCGGCGCCGGTAAGATGTTCCTGCCCCAAGTGGTGAAGTCCGCCCGTGTCATGAAGCAAGCCGTGGCCCACCTGATCCCGTTCATCGAGTTGGAAAAAGGCGACAAGCCCGAAGCCAAGGGCAAGATCCTCATGGCCACGGTAAAAGGCGACGTGCATGACATCGGCAAGAACATCGTCGGCGTGGTGCTGGGTTGTAACGGCTACGACATCGTCGACCTGGGCGTGATGGTGCCGGCGGAAAAAATCCTGCAAGTGGCCAAGGAGCAGAAGTGCGACATCATCGGCCTGTCCGGCCTGATCACCCCGTCGCTGGATGAGATGGTCCACGTGGCGCGTGAAATGCAGCGCCAGGACTTCCACTTGCCGCTGATGATCGGTGGCGCGACCACCTCCAAGGCGCACACGGCGGTGAAGATCGAACCCAAGTACAGCAACGACGCCGTGGTCTACGTCACCGACGCCTCCCGCGCCGTGGGCGTTGCCACGCAGTTGCTGTCCAAGGAGCTGAAGGCCGGTTTCGTCGAGAAAACCCGCGAGGAATACGTCGAAGTCCGCGAGCGCACCGCCAACCGCAGTGCCCGTACCGAGCGCCTGAGCTACCCGGCCGCGATTGCCAAGAAGCCGCAATTCGACTGGAGCAGCTACGAGCCGGTGAAACCGACCTTCACCGGCGCCAAGGTGCTGGACAACATCGACCTGAAGGTGCTGGCCGAGTACATCGACTGGACACCGTTCTTCATTTCCTGGGATCTGGCCGGCAAATTCCCGCGCATCCTGCAGGATGAAGTGGTGGGTGAAGCCGCTACCGCACTGTACGCCGATGCCCAGGAGATGCTCGCCAAACTGATCGACGAGAAACTGATCAGCGCCCGTGCGGTGTTCGGCTTCTGGCCGGCCAACCAGGTGCATGACGACGACCTGGAAGTCTACGGCGACGACGGCAAGCCGCTGGCGCGCCTGCATCACCTGCGCCAGCAGATCATCAAGACCGACGGCAAGCCGAACTTCTCCCTGGCCGACTTCGTCGCCCCGAAAGACAGCGGCGTCACCGACTACGTCGGCGGCTTCATCACCACCGCCGGCATCGGCGCCGAAGAAGTGGCCAAGGCCTATCAGGACGCTGGCGACGACTACAACTCGATCATGGTCAAGGCCTTGGCCGACCGCCTGGCCGAAGCCTGCGCCGAGTGGCTGCACCAGCAGGTACGTAAAGACTACTGGGGTTACGCCAAGGACGAAGCGCTGGACAACGAAGCCTTGATCAAGGAGCAGTACAGCGGCATCCGCCCTGCCCCCGGCTACCCGGCCTGCCCGGATCACACCGAGAAAGGCACGCTGTTCAAGTTGCTCGATCCCGAGGCTGCTGAACTCAAGGCAGGCCGCAGCGGCGTGTTCCTCACCGAGCATTACGCGATGTTCCCGGCTGCCGCCGTCAGCGGCTGGTACTTCGCCCACCCGCAGGCGCAGTACTTTGCCGTGGGCAAGATCGACAAGGACCAGGTGCAGAGCTACACCGCCCGTAAAGGCCAGGAATTGAGCGTGAGTGAACGCTGGCTGGCACCGAACCTGGGTTACGACAACTGACAGCCCTATGAGCCGGGCACTGCTTGCAGCGCCCGGATGACGGATATTCCCAGGCCGCGGTCGAACTTTTAACGACAGCACCGTCTCTAACCGATTAGACAACCGTCGAATCGGCGCACACAGCACGGCTTGAACACTCAGCGAGCTGATAGGGAAGTCTGAAATCAAACATGACTCATGAGGTCCACAGCATGCGATTAATCCTGTCCACCCTTGCCCTGGGTATTCTGTTCACACAAGGCGCCATGGCCTCTGGAGATGGCGACGCTGCCATCGGTGGCGGATTGGGCGGCGCGCTGGGTAACGTTGTTGGCCAGCAAATTGGCGGCAGCACTGGCGCGGCCATTGGCGCCGGTGTCGGCGGGGCCGCAGGCAGCGCCGTCGCCGCCCCCAAAGGCAACCGAAACGAAGCCGCGATCGGCGGCGGAATCGGGGCGGCAGGCGGTTCGGTGATCGGCAATTCGCTGGGTGGCTCGACCGGCTCCACCATCGGTGCCGGGCTGGGTGGCGCCGCCGGTGGCGCGGTGGGCAACAACCTGGCGGACGATGACGATCATCACTCCGGCGGCAAAAGCTATAACGGCAAGCACAAACACAAACACAAGAACAAGTACAAGCACGACTGAGTGACCCTCACCGCTTGTGCCCTGAAGCCCGCCCTGCGCGTAATGCTATTCAGTTAAGAAAATGAGACCGCACGTGTAGGAGCGAGCGCGCTCGCGATGAACTCAAGAACCACGCGTTTATTCAGAAATCCGCGTAATCGTTGACGTCCATCGCGAGCCCGCTCGCTCCTACAAAGGTCGGCGCTCGCTTAGCTGAACATCATTACGCCCTGCGCGGGCTTTTTGCTGCCCTGGCGAAAGTGCCGGGATGAGCCGACACATCAAGGTGCCCTGCCAGCCGGTAAATCCATATTTTTGATACTTATTAACTTTGCAGAACGTCCGAGCGGGTTCTAAATGGGTGTCGAGAGGGGCTGGCTGCAAGCACTTCACAGCGCTTGCACATGGGTTGACTCGGCAGGTAGCAATCGACGCTTGCCTGCGGTGGTGCCAACCCTCTCACCCCAAGTGAAACTCCTTTTGTTCCGCGTTCCCGCTTGGGAACGCGGTTCTTTTTATGTCCGCTCCCCCCATCCCGACGCCCCCCATTACCGACCAGCCTGGCGCATTTGCCATGGGCTGCACCTCGATCATCGACAATTGAGAATTATTGATTCGCGTCTGCACGCGCCTGAGCACCAGTATGCGGGGATATTCCATCACTCCGGAGCTACAGGATGTTACTGCTAACCAGGCGAATCGGTGAGTCCATTATTATCGGCGACGACATCAAGATCACCGTGTTGAGCCCGAGCAATATGCGCACGGGCGCCAGGATCGGAATCGATGCGCCAAAGGACGTAAAAGTGCATCGGGAAGAAGTCTATTTGCGCGACCAGAAACGCAAAGCGACTGCCACGCCGGACACCTGATCAACCCGCATCATGGCAGCCCGCTCAGCGATTTCGAATCCTGGCGTGCATCACGCCATGCATGATCAACCCCACCAGCAGCCCCCAGAACGCTCCGCCAAGGCCCAGCAGCGTGACGTTGGCCGACGTGGCCAGGAAGGTAACCAGCGCGGTTTCCCGCCCTCGTACATCCGTCACGGCGGTCGCCAGGCTGCCGCCAATCGCGCCCAGCAAGGCGAGGCCGGCCAGGGTGGTGATGAATGTGGCGGGCAGCACCACGAACAAGGTGGCCAAAGTGCTACCGAACACGCCGACGAGCACATAGAACACGCCACAGGCGAGCCCGGCGATGTAGCGCTTGCCGGGTTCTTCGTGGGACTCAGGTCCCGTGCAAATGGCGGCGGTGATCGCCGCCACATTGAACGCATGGGAACCGAAGGGTGCCATCAGCAGCGAGCCCAGCCCCGTCACGGTGATAATCGGATTGGCGCTGGTTGTGAAACCGTCATTGCGCAGGACCAGCATGCCGGGCATGTACTGCCCGGTCAGGGTGATCACAAACAAGGGCAAGGCGACGCTGAACAGCCCATTGAGTGAGAACTCGGGTGTCGTCCAGACCGGCGTGGCCAGGCTGAGCTCGACACTGTCGAAACTGACCTGTCCCAGGCCGAGTAACAGCGCAACACCGATCACCAGGACGCCGACAATACTGTAGCGGGCAGTGAACCGGCGGATAAGCGCATAGCTGAAAATCAGTACCCCAACCAACAGCGGGTCAACACTCGCGCCACCGAACGCTCCCATGCCGAATCGCAACAGGATGCCCGCCAGCAGGCCGGCGGCAATCCCCGGCGGGATCATTTTCACCACGCGCTCGAAATAGCCCGACATCCCCAGTATCACGAAGCCGATGGCTGACAACACATAAGCGCCAATGACTTCGGCATAGGGCGTATTAGGCAGTACCGTGATCAGGAAAGCCGCGCCCGGCGTCGACCAGGCAGTGATGATCGGTTCTCGGTAGCGGTAGCTCAACCAGGCCCCCGTCAGGCCAACCCCTACGGACACCGACCAGATCCACGAAGCGGTTTGTTCGGGACTCAGCCCGGCCGCCTTTGCCCCCTGAAACACGAGAATGAAAGTGCCGCCGTAGTTGACGATGACGGACACCAGCGCCGCCACCACCGGATGGAACAGATCGGTTGATTTGAGGGGTATGGCCGTCGCCGTGCTTTTCATCCGTGAAGTACCTTCCTGAGTGCGCATGCTCGGGCTGGGATCCGGTCAGGATCTGCGCCAGACGCCCGGCCCAGAACCTGCGCGGTTAACAATGAAGCCAGTATGGGTACAAAATGGACTAGTTGAAATATCCACTTTCCACAGTTAACTTAGACCACTTGTTTCGGCGGATACGGATGTCCTTCTTATGAAAAAACGCGCCACGGCTTACCCGGTCTGGAACGCCTTTCTCCCCTCCACTGACAGCCCACTGTCCCTGCGCGAACAACTGGTGCGTTTCTTCCGCAAAGGCGTGACCCATAACACCCTCAAGCCCGGCATTCGGCTGCCCGCGTCCCGCACGCTGGCACAGGAGCTGGGAGTTTCGCGGATGACCGTGACCGGCGTTTATGAACAGCTGCTGGCCGAGGGGTTCTTCGAAGCGCGCCAAGGGGCCGGGACCTACGTAGCCAGCCGGATCGGGATCAGGCCCCCAGCGCCCTCCACGCCTGCACGACCGGTTCTGGCTGGCTCCCTGCGCTCGTGCCAGCTGGTAGGGCTCGACTCCATGTCACTGGCCCACCCCGCCTGGCCGCTGACGCCTGGCCTCCCGGCACTGGATGCCTTCCCCTATGCACTTTGGGGCAGGCTTGAAGGGCGGTTCTGGCGAGGACGGCTGGCCAGCGGCGCCTCCTATGGCGATCCCCAGGGCCTGCTGTCCTTGCGCGAAGCCCTGGCAGAGTACCTGGGCGTCGCCCGCGGCATCACCTGTCGCCCCGACAACATCATCGTCGCCCCCGGTGCTCAAGCGGCCGTCCTGATTGCCGCGCTCGCACTCACGGACAGAGGTGATCGCGCCTGGGTCGAAAGCCCGGGATACGATGCCACTTACCGCAGCCTGGTATTGGCCGGACTGAACACCGTTGGCGTGCCGGTCGATGCCGAAGGCCTGGAAGTGCAGGCCGGGCGCCGACTCGCACCCGACGCCAGGCTGGCACTGGTGTCACCCTCACACCAATACCCGACCGGTGTCACCATGAGTCTGGCCAGGCGCATGGCCCTTCTGCAATGGGCTGACGAGGCGAATGCCGTGATCCTCGAAGATGATTACGACAGTGAATTTCGTTATGAATGTGCCCCCACCACGGCGCTCAAGGCACTGGATGGCGACAATGGTCGAGTCATCTACGTCGGTACGCTTAGCAAGTTGCTCATGCCCGGCCTACGCCTGGGTTTCCTGGTCGCGCCCGATCATCTGGTGGATGTGTTGCAACGCGTACGCAATGGCAGTGGCCACCGCGTACCGAAGTCAGTGCAAGCCACCGCTGCCGACTTTATCGGCAATGGCCATTTAGGCCCCCATATCCGCCGCGCCAAGTCGCTCTACACAGAGCGCCGTGCGGCCCTACTGTCAGCTATCGCGAGCGAAGCCGACGGACTGCTTTCGGTCTCGACCGCCGCCACCGGATTGCATCTTCTCGCCAACCTGCCGCAGGGTTGTGACGATCAGGCACTGACCGCCGCCGCCCGGGCACGAGAGATTGGTGCCGGCCCATTGTCGGGATTGTTCGTGGCGCCCCACACCAAAGTCCGCCATGGCCTGTTGATGGGCTTTGGCAACACACCGGCAACGTCCATGCGCGGAGCCGTCCAGACACTGTGCGCGCTGATTGAAGCGCAAATGCGCACGTGATATCCGCCAGGAGACAGAGCCGTTGATTTAGGCTGTTTGGCGACACGGCAGTGGAAGTCTCAGTGAAGCATCGGGGGCTGAAGACCGGATGTTAAACGTGTCAGGAAAAAGCGTCGATTGTCCGCGACCGAATCGCCGCGGACTCTCTCCCCCCCTTCACTCACTACCTGTACGCGACCACCTATCGCCCATGGTGCCCGCCGCGCTGGCGACTATCAGTGACACCGCACACGCAAGCAACGCAAGCGCTGCGAAAGCGCCCATCACATGCAAGTAAGGCAGTGCGTGATTCCAGGCTCGAGCCACGCCCAGGAAAGAGGCGAATAGCCAGCCGCTCATCGACAGCGCGCCCAAGACCGCAAGCCGAGTGCGCCCGGAGGCGTGCAACAAGACAAAGGCACCCTTTTGCAGGAGCGGGAAACCGATTCGATGCAGCAGTGTGCCGTTCAGGGTAAGCAGCACGACAACGGTCACTTTGGCCCAGAGTTTCTGATTGAGCAGATACGCATCGCCCTCGGTGACATACCCTTGGAGCACCAGCAGCAGACCACTTCCCCAAAGCGCCCACAGTGCCAGGGTAACAATCTTCTGGGTGTCTTCGATGTACTGACGCTGCATGAGATCCAGCGCTTCCTTGCGCCAGCTCCAAAGCTTGTGATCGGCCTGCAATACCCGACCCAGGGCAATGCACGTGGCGAGCAGGTGACCGTATACGAGTAGCATTTTCAGCATTGCCTTGACCTTATTGTTATGTGGGCAATGCTCTCCTTGCGACCCTTGATTATGAAACTTAATGATACATATTTACATTTGTACCCGCAAATTTCAAAACGGATCGTATTGTCGAGGGGTCATGCTGCAAAAGCGAAAGCTTGACCAGGCAGCCACACACGACATCCCGGTGACCGTCAGATCAAATCCGGGTCTTCTATCGCATGACCATGTTTGGATTGCGCTGGTCTGCCGTTCTAGGTGACCAGTTGGAAGGAGAGCTCCCCTCGCCAACTGCGTCAGGGACGAGCTGATTGGGCGGCAGCCAGCGAGGATTGCAATTTGCCACTAGCCCGTTTGACGAGTGTGTCTCGTCTGTAAAAAAATCAAACCACTACCAGCCTGTTAATGGACGCTCATCGACACCACTGCGATTCACAGGGCACCCCATCGTGGTCTCCGTCCATTTCCATTCCTGGGCAGTTCTGCAAAAAGCTCGTGGCCTCCGCACAAGAGGTCATCTGTGAACAGCGCTTGCGGCCATCACATTTGACGGGAACCGAAATCGAAATGAGCTTTGGCGCAGTCACCGCTTGGGAGGCGGCCTGTTGACTGGATAGCCTGGCCTGCGTCCATGACTGTACTTCAGGGGAAAACTTCCAGGCCAACAACCCCATAACCAGCACTAAGAAAATCAGTTTCATTTGATTCATCCGTGATGAGGGACTGACTGCATACTTACGCTGCCCGCCTTCCAACGCAACCCCTTCCGGATAGGTCATTGCAGGTCAAGATAGTGACCACACCCAAGGAAATTAAAAAAAGTCCCGCTATTACAAATACTGTTATAGCCATGCTTCACCTGCACTGACTAATAAAACCCCATCCGAATGAAATAAACGTTCTACTTAACGTAGTTCCTGCATCTTCGGCAGCGAAGGATTATCGACTTGCTCCTGACAACATTCGCCATTACGCATCCGGGGACTGGTCTACGCTGAATACACTCAGTGTGCTGCCCCGATCGAGGGATGAGCCACGCAAAGGTTCTGTCGGTTTTGAATACGCAAAGCCCTAAAACCAAGCTGACGTGGCAGTGGGCATGACAACCGTAGAATGCCGTAGGATGTCGCCAAAATGAATGTCCTCGAATTCGTGATCGAGATGATTACCAAGTTTTCCGACTTGGTAAACGCGCTTGACCGGCTTGCGCCTTACAAACCCGAAGGCCATTGGATGCATCGGCATCGGAGAGCGATCAAGATCCTGTCCAACATTGCTGCAACTCTGCTCCTGATCATTCTAGGGTTGTTTATTTTCTCTCTTGTGAGCGATGGAGCAAAGGCAGGCTGATCTGGCACGACGGGGGATTTGCAGGAAACATCATGAGGCTGACGAAACCGCCTCACAAAGTGTAGATACGTGAAAACATGGCACGGACCTTTCGGAATGAACACCTGGCCGTGCAGAAACGAGACCTGGAGGACATGCACTCCAGGCCATCAGCGACATTGACGCGATCAGTTACTTCGGCTGAGCTGCACATTCTGGCTCGTGCATTCGGTGGTGCTGACAGTACCCATGAAAGCATTCATCTTCACGGCGCACTTTTCAATGTTCAAGCCGTTACGTCCATCACTCGAGATGTTGGTGACATATGGGCCTGCGGTTGTGCAGCCGGCCAAGGCAGCGAGCAGGCCCAGGGTAATGATAGTGGATTTCATAGGAGTCCTTTCTAACAGCGGCCTGAGCCAATTAGTTTGCCGAAACCGGTATTTGGGTCGGTGAAATTGTGCTTGCTTGTAGCCCCTCAAAGTCGATCATACCGCCAGGCATTCTCATTCAGTGGAATTGCGACGCATTTTCAAACTGATTATCCAGCGCCAAGTCCAACATTGAGGTTTAGCTAAAAGCGTAGACCAACCCGAGTGAACCACCACCCCCACTGTCGCATCCGGTCACGGAGGGCGGCGTCAGCTCAGGCCAAGAAAAACTTAACGTCGTGTCCGGATTAGTTGACCACTACAACAAAGCCCAGCACTCAGCTGGGCTTTACATTTGACTGATTTCATATGCACTCAGCTAACGCTTACACAAGCTAGCTATTCTGGTTAAAAGCTCATTTGAAATATACTCACATATTCTGCGTTAGTTCTTTCGAACCCATTCCAACCTCGATCCTGAAACGCCCTTACCAGCTCATCACCGATTGCGCGGGGAACGACCACCCAGACTAGACCCGTTGCCCCATTTGGCCTTTTATCCATTTTCATGACATCTAGCGCGATCCCATCCATGAATCGATTCTCATCTCCTTCACGAAATATACCGAAGGCTTTAATTTCGACCCATTGATTTGTGCTTGTCACCAAGTCGCAATATGTTTGCGTCTGCGGAAATTTAACTTCCCGCTCTGTTGACTCAGTCGGAGTCTTCGTAATATTGAGGTAGTACCACAGCTCCGCTTGAAGCCATCCTTCCCACCCGCCCTTGCTCAAACTCAAAGCAGCGGCATGTTCTGTATTTACTACAGCAAGCAAATCATTCAAATCCATTGGCTTTCCCTTCCCTAAACAATAATAACGGCGTCTATATTTCAAATAGGAATAAGACGTGGACACCCTGAAATTCAAAGCAGTGACTGCAGTAGAGTTCTGAGCCAAGTCAAACGCGATGAGCCTGCCAGCTGGCGAGTCCACCGAATAAAAATTCGACCGACAAACGGATTTTCAGTAGAGAAAAGGGACCAAGGTAAGTCACAGAAACACGCATGCGATTTCTCATTGCTAGTCCCTTAGATAATGGCCATCCGTTCTGCTTTAACCGTAGTTCACGATTAAAACTCCTGCAAGTACGCCTCGTAGAGTCAATATCGCGTTCGCGTCTCCCCTTGCATCACCAGCGGTACAGCATGCACTTCGCCAGATCGAAGCAAGAACCTCTATCTAATCTGAAGCTACCGATTGCCTAGAACGATTCGGCAGGCGGGTAGATCTCTCTTCTGCATCGCGATGCAGTAAGGAAACGTTGTAATCGTAGGTCGATATCAACGGCACTGGCTCATCATTCCGAGACATATCAAGCCATCGCCTTGTGCGTTCGACGTCAAAGAATTCGTTCTTGAACTTCATCTTCGCAACAAGGTTTGCCGAAACCCTGAAGTGTCCACAATCAGCTGAGCATTTGACCTCTGACCAGTCTCCAAGCGCGTGAACAGTCCTGGCGGCAGCCTGACAGATTAAGCACTTCATATTCGATCTCCATATCAGTGACCTATCAACTGTAGCCGATCACTGGCCAAGGACATCCCTATGCCCACAGAAAACAAGCCTCCCCTGAAGCAACAGCACGTTGGGCACGTCAACCAAGTGGTACGGATCAACGTGAAAAAACGCACTGGGTCACGTTCATGAAACGGCAAAAGAGCTCGCCCCACCAGCCACCTCAGGAAGGGGGCTGAATGGTCAGCAACTGGTGAGGCGAGCGCATCAACAGTAGCTCACCCACAGAGCTTGCCTCACCCCCTTCATCAGATTTCTACAACCCCACCTTCTGCCGCCGCACGCGGTATGGAGCATCAACGCCCAACCCGGGCAGAGGTATTCAATGAGGCGAGATCTGATAAAGATCAGCGAGTTTCAGCGTCGACGCTGGGGCGAAAACGGAACCCCCCAATGCCCCCAGGCCATCCGCAACCATATCCGTAATGGAATAGTGCCTGGCGAGCAGATCGGGAAACTCTGGTACGTAGATTGGACTGCCTTTAACCGGTCATGCGGTAACGATCTGGTGGCAATGGTATTGAAAGGAGCAGCGTGATGGTCCCAAGGCCGCGCAATACTGCGAACAAGAACCTGCCGCAGAATCTGTACTTCAATGCGCGGCGCTCGACCTATCAACCAAATTACCACCAAGCCGCCATGGCTCGATCCCGGATCACTTGATAGGTCGGAACCTCACAAAGGTCATACCGAACAGCCAGCCACCGATCATAGTCAGGTAGAGGGATTTGTATCCGGGGACTGTGTAGGCCAGTAAATAGTTGGGCGATGTGCTGGAGCGAGTCGCCTTTCTGCCAGTGATCCCACATCAGTTTTTTCTGGCTTTCGGTGTAATAGATCCGAGGTCTCTGCTTCATCTGCAACACTCCTTCTGCTTACACAGAATTTAGTTGTGTTGCATCGACCGGTTGAATCCACAGCCAAAAGCGGCCCGTCAGATGCGCCTACAAACCAGGACCGATTCACCTGGGTCGATTGCTGCCTTTGTCGCTCCCCGAATTCGCTCAATGCAACCGAGGTGGAGGCTCGCCGAGGGCTTGGCGCTGATACTCGTGAACAGCAGCGAATAGCGCTTCCGCTTCGAGGCGCAGCTTCTCCACTTCTCGCGCAGGCTGCGTCTCTTGCGCTTCGTGGTACCGGCGTAACGCCTGCACCGCCCGCTCCATCAGCGGTTCGCCTGCCTTCATCTTGTCGCCCAGGCTCTGGTCTTCCCCGCTATTTCTATCCTTGTTCATCAAAACCACCGATTCCGATTACTTTGCCAGCGGAGTATAGGCGTCCTTACGCGACTACCCGGTATCCTCCTGATGCAGAACTGCATTACTAATTTTACAGGCTGAGTTCGACCCAAAACGGACAGTCGCATGTATCCATGTAAGCCAGGCCGACTCACCTTGCTGAATGAGTTGCTTAACAAGTATCGATGGGGGGAGACCTTTCGTCGGCCCAGCTCCGTGAAGCGTCAATAGACTACGCTGGTCGACTACACTGGGCTTGAACTCAACATATAAGTGCAACGCTCACTCCTGAATGCATTTCGCACGGTGCCTTTCGGCTTTAGCGTTTTCAATGATTAAAGCGCTAAGTTCCCGAAAAACTGTCAATACCTAGTTAAACGAGGTGGCATTACGCTTCGCAAACGAATGGTTCTCACTGGCCTGTTTTTGGCACCGTTCCTTGTAGTTCACGCGAGTGATGAAGTTGCAAAAAGTATAACTGAGGGCAGTGTCGAGAGCCGTGTTGATGTGCTTTCCTCCATTCAGCCAGGCTTAGGGGTGGTAATGCATGAGTACGGTTATCGGTTTGCCAATATATACTGGGCGGCGAATGGCGGTAATTGGGGGCTGGCTCAGTACCAGCTAAAGGAATTGCGTGAGTCGCAAGAAGTGGCGGAGATTACCAGGCCACAAAGGGCTGGCATGTTGAAGGCTTTTGAGAGTACTTATCTTCTACCGCTTGGCCAGGCCATTTCAAATAAGAACACGAAGACTTTCAATGAAAAATTTTCAGAAACTGAGATCGCGTGTAATGCATGCCATACAGCACTCGGATATGGCTTTATTAAGTTCAAAGTGCCCAAGACATCAAAAGAGGATTTTTTAGACTTTACGCTCAAGACAGATCCTAAGTTATGAAGAGTTTCATATATGGCTTCCTGTGACACGACGTTAGCTATATCTTCTTTTTGGCCGACTCCTGTCGCTCGCCGGCTAAAGCTGGCGCAGTGTGAATGACTGCAATCGGCCAGTCACGAGAGACAGCAATCGCCAGTCCGGATCCGACGGGCTACGCTTGTTGACAAGTCGCCGCCCCCCTAGCCTACCACCATCTCTCAATACGGATCCTGGGGACGCCTGGCTTGCGAGGCGCAACTACGTGGTACGTAGCAGCCATGATTTATAATGCACCCGTACTGAAAGTACGTTTTTTCTGCGCGACCCTCTCCTCATAATGGGGAGAACCACGTTCTCTTGAGCTTATCGAAAATCCAAGCCAAAAGCTTGCGGTCAACAACTTAAGCGCACACATCGTATCCCTGTGCGTTTTTCAAGTTAGGCGGCGCCATCATAGGTGCGGATGTTTTGTCGCAATGCTGCCAAGAAGGAGAAAGCATTCTCCACTCGCTCACCCTCGAATCCTTGGTAATAATTTTTCGCGGTCAACACCGTGCCGGCTCCCCGTTTATTATCTGGGTGAAGGCAGTAAGGAATCGATAGAAAACCACTGTCGAATGCACTGAGAATTGCTTCGGACAAGTCGGCATCACGAGTCAACGTTCCTTCAATCAGCCGCCTCGAGGCGTCTAGAATGCGGGCATGCTCATGCGCGTCAAACGGGACATCCGGCAAGACACCATCCGTGTGCAGGCAATAACTGGCGTATTCCAATGCAGCGATGTTCTCCTCAACCCGAGGAATACGACGTGACTCCACCGGAGTCTTGATGATCACACGCTGCACGCCCGTAGAGCGAATCATGCCCAGCGCATCGCCAGTGATTCGACAAAACCCGCCCAGGGTTCGTGGGAAAAAACCCATAAACACGTACCCGACGAAGTGATAGCTGCCCGGTGCGAAGTATTCGCTGGCAAGTTGTTGCAAAGCCGTCACCGCGGCACGGTCCTGCACGGGCGAGGTGCCTTGGGCGTAGGAGAACGACAACGTCTTGATCCCGTGAGAGCGCAAAAACAGTCCTTCTAAAATATTGAGTGCAACCAGAATGACCGGGTCGCACATCTGCCCCATCATGCAGCCGGCGAAGCTCTCGATATGACTGTGGTCCAGCCCTCTGGAAAGCACCTGGCAGGCTTTTTCCCAGTGGCCGAAAGCCTCACGCAGCGGCGTACGGCTGTACGGCAAGCAATAGGAAATTGGCCCACCCTCGGTGGTGGCCGAGCCGATTTCGACCATGCGCTTGAAAATGTGCAGTGGATCGGGCGAGCCATGGCGAATCTGCACCGGCAGGAGGTAGCGGGCATGAATCTGTTCCAGCATCGCACGGGTTTTCGCCGCCGGATGATTCACAATCGGATAGCCATTTAGCATGGACGCACTATCAATCGCCCGTTGCGCCGCGTCGAGATCATTCACCCGGGTGAACGCATCAAGGGTGATGGTGCATACCGTGTTCGCGCGACTGGCCGCTGTGGCCTCCAGCCCTGCCTGCATCAGGACGGGGTCACTGAAGCCCATTCGCGGCTGGAGTACCGGACCGTGTACGTCAAACCGTTCAAGCACGTGGGTGTTGAAGTCGATCATTTCGGCATACCTTTTCCTGTCCCTGCTTTATCTGGATCAGAGTACGCGCTCATCGCGCGACCCGCTTTTCCAGGTAATGGGTTGGATACAACTGTGCGGAAACGAGCTCCTGAAAGGCATCAAAACTGTTTGCCACGCTGTCATCGAACACCTCGTCAAAACCCGCTGCCCGAAGCGTATCGCTGTGCCGGGCGATGGTCAGGGCGTCGTTTTCAGTGCAGATTTTTCCGCCGATATAGAGCCCTTTGATGTGATTCGTCTCGTTGCGAATGCGCTGGGCGAGTTCGGCGCCCTCGATGTAGCCGTGGCCATTGACAGTACTGATCACAACTATTGCGCAGCCATTGCGGTTAAGCCGCGCAATAACATCATCCATTGGCGTGTTGGGCCCCAGGTTTTCGACCTTATAGCCAAGGTCATTGAGCAGGAACTCCATGAACACTAGGTTCCAGCTATGGGAGTCTGATGGTACAGTGCTGAGAAGAGCGGTTTTGTTGAATGTCATCGTTAAAATCCCTTTTAAGTTTCTGTTCTGCTTGCGTAATACGGAAGTGCCTTCTGGAAATTGCGGAAGTTCGTTGTTACCGCGTTGATATAGCCCCAGTAATCGGCGTAATTAGTGGGAAAAGGTTTCGAGCCTTCGATCCTGTCCCGCTCGCGCGCGGTGATGTAGTTCGGCCATTCCTTGGATCTTGGGCGCCGATGGTGAAAGTCGTGGCACGGTGTATCGCCGACCATCACAAACACGCGGATGAACAAGTGGTAGCCCAGCATTTTGATCAGCCATAAGCAGATATAGGCAATGCGTCGAACAGCACCCGCAGCCTCCGGTATGCGCAACTCCTCACCAATAAATACACCGGTCGTGCTTTCGCAAATGAAGTCGATACCGCGCCGTTCCAGTACGTCCACGTTGGGCCAGGTGTGCTCGGCAGCCAGGCGGAACGTCGTGCTGATGTGATAGCCGGCGAATACCGGCACGACCCACGCCATGATGAAAAGATCGAAATGCCCCATGGCTGCTGCCAGCAAACTGACCGTGGCCCAGAAGATCAGCGTCAGCGCTGCAACACGGCCGTTCGACGCGGTTGCAGTCGCCTTCAATCGGCTCCAGAAAGAGCGCAGGATCGCTAACGGTGATAGCGCCGTGGAGACCAATTTGGTCCACATCGTGGCAACGCTGTCGGACGGTTTTAATCCCACCACCCCTTGCAGGTAAGACAGAGTGTCGTCATCCTCTGTGAGCAGGGTTTTGGAACTGTGGTGCAGAGCGTGCTCTTGCTTGTAGGTATCGAACGGTTTGAGCATCAATACGCCAGAAATAATCCGGCCTACTGTCAAGTTCATCTCACGCTGTTCAAAAACCATGTCATGAGCACAGTTATGGCAGATCATAACCTGCATCTGCTTGATACCACCGGTCGCCACTACAAAGCCCAGCAGCCAGAAAGTCACACTGCCATGCAAGTAACCAATGCCGGCCAACAACACCCCGAATGCTATTAATCCCGTTGACACAAGGATATGGTGGATGGGTTTCAGAATTCGGACCTGGTTGAGATCCTCAGGCAGAGGCTTGGCTGTCAGCCAGCTCAAAAATGGTTGTATGAACCCTGGAAGGGCGCGCATCGAGTTACGTATCATCCATGTGTCCTCTGCGGGTTTGCTCCATGCAAAAAACTTTAACGTGACCTCTCGTTATTTCGAATAGAAATAGGTGGAGATCGATTTTCCATTTTTGAGTACTTCATCAACGTGAACTGGGATGATCTGAAAGTTTTTATCTTCGTCGCCAAGTCGAACAACGTGACCGAGGCGGGAAACTCGCTCAAGGTTTCGGCATCGACGGTGTCGCGCAAGATCGCCGCACTTGAGGATTCGCTCAGTACCGTGTTGTTCTTGAAAAAGACCAACGGCTATTTCCTGACGGAAGCTGGCAGGGCGCTGCTTCCACTGGCGTTAGAGACGGAGGAGCGCTTCAAACTCATTGAGCGGCAGATGTCGCAGCCAAGCAATCGGATGGCTGGGCAGGTGCGCATCGATTGCCCGGAGCTGATGGGCACGCACCTGATCATTCCTGGACTGGCGGATTTCCGTGATCAATACCCCGAGATCAGCTTCGACTTCATCAACACGGCGGTGTCTTCAAAACTCACGCAAAGCCATAGCGACATCATTATCCGATTGCGCAGACCCGAAAACGGCAACTTCACCATGCGCCGGGTCGGGACACTGATGCAGGGCCTTTTTTGTTCCGAAGGATATGCCGCCGCCAACAGACTGCCAGCGAAGCCTGACGACTTGAAGCACCATCACTTGATTGGTTGGACTGAGGAAATGTCTTATATGCCGCTCGCGCAATGGCTGAATGAGGTGAGCGGCGACCAGAAGCTCTGGATGCGCGTGTCCAATCTCAATGCCCAGCTCAAGGCGGTAGAAGCTGATCTTGGTATCGCCGCGCTACCGACCTATGTTGCACACCAGTCAGGCTTGCGTCAGGTCCTGGCCGATAGCCCCCTGCACAACTCCGATATCTGGCTTCTGCGCAATCAGGCTACGCAAGGCGTAGGCCGCGTCGATCAAGTGGTGGATTATCTGACGGAGCTATTCCACAGCAAAACGGCGGAGATGCAATAGCAACCTTTGCATGGAGGGTCATGGCACCAGGATCAGTGAGCCCTGGGTTTGCCTTTCCTGCACGATGCGGTGCGCCTCGGCAGCCATGGCGAGCGGTAAGCGCGTTATCTGGGGCCTACGAATCAAACCTTTGGACAAGGCCATCAGAACCTGTGCCGAGCTGGTGGTGAGTTCGGCGTTCTGACCGATGTAGTGCTTCAAGGACGGCCGCGTCACATGCAGCGAGCCCATTTGTCCAAGCCGCGATAGATTGAACCCCGTTACGTCGCCCGACGCATTGCCAAATAGCACCAGATGACCGCGCTGGCGCAAGCTCGCCAATGACAGCTCCACGGTAGCGCGCCCGACAGAGTCGAACACGGTATGAGCGCCCTTGCCGTCGGTCAATTCACGAATGAACGACAATGTTCCCGGAGCGTCGGAGTCAAGGGCAGCGAAGCAGCCAGCATCCAACGCTTGGCGTCTTTTAGCTTCGGTTGAAGCAAGACCGATGACGCGCACGCCCCTGGCGGCGAGCCAGCCCGTGGCAATGCTCCCCACGCCGCCGGCAGCAGCATGCCAGACGACCCAGTCGTCAGGCTCGAGCGGTACGCAGCGATAAGTCAGGTATTCGGCGGTCAGTCCCTTGAACATCAACGCAGCGGCGATTTCGCTCGGTACGTCATCGGGCAATCGAATCGCGCGCATGGCTGGAAGTACAGCGTGACTGGCGTAGCTGCCCGTCGAGCTGTCGATGAATGCCACCCGGTCGCCGGGGATGAAACCTCGCACTTGCGGTCCACATTCGACGACGCGCCCCGCGCCCTCCACGCCCAAGCTCCTTGGAAAGGGAGAACCATCCTCAAGCGCGCCAGAGCGCCGATGCAAATCAATAAAGTTGACGCCGGCCGCCTCGATAGCGACGGTGATTTCTCCGGGGCCGGCGGCACGCAATTCGTACTCCCGTAGCTCGAGGACGTCCGGCTTCCCAGGAACGGCGAAGACAACAGCATGGGCATGGGTCATGGAGACTCCTTACAGAGAACCGGTACGCAGGAAAATCCAGACCGCTACCGCGATCAGCATCAGTCCAAACATCGCGTTCTGGAACACCAGCAGTTTGGGCCGCGCCTGGATCAGTTTCTGCACGGTCGACCCCATCGATACCCAGATGACGTGCGAGAAGAAATTCAGCGAAATCAGCGCAGCGCTCAAGATCAGCACAACGCTGCTGCTTGTCTCGCCAGAGGGCGTGAAGGTGGAAAACATCACCAGCAACATCACTATTCCTTGCACATTGCCCAACTGCACAACGATGCCGTCTCGAAACTGCAAGTGTATGGCTTTGTCGCCGGGCGCTTTCAGCGGGCGACGCAGCAGCCGCACCCCAAGCCACAAGATGTAGAAGCTGCCTAGCACTTGCAGTACCCAAACCAGCCTCGGGCTGTTCATCAGCGTGTGATAAAGCCCTAACCCGACCAGCACCGCGAGCAAGAAATAAGTGATGTCTAGGCCGACGATAAACCGGAACGAACGACGTACACCGCTTTGTGCGCCGGAGGTCGCAACCATCAAGTTGCCAGGACCTGCACTCAGGGTCAGCGGTGCCATGGTTGACAGCCAAAGCAGCCAGTTGATGCTGAATATTTCTTGCACGCTTTTATCCTCAATCACGGCATGGACTGCACTCCCTCAAGTCTAATTCGCGGTCGCTTATAAGGTTATAGCGAAGAGCGCAAAGCGATATTCCATAAATGTGGGAAGCGTGACAGCGCTTTTTTGTGTCTGGGAGGATTGGTTTTGGCACTCCTGGACGGCTGCAGATGCAAAACGACTAGCCGCAAAAATGCGACGCCACATTACGCCTCGTTCATGGACGATTTGCTGCGCAGCTCGATGCTGCGCTTCCTGGAAGCCATGAGTCGCCCGGGCGATGCGCAGAAACTTGGACCGTCGCTGATACGGGAAATCTACTACCGGATCCTGACCGGCGAGCAGGGCGGCTCAATGCGTGCCGCGCTCAGTCGCCGGGGGCACTTCGGCAAGATCACCCGGGCGATACGCAAGATCCACAGCTGCTACCACGAACATCTGGACGTCGAAGCGCTCGGCCACGAAGCCAACATGAGTATCCCCAACTTTCACCTGCACTTTCGCAGCGTGACAGACTCCACGCCCATGCAGTACTTGAAACCGACACGCCTGCACCAGACGCGATTGTTTATGCTGCGCAACACCATGAGCGCTTTACGGTGGCTACCGACATCAAGGTCTACTTCTGCGATCCTCATCGTCCTTGGCAACGGGGATCGAATGAGAACACCAACGGGTTGTTAAGGCAGTACTTCCCGAAAGGGACTGACCTGGCGGAGCACTCGCAAGCCACGCTCAATGAAGTGACCAGGTAGCTAAATAGCCGCCCTCGGAAAACACTAAACTACGAAACACCTGCGGAACGATTTAGCCAATCTGTTGCATCGACCGGTTGAATCCACAGTCGATTTCTGACTGTCGTCACCGGCGGCTTTAGATGAAAGCGGTCATTTCAAAACAGCCCTCCTAGCGCTGCTGGCTCCCAGTTCATGATCACCAACTCGCCACTGACCTCGGCCTTGCCCTGTCGCTGGTTGCTCGTGGTGTAGCGGATATCCAGCGTCTCAAAGTGAAAACCTTCGAACACCCGGCGAATGTCCGGGTGGTCGTTGATGCTGACCATTACCCTACCCTTACAGCGACGCATGAAGTCGGCCATGCGTTCATAGGGTAATCCCCCCTGAAAAAAGTACTCGTCAGAAGTAGAGTTTTCTCCTAATCGGATCAAGGAAATTTTGCGTGAAGACATCCCGTTTTTCGGACAGCCAAATCATTGCCATCCTCAAGCAAGCCGAGGCTGGAAGCCCAGTGCCAGAGCTGTGCCGAGAGCACGGCATCAGTTCGGCCACCTTCTACAAGTGGCGCGCCAAGTTCGGCGGCATGGACGCGTCGCTGATGGCTCGACTGCGTGAGCTTGAGGAGGAGAACCGTCGCTTAAAGAAGATGTATGCCGAGGAGCGCCTCAAAGCCGAAATCATCCAGGAAGCGATGGCAAAAAAGTGGTGAAGCCATCTCGGCGACGAGAGATGGCGCAGCACGCTGTACGCTCAGGAAAAATCAGCATCAAGCTGGCGTGTATGGCCTTCGGGGTCAGCCACTGCTGCTATCGCTACCAACCGCGTCTGTCGACGGAAAATACCGAGATTGCCGATCACCTGATTCGGCTTACGCATAACCAGCGTAACTGGGGCTTTGGCTTGTGCTTCCTGTATCTGCGCAATGTGAAGGGCTATCGCTGGAACCACAAGCGGGTGTACCGGATTTACCGCGAACTGGAGCTGAACCTGCGGATTAAACTGCGCAAACGCATCGTGCGGGAAAAGCCCGAGCCACTGGCTGTTCCCAAAGCGATCAATCAGTGCTGGTCGATGGACTTCATGCACGATCAACTAGCCGACGGACGCAGCTTTCGGATTTTCAATTTGATTGATGACTTCAACCGCGAAGCCTTGAGCATGGAAATTGATCTGTCGCTACCGGCCGAGCGAGTGGTGCGCGCACTGGATCAGGTGATTGAGTGGCGGGGTAAACCACAAGCCATCCGCAGCGATAACGGCCCTGAGTACATCAGCACGAAGTTGACGCTGTGGGCCGAAAAACAGGGTGTCCGCCTGGAATACATTCAACCGGGTAATCCGCAGCAGAATGGCTATGTTGAGCGCTACAACCGCACCGTGCGCTATGACTGGCTGGGTCATTACCTGTTTGAATCAATCGCCGAAGTTCAGGAGTACGGCACAAACTGGATCTGGACATACAATCACGAGCGTCCGAACCCCAAACAGAAGTTGGCCCTGGTGGCCTGACCTCTACTTTTGGTGAGTACTAAAAATGGGGGGATTACCGCTTCGCGGCCGGCTTGAAGGATGCGCAGGGCGAAGAAGTGGGCAGCTACAAAGGCTACGTGCCGAACTTCTTTCCGGGTGACCACTACGGCGATTACCTGATCCTCAACATTGATCTGGAAACCGGCCAGATCAAGAACTGGAATAAGCCATCCGCCGGCGACATCGAAAAGATGCTCGCTCATGGCGAACACGACTGACCACCAGCCTCACCTCTGCCCATTCAACGAGTGGCTGCTGTTTTACGCAACCCCCACAGCATGAGAACAACAGCGACAATGATGGCGACTCCCACAGTTACAAACCCTGTCGTCACCAAGGCCTCCTGCCACGGTTCCCCCATGCGTCCACCACTCGCGATAGGCGACACAGACATCGTCCCGAGAACCGCAGCCAGTACCGTAAATGCCCAGTTTGAATAAGTGCCGTAAAGAGCCATCCAGTACGCAACTGCCTTTGTGCGTGGGACGAGGTGTATCTCCATCCAGGCTGCGCCAAACGCTAAGAGCAGGATTCCGTTCATTACCCCCTCGAGATGAGCAGCAAGCCCTAAACGAGGATTGCTGAACTGTTGCTCGAACAGGCCTGTGCAGAGACCTAGGAACACTAAGAACGTGCCATGCCAGAACAGTCTACGCCGAGCTTCGACCATTGCCATGGCGCCTCCCTTGATTGGTTGAAATCAGATGTTCAACACTCAACAACTTTAGATCACTCTCGACAAAACGCGGCTCTCCAACTCTGTGTGCCGCCTCCCCTTTCCCTCCGACACCACCCGCATGCACTCCCCTCCGCGCCCAACGGCAACCAGCGGAATGAATGAGTGCAGCCGAGTTTTGTTGGATCAATACCCGCCGCTCTGGAGGCGACCATGACTTACGAAGTGATTGTTGAAGGGTTTGTCCTCCAAGTGGAGGTGACCCATTGCGAGAACACACTGCCGTGCCCGGGTAGCTGGAACAGAGACTGGGATGCGCAGGGTTGTCGCGAGCTGGAGTTCAACGTGGTTTCGGGCATTTGCTACGACGAAGACGGCATCCGAATGGATGTTGATCCGTGGGCCCTTCCACTTCTGGCGAAACAGTACGGACAGCAGATCGAGACAGCGCTGTGGGTTGAAATCGACGCCAATCGACGCCGGGAACGGTGGGCAGCATGAGCGACGGAAACCACGAACTGGCCATCGGCATGCTCGACGGCTACATCGCCCGAATGATCGACCCCGAATGCAGCGCCATCGCCGTCAGGGCGTCAGCCAACACTGCACTCCTGATCTTCCGCACGCTGAACGTCATCAGCGCCAAGGAAGATGCTCACTACACCGAACGCTTACACCGCACATTTGAGTGCCGGCAAGGAAGAACCTCATGAGCACCGCACCGGTTAAATCACTGATCGACGAACAGATCGAAGACATCGAGCAGAAGCTGGCGATTATCGGCTTTGTCTCTGTCCCGGAAGAACTGGCCAGCCGTGAGTTTCCGGTGGCCCTTCTACCCAAGCGCCTGGCACCGACCATGAAGGACCGTCGGATTGCGGTGAGGGTTCGACCGTGACATCCCGACAACGCGCTCGCCGGCTGTTGATCTGGCGCGGCTCATTCCCCGCCCTCACCGTCTTCACTTTTCTGATGCTGCTCAGCGCTCTCGCTGACCGCATCACTCAATAACCAAACCCATTTTAAACGCTGCGCGCATCGCGGCGAGGAGCCCTTATGTCCACGAATATGCGGATCTGGGATCGGGTCGACAAGACCGACACCCGCTACACCAAGCCTGCCGAGGTTGGCGGCCAGAAGATCACCAGCCTCAGTGGCACCGCGATGATCATGAAAGCCACTGAGATCTTCGGACCAGTTGGTCTCGGGTTCGGCTGGAGTGTTCTGGAAGAGCGCTTCGACAAAGGCTTCGAGATGTTCAGTGGCGAAGGCGACAAGCGCTTTAGCCTTGGCCACGAACTGAACCACACCATGAAGATCAAGTTCTGGTTTGACCTGGATGGCAAGCGTGGTGAGTTGGAGCAGTACGGCTGCACGCGCTACCTCTACAAATCGATGTACGGCACCACAACCGACGGAGAGGCGCCGAAGAAGTCCCTGACCGACGCCATCAAAAAATCCCTGTCGATGCTTGGCTTCAGCGCTGACGTGTTCCTTGGAATGTTTGACGACGACGAGTACGTCAACCATTTGAAGGATGAACAGCGATTGGAGCGTGCGGAAGACAAACCCGCTGAAGAGCGGCGGCAGAAACAGGAACAACACGACTACTTCAACTCAGTGATCGAGACCATGCAAGGCGCGCAGTCCCTTCAGGAACTCAAGAAGCTCCATGACCATGCCGTGCGCCGGCTCACCATGCGCAAGGACGACACGGCGGTCAAACGCATCGCCAAAGAGTTCAAAAAGCTATCCCCTAAATACGACCAGGAGTCGGCGGCATGACCCAGCTCTACGCACTGACCGGCAAGCTTGCCGAACTGTCAGCCATGACCGATACCGATGACGAAGGTCTGAAGGAAGCGCTCCAGTACGCCATGGACGAGATCCAGGGCGAGTTCGAGGTGAAGGCCGACAACATCGTCATGCTGCGCCGCAACATCGAAGGCGACATTGACGCCATCGACAAAGAGGTTGGTCGTCTGAACGAACTCAAGCGGGTCAAGAAAAACAGCGTCAGCCAGATCAGCGACTACCTGCGTCGGAACATGGAAGCTGCCGACATCAAGTCGATCAAACGCCCACTGTTCACCATCACCCTGGCACTGGCCCCGGAAAAGGTGATCGTCGACAAGGAGGACGAGATCCCCGACGACTTCATGACGGTCAGTACAGCGATCACCCCCGAGAAGAAGGCCATCGCCGCACGGCTCAAAGAGATCCGCGAACATAACGCCGCCATCCGCAAACGTATGGATGCTGGCGAAGATGTCGAAGCAGACCTGATCCCCGAACCGCATTGGGCTCACCTGGAGCGCGGTGAAAGCTCAATCCGCATCAAATAGGTGGCAGCATGAACGCATCCAGACCCTTAACCCTTCAGCAGGAACAGGCCCGTATCGACGCCGCGCGTGAAGCATTCATAGCCCGCGGCAAATCAGTGAAAGTACTTGTGTCATTCGAGTTCAAGCCAGCGCCAGCTCGCAAAGACTGGATAGACCCTGAAACGGTCCTCAAGCGGCGCCGCACCTCCCCAACCCCGGCCGAGCGCAAGATCCTTCGGAAACTCGCGGAGGTCCTATGAGCAATCGCAAACCTCACAACATGCGAGTCCGGGTTGAACGATCCTGCCGGGCATTGCTGAGATCGAACCACCTCGCAGTGGTCAACATCGACCCCAGCGGCCAGCAATGGATGATCAACTGGAAGAACCGCAGGATTATCCGAAGCCGGCAGATCGTCGACGCGATATTTGACGTGCCTCACCGTTGGACGATCTACATCAGCGGCATGTGCATCGACCAGGCCGGCGGCGAGTACCTGAAATCGGTGGAGATTGCTCCAGAGGGGATGTACCTGGCCAGCCAGCTTGCCGACGCCATCGAGCATTACTACACAGAGGTGCGCGACAGCTGCAACCCGCAGCACCTGATCGCGTACGGCTGGATCGCCATCCCCAGCGCCGTATCGCTAGATGAGGAGCAGGCCGCCAAGGTGTTCGCCGCCGTGGGCGTCTGGAACCAGCAGATAGCAGCATGAGACGTGTTAGCAGCCAGCGGCGCCAGCGCCTTCGTCAGCCTCAATTCAACCTTCCCCCCAGCGGCCTATTGACCACCCCGGAGAAACAGCCATGTCCACCCCTACCAATACCACCGAGTTCCTCGACGAGCTGAACGGCGGCGCATTCGCCAGCCAGATTGGCTACGCCCTTTCCGAAGTAGCCGCCGGGGTCGTCGACCACGGCAAGGTCGGGAAGCTGGTCATCACCCTGGACTTCAGCCAGGTCGGCGAATCCAGCCAGGTGAAGATCAAGCACAAACTCGACTACAAGGTGCCCACCAAGCGCGGCACTCGCAGCGAGAACACCAGCCTGGACACACCAATGTATGTCGGTTCCGGCGGCAAGATCACGCTTTTCGCCGAGAGGCACGAGCAGATCTTCACCCGCGAACAAGCCCCAATTGTCCCGCGCACTTGAACCCCATCCAACATAGGTACTGACGCATGTCTCTCAGCAAAGAAGCAATCCAGCACATCACCGATACCGCGCTCGAGGCGACCGGCAAGAATCTGAGCACCCACACACCGACCGTTGTGCTGCCCGCAGGCTGCCAAGTGATCACACTGGAAAAATGGCAAGCCGGCCGCAGTCGTTTCCGGGGCATCTACTCCACCCACTCGCTGGCCGACTTCAGCGCGTATGTTGCTGATCGAGCGGTTCCTGATGCCAAGGGTTTTATCGATCAAGATGAAATGACCTGCACGCTGTTGTTCAACTTGGGCAACGATGCAGTGCCAGGCCACGCCGACGACCGCGCGATACTGAAACTAAAACCATCCGCGGGCTACAAGGCGGTCCAGGCGATCGGCAGCCGCGCCATGACACAGAAAGACCTTAGCGACTGGATCGAAGACTGGCACCAGTACCTGAGCGCCATGGATGAGGCAGGCGGCAGCATGAGCATCGCCAAGGCCATCGCCGCGGTTCGCACCATCACCATCAAGGCGGCGACCGAGTCCGATCACACCGTCAGCGAAACCAGCGCCAGCCGCAGTACGCTGGACCAGATCGAGGCCCGCAGCAAAGAAACGCTACCGAGCTCCCTGTTGTTCAACGTGATCCCCTTCGAAGGTCTGACCGAACAGTGGATCAACCTGCGGGTTTCGGTCATTACCAGCGGTGCCCAGCCAGTGCTGAAGCTGCGCTGGGTAGGAGAAGAGGTTCAGCGTGAAGATATCGCGCAGGAGTTCAAGACGGTTCTACAAGACAAGATCGGTAGCAACGCAGCTCTTTCACTGGGAGCTTTCGATCCAAAGTAATAATCAGGCGGCGATCATTCTAATTGCCGCCTGACCCACCCTTACCTAATGCGAAGCCAGCCGGAAAAGATGATCCGCCAAGGCGGGTAAGTCTGCGTAAATCAAATCATTGATGTCGCAGGTACTGGTGTCCTTCTTACCGGTTTCAAGGTTGGCTTTCATGACACTGAGGTGCCGCTTAAGGTTTTGATGCCGGGGCCATCCATCCCCAGCAACCTCAAGAACTGGATTGACCAGTTCGCGAAGTTCATTGCATTGCTTCAGCAACTCCGACTCGTCCTTGTCACTCCATTGGAAATGAATCTCCAGCGCCTTTTTATAAGCCTGGTGGTATGCCTTTAGCTCAGTGATTCCAGTCACGTCTATCTCCTGCCGGCCTCATGCCGGACCATCAAGCAATAGCCCACTTCAACGAATCACGCCAGCCGGCGAGGATCCCCTATGTCTCCCTACAAATTGTCCGGGATGACGGTCGTCAGCTTTTCCGGCGGTCGCACGAGCGCCTACATGCTGCGCCAGGTGCTGGACAACAACGATGACCTGAGCGACCTGGTCGTCACCTTCGCCAACACTGGCAAGGAGCATCCGGCCACGCTGGAGTTTGTCCAGGAATGCGCCGAGCGCTGGGCAGTGCCGATAATCTGGCTGGAGTACCGAGACGACGATGAAGGCTTTGCCGTGGTGGACTTCGACACCTGCAGTCGGAATGGCGAGCCCTTCGAGGCCCTTATCCGCAAGCGGAAGTACTTGCCCAACCCAGTGACCAGGTTCTGCACCATCGACCTGAAGATCCGCATCATCCACAAGTACCTGCGCAGCCAGAGCTTATCGAACGAAGAAAACCCCGTGGACATGATGACGGGTATCCGGGCCGATGAGCCGCGCCGAGTCGTAAAGATTCGGCACCGCAAAAGCACCAGCGAGAGCAAGTGGGCCACGATGGTGATGCCCCTGGCCGATGCCGGTGTCGGCGTACAGGACGTAACCGACTTCTGGGCGGCCCAACCGTTCGACCTGATGTTGCCTACGATCAACGGCCGCACACTGGAAGGCAACTGCGACCTCTGCTTCCTGAAGGGCGCCAAGCAGGTCTATTCAATCATCGCGAGCGACAGGCCCAAAGCTGAATGGTGGGCCCGCATGGAAAGCTCGGTGGTGTCCGGTGGCAAGTTCACCGGTGACGGCGCCCGGTTCCGCAGTGACCGGCCCAGCTACCAGCAGATGCTCGACTACTCAGATACCCAATTCGACATGTTCGCCGTCCACGACGAGGCCATTTCATGCTTTTGCGGGGATTAGCTGTGTTTTAGCGCCGCAATAATCCCAGTAATCATGCCCGCAGAACCAAAGAAGATGGGCACCCAAAAAGCAATAGCCTCCCTCTTTGCCTTCTGCTCCTCTCGGATCAGCCTTCTCGCCTCTACAAGTCCTTTTTGAGTTAGATACTTTGGCTGCGAGGGATCATCGTCGAAATCCACGGCTTCCCAGAGCGACTTATCACTTCGATCCGGAAGCGGGACATGCAATTCATCTGCTTTTCGCGAGAGATATTTGGTCAAAACCATCTGACGCCACTCAAAAATATTATCGGACTCTTCAACATAGTGTTGCCAGTCATCACCAGGCTCCCGAGGGAATTTCTTTTCAACTTCCCTTTCCGCTCGGCGAATTTTCTTCAACTCACGTTTGTGCTCCAACCAATCTAAAAGCTGCATCCGTACCACTCCTTTAAATTTTTCCGGACTATACCGGCGAGGTGCCACTGTGCCCATCACTTACGGCTCGGTCTGCTCAGGCATCGAGGCGGCAACGCTCGCATGGAAGCCTCTCGGCATGCGCGCCACCTGGTTCGCTGAGATTGAAGCCTTCCCAAGCGCGGTGCTTGCCCACCACTACCCGAACACGCCGAACCTCGGCGACATGACCAAACTCGGCGCCCAGGTGCTGGCCGGGAAGATCGCCGCGCCGGACGTTCTGGTTGGCGGAACTCCATGCCAGGCCTTCAGCGTCGCCGGTATGCGCGAAGGCCTCGCCGACCCGCGCGGCGCCCTCACCATCAAATACGTGGAGCTTGCAGATGCAACTGACTATGTTCGAGCCAGCCGCCGTGAGCCGCCCTGCGTCATCGTCTGGGAAAACGTCCCCGGTGTCCTCAGTGACAAAGGGAACGCCTTCGGATGCTTTCTTGGCGCGCTTGCTGGGGAAGACTGCGAACTGCAGCCTTCAGGGAAAAGGTGGCCGGACGCTGGTTGTGTGTATGGACCCAAAAGAACAATCGCGTGGCGGGTCCTGGACGCCCAATATTTCGGCCTGGCCCAACGACGCCGCCGTGTGTTCGTTGTCGCAAGTGCTCGAAACGGGTTCGATCCCGTCGAGGTACTTTTTGAGCGAGAAGGCGTGCGCCGGGATACTGCGCCGCGCCGAGGCGAGGGGCAAGACATTACCGGAACAGCTCCTTTCGGCCCTGCGCTCCAGTGCGGATGTGGGAATGTCTTCGGCGAAGAACTCGGACCGTTCGGCTGCATGAACTGCGAGGGTGACGAAGGCCCGGCGCTGATAATGTTCGGCGGGATACCTGCATTCGGCGGGCATAGCCTGGGCGGCTCGATCGAGAGATCAGCCACCCTCACCGCGAAAGACAGCCGGCTAGACATGGAAAGCGAAACGTTCTTTGTGCAGTCTGAAGTTATCGGTGCTCTCACCAGCCACGCCTACAGCGGCGGTGCAGGAGGTCGACCGGACGGCGCAGCGGCTGGTCACTTCCTTGCTGTGGCTCCCTCACTCCGGGCCCAGGCGCAGAGCAGTCATCGCGCAGACTCGGAAGCATTCATCGTGGCCGGCACGCTGAACGCCAATGGCAAGGCTGCCGGCAGCGCTACTCAGCAAGACGCAGAGTCAGGCCTTCTGGTGGTGCATGGCACGCAAGACCCAGGTGTCAGCGACAGGCTTGCCTTTGCCCTAGGTCGAAACAACGGTGCGGAAAACGCAGTGCTGGCCTTTTCCTGCAAGGATCACGGCGCGGATGCCGGGTCATTGGCGCCGACACTACGGGCCATGAACCACTCCGGAAGCCATGCAAATGCCGGGGGCCAGGTCGCCGTGTGCATCACGGGCGAAATCACTCACACGTTGAAGGCCGACGGCTTCGACGGAAGCGAGGATGGCACAGGACGTGGACAGCCAATTGTTGCCTGTCGCGAAATTGCCCAGACCCTGACCAGCAACTACGGAAAGCAGGTCGACAATACTGACTCAGCCCTGGGGCTCAACGTTGTGTCCGGAGCAAGCTCGGTTCGGCGCCTCATCCCCCGCGAGTGCGAACGCCTCCAAGGCATGTCCGACGACTACACGCTGATCCCTTGGCGCGGCAAACCTGCCGGCGAGTGCCCGGACGGACCGCGCTACAAGGCGATCGGGAACAGCAAAGCGGTCACCGTCGTTCGCTGGATAGGAATGCGGATTCTGCGGCAGTTGGACCCGGGTTAGTCGTCAGCCAGTCTGAACTGCAACTCGACCGGCGCACCTGGTGCTTTCGTTTCCCTGATCTGCACATGCCGAGCACCGCACTCGGCACAGATGAATGCTTGAGTTCCAACATCCTTGTCATAATGCATGTCGACTTCAGTGTCCTTACCGCATTTCTGGCAAACGAATTTGACGGTCATTGCAGTAACTCCGAATGAAGTGAGCGCTCATCCTGAGCCTCTATTTTCAACCCTTCAAGTACTTCCCCTATCAGCTGTAATCGACCATTCGTCGAGCCCATTCACCTCTCCTCCACCGCCCGGGCATGACCCGGCATAGGACGCCCCATGCCCACAGAAAACAGAATAATCCAGTCGGAGCACGTCATGAACGGCGATGAACTGATGCAGTTACTGACAAACACTGATAAGGCCATGGATGTACTCCAAGGCAATCTGGGCGATGCCCTAGCCCGAGAGGCAGCGTTGCGAACCGAAAGCTTCGTTCCTGGGCAAGCGAGGTGTGCGGAGTGCAAGTTCCAATTAAGCCGCTTCACCCTATACTTGGACGGCACGACTGGACCTGCCGACAACAACCCAGAACCGTGCCCAAACGGTTGCGGGCCTCTTTGGCCGGTCACCTGGAAGCAACGAGCAGATGAGTACGGTGCCCTGGGTGTGCGGCTCATCAAAGAGCGTGACGGCCTGCAGCGGCACCTGAACGCAGCGGATCAGCGGGTGGACACCGCTACCTCCCTGATCCGCCGATTGCTTGCCAACTTTGACACTGAGATCAGGTACCACGAAGACGTTGAGCCGAACGACCTTGAGCATGACCAGGTGCTCAATGATATGCGCGCCTTCATCGCCACTCAGCAGTAACTCCCTCCCCCTTCAAAGTCAGCCGCTGTAGCGGCAAGGACGAGGCCATGCCTGAAGACATCGCCGTGCCCCAACATAGCGTGCGACTGTTTCTGGTCTGCACCCAAAGCAGGCACCGCTCAACCTGCAGCTGCATCAGCGCCGGCATGTGCCAGCCTCGTCCTTTATCGATTTCGAATCGGGCAGGAGCCAGGTTGTGAAGCCAGGCCGAGCGGAATCGACGTTGCTCCGCGTGAAGAATGGCTGCGAGCGCTTCGGCGAGCGTTTCATCATGCCCTATTACGGTTCCGGCTCTGGCCTAACTGGCCGCTACCTGGAGCGTCCAATTGGTACCATCACAACACTGGATCGGTGGGCTTTGGTACGTGACGATGAGATGCGAATGCTCTCGGCAAATGAGGCGCTTGCAGCCATGTCGTTTCCCGCCAACACAAAGCGGCCGGACAACCATCGGCTGACTATGCACGTGGCAGGCAACGCCGTGCCGCCGCTGGCCGGGCAGAAGATCATCGAGGCAGTGATGGCGGCAGCTTAATCCTGGATCAGAACGCTCGCCTGCTGCGAATCAATAGTCGGGATCAATCCTGAGCCCTGTTGATGTGCGAGCCAGGCCCGAGTCAGCTTCACGTCGAATCGCCAGCCATGGGCTTCCATCCAAACAAGCGCTGTATGGGTAATTCGATAGTGTCCGCACTTCGCGCATGCTCTTTCCTGGTAATCATCACCAACATCGACGTGCGAAGCAGGCTCATCGCAAATTAGGCATTCCATATCTACCTCCATTGGCTGAACCCCCAACTATAGACGATTCCCACCCCTTCACCGCCCGGGCATGCCCCGGCATAGGACGCCTCATGCCCACAGAAAACACGCCTCCCCTGAAGCAACAGCGCGCTGGGCACTTCAACCAGGTGGTCCGGATCAGCGTGAAAAAAACGCACTGGAGCTCGCCCCACCAACCACCTCAGGAAGGGTGCTGATTGGACAGCAGCTGGTGAGGCGAACGCATCAACAGTAGCTCACCCGCAGAGCTTGCCTCACCCCCCTTCATCAGATTTCTACAACCCCCACCTTCTGCCGCCACGCGCGGTATGGAGCATCAACGCCCAACCCGGGCAGAGGTATTCAATGAAGCGAGAACTGATAAAGATCAGCGAGTTTCAGCGTCGACGCTGGGGCGAAAACGGAACCCCGCAATGCCCCCAAGCCATCCGCAACCACATCCGTAACGGAGTAGTGCCCGGCGAGCAGATTGGGAAACTCTGGTACGTTGATTGGACTGCCTTCAACCGGTCAGGCGGAAATGATCTGGTGGCTATGGTATTGAAAGGAGCAGCGTGATGGTCCCAAGGCCGCGCAATACTGCGAACAAGAACCTACCGCAGAACCTGTACTTCGATGCGCGGCGCTCGACCTATCGCTACCGGCGGCCGACCGACGGGAAGTGGTTCCAGTTCGGTACCGACCGCATCAAAGCGATCGACGCAGCGAAGCAACTGAACCTGGAGTTTATGCGCGGTGCTGACCTAGTCGGCGCCGTGCTGTCAGCTTCATCGGAGTCATTCGCCACCTTCCTAGACAAGTACGAAGCCGACGTGCTGCCACCTCGCGAGTTGGCCAAGGGCACGCTCGGCCTGTACGCGGTGCATTTCAGGCGCTTCCGCAAGCAGTTCGAGGGAAAGGCGATCGACCAGATCACAATCCGCATGATCGCGGAAATGCTCGACGCACTGACCCCACGCACGGCGAACCAGTGCCGAGCTCTGTTGATCGACATCTTCAACCATGCCGCCGCCAAGGGCCTGTGCCCTGACAATCCCGCGGCAACCACGATCAACCGCATTGAGAAGAAACTGCGCAAGCGCCACACCGTCGAAGGCCTGAAGGCCATCAGGGAGAAAGCGCCAGCCTGGCTACAAAACGCGATTGACCTGGCCCTGATCACTGCTCAGCGTCGGACGGATATCCTCGACATGCGCTTCGACGGTGTCCGGGAGGGATACCTGTACGTGGTACAGAAAAAGACGGCCAAGGCCAGTGACGCGGCGTGGATTCGCTTTCGGGTCACCGCGGAGCTGCAGGCGGTCATCAGCCGATGTCGTGACGACACTGCTTCGCCGTACCTGGTGCATCGCAAGCCTGACCGCCTGAAACAGAAACAGGCGCAGACCAAGGATCACTGGACGAAGATTGAAGAGCGGTATTTGACGCGAGCGTTCAAGGACGCCAGAGAGACGGCGGAATGCTACAAGGGATGGAAGGAAGAGGAGATGCTAGGCTTCCACGAAGTGCGAGCGCTATCACTGCACCTGTACAAGAAAGCCGGAAAGGATGGGCAGAAAATCGCGGGGCATGCGAGCGAAGGCATGACCAAAAACTACCAGCGAGACCACGAGGAAATCGTCTGGTCCGAGGCAGTTCCGGACCTGAATATCAGCGAAATCACCGGTTAGTTTTGCGCCAGTTTTGCGCGGATTTTGCGCAACCCTGAAACGAGAAAGGGGACCAAGCCGCTAAGTGCTTGATCCCCTTACGAAATATGGTCGGGACGGAGTGATTCGAACACTCGACCCCTAGCACCCCATGCTAGTGCGCTACCGGACTGCGCTACGCCCCGACTAGGCGTGAATCTGTTCCTCTTCTCGAGGGACGCTCAAGAATATAACGCAAGCTTTTGAAAACTGGAAGTATTTAAAAGCAAGAATTTACTTCTTGAGTACCACCAGCACATCTTCGAGCTCGGAGATCATCTGGCGGATCATTTGTTTGTATTGGGTGGTGTCGTCTTTGGCTTCATCGCCGGACAAACGCAGGCGTGCGCCGCCGATGGTGAACCCCTGATCGTACAGCAACGCGCGGATCTGCCGGATCATCAGCACATCCTGGCGCTGATAATACCGACGGTTTCCGCGGCGCTTGACGGGGTTGAGTTGAGGAAACTCCTGCTCCCAGTAGCGCAGCACGTGCGGTTTTACCGCACATAGCTCGCTGACTTCACCAATGGTGAAGTAGCGTTTGCCCGGGATGACGGGAAGTTCGTCGTTATGACTTGGTTCCAGCATAAGCCTCAACTCGGGCCTTCAACTTCTGCCCTGGACGAAAGGTGACCACACGGCGAGCCGTGATCGGGATTTCTTCTCCCGTTTTCGGATTGCGGCCAGGCCGCTGGCGTTTGTCCCGAAGGTCGAAGTTGCCGAAACCGGACAACTTGACCTGTTCGTTGTCTTCAAGAGCGTGCCTGATTTCTTCGAAAAACAGTTCGACCAATTCCTTGGCTTCCCGCTTGTTCAGGCCCAGCTCTTCATACAGACGTTCCGCCATCTCAGCTTTCGTCAAAGCCCCCATACGTCACTTCCTTAACGTGGCGTTCAACCTTTGTTCGAGCGAGGTGAGGATGTTTTGCGTCGCGGTATTCACCTCATCGTCATTAAGAGTGCGCGATGGATGCTGCCAGGTCAAGCCAACTGCAAGGCTTTTTCTATCAGGATCAATGCCTTTACCCTGATAAACGTCAAAGAGCCTGAGGTCTGTCAGCCATTCGCCTGCATTTTCACGGATTACGTCCATGACAGCACTGGCTGCAACACCGGCATCGGCCAGCAATGCCAGGTCACGACGCACTTCAGGAAAGCGCGATAACTCATGGAATTTAGGCATTTTGCCCAAGGCCACTTCGCTCAAAACCAGCTCGAAGACGAAGACCGGACGGTCGAGACCGAGGGTTTTCGACAACTCAGGGTGAAGCGCGCCGACAAAACCGACTTCGCGACCATCGCGCTCGATGCGCGCGGTTTGACCCGGGTGCAACGCCGGGTGCTTGCCCGGAGCAAACGTGAACGAATCCAGCGCACCGGCAAAGCCCAACACCGCTTCCACGTCAGCCTTGACGTCGAAGAAATCGACGACATCGCGCCCCTGTGCCCAACCTTCCGGCAGACGACTGCCACATACCACGCCGGCAAGCATCGGTTCTTGCTTCAAGCCTTCCAGCTGACCAACGAAGCGCAGGCCGCTTTCGAACAGGCGCACGCGATCCTGTTGACGGTTCAGGTTGTGCTGCAGTGCCTTGACCAGACCTGGCCACAGGGACGAACGCATCGCCGCCATGTCATTGGAGATCGGGTTGGCCAGCAGCAGCGGTTCAACACCCGGATTGAACAGTTCGAACTGTTTCGGGTCGATGAAGCTGTACGTGATCGCTTCCTGGTAACCACGCGCCACCAGCAGGCGACGCAGCTCAGGCAGATCGCTGCGCGCTTCAGCCTTGGCTTGCGGCGCCAGGCGGGCTTGCGGGTAGCGAACCGGCAGACGGTTATAACCGTACAGGCGGGCCAGCTCTTCGATCAAGTCGACTTCCAGGCTGATATCGAAGCGATGGCTTGGCACTTCGACGCGCCACTGCCCTGCCCCGTCAGCAGAAATCTTCAGGCCCAACGCGCTGAGCAGACGCTCGACTTCGGCCGAATCCATTTCCATGCCCAGCATCTGGGTGATGCGCTGGGCACGCAGGGTAACCGGCGCCACGGACGGCAGGTGTTGCTCGCTGACGGTCTCGATGATCGGACCGGCTTCGCCACCAGTGATTTCCAGCAGCAGGCCAGTGGCGCGCTCCATGGCTTCACGGGCCAGTTGCCAGTCCACACCCCGCTCGTAGCGGTGCGAGGCGTCAGTGTGCAGGCCATAGGAACGTGCCTTGCCCGCCACTGCGATCTGGTCGAAGAACGCGCTTTCCAGGAACACATCGCGAGTGGTGGCGGACACGCCGCTGTGCTCGCCACCCATGACGCCGGCGATCGCCAGGGCACGGGTATGGTCAGCGATGACCAGGGTATCGGCACGCAGGCTGACTTCCTGACCGTCGAGCAGTACCAGCTTCTCGCCCTCTTCGGCCATGCGCACGCGGATGCCACCGTTGATCTCGGCAAGATCGAAGGCGTGCAGCGGTTGACCCAGCTCCAGCATCACGTAGTTGGTGATGTCGACGGCAGCATCGATGCTGCGCACGTCGGCACGACGCAGACGCTCGACCATCCACAGCGGCGTAGGCCTGGACAGGTCGACGTTACGGATCACCCGACCCAGGTAACGCGGGCAGGCAGCCGGGGCCAGCACTTCAACCGGACGCACTTCATCGTGCATGGCTGGAACACTAGCGACTACCGGACGAGTGACTTCGGCGGCATACAGCGCGCCGACTTCACGGGCCAGGCCGGCCAGGGACAGGCAGTCGCCGCGGTTCGGGGTCAAGTCGACCTCGATGCTGGCGTCTTCCAGGTCCAGGTAGACACGGAAATCCTCGCCCACCGGCGCATCGGCCGGCAGCTCCATCAGGCCATCGTTGCCTTCACCAACCTGCAACTCGGATTGCGAGCACAGCATGCCGTTGGACTCGACGCCCCGCAGCTTGGCTTTCTTGATTTTGAAGTCACCTGGCAGTTCGGCATCGATCATGGCGAACGGGATCTTCAGGCCCGGACGCACGTTTGGCGCACCGCACACGACCTGAAAGGTTTCCGAACCGTTGCTGACCTGGCAAACGCGCAGCTTGTCGGCATCCGGGTGCTGCTCGGTGCTCAGCACCTCACCCACTACCACACCACTGAAAACACCGGCGGCCGGCGTCACGCTATCGACCTCAAGACCGGCCATCGACAGACGAGCAACCAGCTCGTCGCGGCTTACCTGCGGGCTTACCCAGCCGCGCAGCCATTGTTCACTGAATTTCATCCTGCTCTCCTAAGAATTCGTTACGACTAGCGAAATTGCGCGAGGAACCGCAAGTCGTTGTCGAAGAACAGACGCAAGTCGTTCACGCCGTAACGCAGCATGGCCAGACGCTCGACGCCCATGCCGAAGGCAAAGCCGGAGAACTCTTCCGGATCGATGCCGGACATGCGCAGCACGTTCGGATGCACCATGCCGCAGCCCATGACTTCCAGCCAGCCGGTCTGCTTGCAGACACGGCAGCCTTTACCGCTGCACATCACGCATTCCATGTCGACTTCAGCGGACGGCTCGGTGAACGGGAAGTACGAAGGGCGGAAACGCACGGCCAGTTCTTTTTCGAAGAACACCCGCAGGAACTCTTCGATGGTGCCTTTGAGGTCAGCGAAATTGATATCGCGATCGACCAGCAGGCCTTCGACCTGATGGAACATCGGCGAGTGGGTGATATCGGAGTCGCTACGGTACACACGGCCTGGGCAGACGATGCGGATCGGCGGCTGCTTCGACTCCATGGTACGGACCTGTACCGGCGAGGTATGGGTGCGCAGCAACATGTTGGCGTTGAAATAGAAGGTGTCATGCATCGACCGGGCCGGGTGATGGCCTGGGATGTTGAGTGCTTCGAAGTTGTGGTAGTCGTCTTCGACCTCAGGGCCTTCGGCAATGCCGTAGCCGATGTGGGTGAAGAACTGCTCGATACGCTCCAGAGTCCGGGTAACCGGATGCAGGCCACCCGAGGTCTGGCCGCGGCCAGGCAGGGTCACGTCAATGGACTCGGCGGAAAGTTTGGCGGCCAGGTCTGCCGCTTCAAACAATGCCTTGCGCGCATTGAGAACCTCTGTGACACGCTCCTTGGCAACGTTGATCAGGGCGCCGACTTGCGGACGCTCTTCTGCCGGCAGATTCCCCAGGGTCTTCATCACCTGAGTCAATTCGCCCTTTTTGCCAAGGTAGTGAACCCGGATTTGCTCCAGGGCATTGATATCTTCAGCGCTTTGCACAGCCTCTAGTGCTTGAGAGACCAGCGCATCCAGGTTTTCCATGTACAGACTCCAGATACAAAATAGGGGAAGAGCTTGAAGGCTCTTCCCCTATTTATGACGTTTAACACCTGGCCCCACAGAGGTGAGGCCGGGTGACTGTCGGGGGTACTTAAGCCAAGGTGGCTTTAGCTTTCTCGACAATCGCAGCAAACGCCGCTTTTTCGTTCACTGCCAGATCAGCCAGAACCTTACGGTCGATCTCGATGGACGCTTTTTTCAGGCCGGCGATGAAACGGCTGTAGGACAGACCGTTGATACGAGCACCAGCGTTGATACGAGCGATCCACAGAGCGCGGAACTGACGTTTTTTCTGACGACGGTCACGGTAGGCGTATTGGCCTGCCTTGATTACCGCTTGCTTGGCAACACGGAATACGCGCGAGCGAGCGCCGTAGTAGCCTTTAGCAAGTTTCAGAATTTTTTTGTGACGTTTACGGGCAATGACGCCACGCTTTACACGAGCCATGAGTTACTTCCTCTATTCTTAACCAAAAATTAACGAAGGCGCAGCATGCGCTCGACTTTTGCCACGTCAGACGGATGCAGCAAGCTGCTACCGCGCAGTTGACGCTTACGCTTGGTCGACATTTTGGTCAGGATGTGGCTCTTGAAAGCGTGCTTGTGCTTGATACCGTTAGCAGTTTTCAGAAACCGCTTAGCAGCACCACTTTTAGTTTTCATCTTTGGCATGTTCGGATACTCCGCATTCAGTTGATAAACATAATCAGAAGGCCTGCCGTGCCCTGTTGATTACTTCTTCTTTTTCGGGGCGATGACCATGATCAGCTGGCGTCCTTCCATCTTAGGATGCTGTTCGACCGAACCGTACTCGAGCAGGTCACCTTCAACCCGCTTGAGGAGTTCCATCCCCAGCTCCTGGTGGGCCATCTCACGGCCGCGGAATCGCAAGGATACCTTGGCCCTGTCCCCATCACTCAGGAAACGTACCAGGTTGCGCAGTTTTACCTGGTAATCCCCTTCCTCCGTCCCTGGACGAAACTTGATTTCTTTTACCTGAATCTGCTTCTGGTTTTTCTTCGCCGCTGCAATCTGCTTCTTCTTTTCGAAGATCGACTTGCCGTAGTCCATCACACGGCAAACCGGTGGGACTGCGTCGGCGGAGATTTCTACCAGATCAAGCTTGGCTTCTTCAGCAATACGAAGCGCTTCATCAATCGAGACGATGCCAATCTGCTCGCCGTCAGCGCCAATTAACCGAACCTCGCGTGCCGAGATATTCTCGTTGATCGGGGCTTTCGGTGCAGCTCGTTTATCTTGTCTCATTTCACGCTTAATAATAATTACTCCGAATCTGGGCGACCACGCCGGGAAACCGCTTGCGCGAGGAACTCAGCGAACTGGGCGACGGGCATCGAGCCCAGGTCAGCACCTTCACGAGTACGCACAGCGACAGTCTGCATCTCGACTTCCCGATCTCCAATAACCAAGAGATAGGGAACCTTGAGCAAAGTATGCTCGCGGATTTTAAAGCCGATCTTTTCATTTCTCAAGTCAGACTTGGCACGAAAACCGCTTTGGTTGAGAGTTTTTTCAACTTCAGCTGCAAAATCTGCCTGTTTATCAGTGATATTCATGATCACTGCCTGGGTCGGAGCCAGCCACGCAGGGAACGCGCCCTCGTAATGCTCGATCAGAATCCCGACGAAACGCTCGAAGGAACCCAGGATCGCCCGGTGCAACATGACCGGGTGCTTGCGACTGTTGTCTTCGGAGACGTATTCGGCTCCCAGACGGATCGGCAGGTTAAAATCGAGCTGCAAGGTACCACATTGCCAGACACGGCCAAGGCAATCTTTTAGCGAGAACTCGATTTTCGGACCGTAGAAAGCACCCTCGCCCGGCTGCAGGTCGTACGGCAGGCCCGCACTGTCTAGGGCTGCGGCCAATGCGGTTTCTGCGCGATCCCACAACTCATCGGAACCGACGCGTTTTTCCGGACGAGTGGACAGCTTCATCTCGATGTCTTTGAAGCCGAAGTCGGCATAGACATCCATGGTCAGCTTGATGAAGGCAGCGGATTCGGCCTGCATCTGCTCTTCGGTGCAGAAGATATGGGCATCGTCCTGGGTGAAGGCACGCACGCGCATGATGCCGTGCAACGCGCCCGACGGCTCGTTACGGTGGCACGCACCGAACTCGGCCAGACGCATTGGCAGCTCGCGGTAGCTTTTCAGGCCCTGGTTGAACACCTGCACGTGGCAAGGGCAGTTCATTGGCTTGATGGCGTAGTCGCGGCTTTCCGACTCGGTGGTGAACATGTTCTCGGCGTAGTTGGCCCAGTGCCCGGATTTCTCCCACAGGCTACGGTCAACCACTTGCGGAGTCTTGATCTCCAGGTAGCCGTTTTCACGCTGAACCTTGCGCATGTACTGCTCGAGCACCTGGTACAGGGTCCAGCCGTTCGGGTGCCAGAACACCATGCCCGGCGCTTCTTCCTGGGTGTGGAACAGCCCAAGACGCTTGCCGATCTTGCGATGGTCGCGCTTTTCGGCTTCTTCGATACGCTGGATGTAAGCGGCCAGTTGCTTCTTGTCCGCCCAGGCGGTGCCGTAAACGCGCTGCAATTGCTCGTTCTTGGCATCACCGCGCCAGTAGGCGCCGGATAGCTTGGTCAGCTTGAAGGACTTCAGGAAGCGGGTGTTCGGCACGTGCGGACCGCGGCACATGTCGACATATTCTTCGTGAAAGTACAGACCCATGGCCTGTTCGTTCGGCATGTCCTCGACCAGGCGCAGCTTGTAGTCTTCGCCACGCTGGGTGAATACGTCGATCACTTCGGCACGCGGAGTGACTTTCTTGATGACGTCGTAATCTTTCTCGATCAGCAGGTGCATGCGCTGTTCGATGGCCGTCAGGTCGTCCGGAGTGAAAGGACGCTCGTAGGCGATGTCGTAATAGAAGCCTTCATCGATGACCGGACCGATCACCATTTTCGCCGTCGGGTACAGCTGCTTGACCGCATGGCCAATCAGGTGCGCGCAAGAGTGGCGAATGATCTCCAGCCCCTCTTCGTCTTTGGGCGTGATGATTTGCAGGGTGGCGTCGCCGTCGATGACATCGCAGGCATCGACCAGCTGGCCGTTGACCTTGCCGGCCAGGGTGGCCTTGGCCAGGCCTGCACCAATGGATGCGGCGACCTCGGCTACGGAAACCGGATGATCGAACGAACGTTGACTGCCGTCGGGAAGAGTAATAGTGGGCATGGCGCCTCCTCTCCTAGTGGTGACCCCTACCAAAGGTCACGTGGGTTGGGATGAGCAGCCAGTACGCGATTCAGCCCAGGCCATTCAATGATGAACGCCTGCCTTACAGCGGCAGGAGCCTTGCGGCCAACCGGAAACCGAACCAGAGTGACTGGAGATCAAATCAGGGTTATTCGGGTATCGACCGCGAACGGAGAACGGATCATCCGGCGCCTGAAAACACCCAAGCTCGGGATGCTAGCACAGATGAACGGTCATGGCTGCGCGGTCGTCGCGCAAAGCACCGATTCAGAGGGCGTGCCGCGGAAAAATGAACTTGGCATGTACGCCGAGCCTCAAATAGGCTGAGAATCGCACCACTTATCGACCTCGAGGAGTTCCTGCCATGCGCCTTACCCGCCTTTTCGCCCTTGTCGCCCCACTGATCATGTTGCTTCCGCTCAGTGCACAGGCAGCCTGGCCTGCCGGAACGCGCGACGCATTCATGAAGGATTGCACCCCTGCCGCGGCCCAGACCATCGGCGAGGCAAACGCCAAGAAGCATTGCGCCTGCGGTGCAGACCAGCTCAACGAAAAACTCACGACCGAAGAAATCGGCCAATTGATGAGCAAGCAGACCCCGCCATCACCCCAGCTCGTTGCCAAGGCGCAGGCCGCCATTGCCGTCTGCAAGGCTAAATAACACCGGCTTCGGCAGGGTGTCTTGACGCTCAGGACGGTCAAAAAAAGGCCGGAAACCGGCCAAAACCAACAAATTACACAGCTTTTACAGCTTTTTTTATCGCTTTTATTTTTGCCTCAACCCCCCGTAAACAGGGGGTTTCAGCGGTTTTCAGGGCGAAATAACATGCGATGGGTTGGCAAACAGTGCTGCTGGGGGGGTTCCAAGTCGAACATTTCGACTATGATACCCCGGTGTGCCCAGTTGGCCTGAGCAGCACAGTACTACTGAAAATATATGTTTCTTGGAGATACACCATGTCTAATCGCCAAACCGGCACCGTCAAATGGTTCAACGATGAAAAAGGCTTCGGCTTCATCACTCCTCAAGGTGGCGGTGACGACCTGTTCGTACACTTCAAAGCTATCGAAAGCGACGGTTTCAAAAGCCTGAAAGAAGGCCAGACCGTTTCCTTCGTGGCTGAGAAAGGCCAAAAGGGTATGCAAGCTGCACAGGTTCGCCCAGAGTAATTTCTCGGCGCGCTAAAAAAACCCCGTCCATGTGACGGGGTTTTTTATGGGCGCTACAAAAACCTGAAGCGATCAGCCGCAATTGACCCGGGTAATCACCAGGTTGGCATCGGTGTTCAGGTTCAAACGATCGGAGCGGTACTCCAGGGTCATCATATCGTGAGGCTTGAGGATCCGGGCATTCTGCGAGCCAGAGCGCGTACGGGCCTCTTCCAGCAATTGCGGCGAAGCCTTCTTGCCCAAGGCAAATTCGGCAGCCTTTGCATCACAGCGACCGCTGCCCGCCTGGGCCACCACGGGGTCTTTTGCCTTCTCGGAGGTGGTGCTGCAACCGGTCAACATGACAGCAGCCAGCAATGTACCCAATGACACGAGCTTCCAAGGCATGACGCCTCCTTTTTTCAAAAAATTTAAACTGAATGCCTGCGACAACCGTTCAGGGGCTTGGTTTCATGGTCACGACCACTACCCTGCCCTCTTACGCGCCAAACGTGCAAGTTTGCCTGAGCCAGAAGCACCTGTTCAGCCCACAATGTGACTGAATATGAACAGGGCTCAGTAGATATCGATGTAGTCAAAGGGAGGATTGGGCCAGTTCTGCTTCAAGGCGTTGAAGATCTGCATCACCCACACCGCGTCACTGGCCGCGACCGCGCCGACGTAGCCCGAGCCCTTGGCCCAAGTCTCCAGCCGAAACAGTAGCCCGTCGATATCCGTCCCGCCCACGGCGCCCGACGAAATGTAGGCAATACCCGAGCGCGTAACCCTCAACTGGGTGTGCTGCTCATCGCTGGCAGACGCCAATAGCTGGCGCACGGCCTCCAGCGTCAAGCCGTCCGGGGTACTCAAATCAATCTGCACAGCCTTTTCCTCGACATCGGTAGATGTCCAAGTGTCGCATAGCTGCACATTCATGCCTAAGTCGCAGTGCCAAACGTCGCGCAAAATGCTTAACTCAATCCACTGACTATCCCGACTTCGCGAGATACCCATGAGCACCGTGCACATCGACGCCGACATCAAGGCCAGCTGGCCTGAAGGCCACTGCTCCTATAGCCCGGGCAGCCCGGAAGAACTGGCGATCATTGGTATCGACCTGCTGGTCAAGGAACTGGGGACCCAAGCCGCGCAACGCTTCATCGAACAGATATTCGACAAGCACCCCGCCGACCACAAGGGCGTCATGCACACCGGACAGACGTAGAACCCCGCAGGCTCACACCTGCGGGGCCAGACTTACTTGAGGCGAGCCAGGCGCTCGGTCAGCAGATCAAAGAAACCTTGCGCATCACCGCTTTCGACCCAGAACGCATTCTTCGGTGCTTTCAGGCCGTCATACCAGTCAACGATGGTCTGGCCGAAGGTTGGCCCTTCACGGCTGTCGACCACCACGTTGACTGCCCGACCGCTAAACAGCTCAGGCTTGAGCAGGTAGGCAATGACCGTCGCGTCATGCACCGGGCCACCGGACATGCCGCAGTGCTCCATGTCGCCCTTGACGTACTCGTTGAGGATGCCGCCCACCAGCTTGCTGGCATGATTGTTCAGTGCCGCGATCTGCTTGAGCCGGGCATCGCTGGTGAGGATCTTGTGGGTCACGTCCAGCGGCAGATAGGTCAGCTTCACACCGCTCTTGAGCACCACTTCAGCCGCCTGCGGGTCGGCAAACAGATTGAACTCGGCCACCGGCGTGATATTGCCGCCGTTGAAGTGCGCACCGCCCATGATCACCACCTCCTTGATGCCCTGAGTGATCTCCGGCGCCTGGATCAGCGCCAATGCCAGGTTGGTCTGCGGCCCCAGCATGGCGATGGTGATGCTGTGAGGCCTGGCCGCTCGCAAGGTGTCGACCAGGTAGCTGACGGCATTGCCTTCGGCAAGTCCGGCCTTGGGCTCATGCACCGCGACACCGGACAAGCCTTCCTTGCCATGAATATCCTCGGCATAGATCGGTGTGCGCATCAGCGGCTTCGGCGCACCGGCATAGACCGGCACGTCTTCGCGCCCTGCCCACTCACGGGCCAGCCGCGCATTGCGCGAGGTCTTGTCCAGGCGCACGTTACCGGCCACGGTGGTCAGCGCGCGAACGTTCAAGGTCTCCGGCGAAGCCAGTGCAAACAGCAACGCCACCACGTCGTCGGCACCCGGGTCGGTATCGATGATCAAGTCGATTTTCTGCGCCGCGTGGGCGCCTGTAGCAGTGAGCAGGGACAAAAGCAGCAGGCTCCGGATCAGGTGAGGCAGTCGTTGAGCATAGCGATGCATAGTGCACTCCTTGTGCGTGGATAGATCCTTTTTGGGCGGGCTAGAACGTCACCCCGGCAACCAGCACGATGTTGCAGTACGGCTGGCATTCACCCGTGCGCACTATCGCGCGCGCCTGTCGAGTCAGGTGCTTGAACGCGTCATGGCTGAGTAACTGTCGAGTGCCCAGCATCGCCGTCGCGGTCAACTCGTCGAGAGCTTGTAGCGCAGGCGGCTGTTTGAGCAGGATTTCGTCGGCCAACACGTGGCTTTCCACCTGCATTTCACTCAACACGACACGCAAGGTGCTGACGAAATCCGGAATGCCCTGAGTCAGGGCCAGGTCGATGAATTCGACACCGGGGGGCACCGGCAAGCCCGCATCGCCGATCACGAGCATGTCGCCATGCCCCAGCGACGCGATCAGCCGCGACAGCGCTACGTTGAGCAGAGGTGTCTTCTTCATGATGCTTTAAAGGCCTGTACGTCGGACAAAGCAGGGATCGAAGGCTGTGCACCCGCCCGCGTCACCGACAGGGCGGCGGCGGTCTGACCGAAGCGAATGGCATCTGCTTCACTTTTGCCGCACGCCAGCGCCGCGGCAAAACCACCGACAAAGGTGTCGCCGGCCGCCGTGGTATCGATGGCCTTGACCCTGGGCGCCGCAAAGTGCTCAAAGCCTTGTCCGCTGGCGAACAGTGAACCCTGGGCACCCAAGGTGATGATGACCTTGCCGGCACCCGCGGCGATCAGTTGGCCAGCAGCCCTTTCGGCGCTCTCCAGGGAGTCCACCGGCAAGCCGCTCAGTGCCGAGGCTTCGCTTTCGTTGGGAATCAGGTAGTCGATGCAGGAAAACCAGTCAGCCGGCAACGGGCCGCTGGCCGGGGCCGGGTTGAGGATGACCGTCTTGCCCAGCTCACGCCCGCGCTTGAGGACATATCCGACCGTATGCATCGGTATTTCCAGCTGACAGACGATCACGTCCGCAGCCGCCAGCACGCTGTCGTAGCCGGCAATCACATCGGGGGTCAGCAAACCGTTGGCACCAGCGACGATCACAATGGCGTTCTGGCCACTGTCATCGACCACAATCAGCGCCACGCCACTGGAACCTTCGACCGAGCTCAGCGCCCGGCAATCGATCTGTTCAGCCTGTAGCGCCGCGCGCAACTGGCCAGCATAGGCGTCTTCACCGACGCAACCGATCATCGAGACCTGCGCACCGAGCCTGGCCGATGCAACCGCCTGGTTGGCCCCCTTGCCTCCCGACACAGTGGCGAACGACTCGCCAATCAGTGTCTCACCGCCACGCGGCAACCTCGGGGCACGGGTCACCAGGTCCATATTCAGACTGCCTACGACTACTACGCTTGCTGGCATACATCAGTACTCATCAATTCGCTTCAACGGTATTGGTCGAATACACCGGACAACGGTGCAGTCGATTCGCGCATGACAATGCTGGGCGTCACGATCCGCTGATCGGTCGCCCGTTCGGGAGTCGCGATCCGTCGCAAAAGCACTTCTGCCGCCATTTCACCCAGCTGCAGGATTGACTGGCCCACGGTGGTCAGCGCCGGGTAGACATAACGACTCATCTGGATATCGTCAAAACCGATGACCGAGAGCTCGCTGGGCACCCGGATATTGCGCTCGGCCGCCGCGCGCAGCACGCCGATGCCCATCATGTCGTTGCCGGCAAAGATCGCGCTGGGTGGATTGTTCGCCAGTAGCCGCGCGGCCGCGTTGTAACCACCGGTGCTGGTGAAATCGCCTTCAAGCATCCGCTCGCTCGAGACCTCGATGCCCGCCTCCTGCAAGGCCCGGCAGAAACCGGCCTGGCGCATCCGGGCCACACTGGTATGCGCCGGGCCGCCAATGCTGGCGATATCGCGATGACCCAGCTCCAGCAAATGCCGGGTCGCCAGGTAAGCGCCGTATTCATGGTCGATGCGCACCAGGTCCGCATTGACCCCTTCCAGGCCACGGTCGACGATCACCATCGGCGTGCGCACCCCCGCCAACCCCTGGGCCAGGCTGCTATCCCCTCCGGCCGAGGCCACGATCAACCCGTCGATGCGTTTTTCCAGCAGCACACGCAAGTAACTGCGCTGCTTGTCTGGGTTGTCGTCGGAATTGCAGAGGATCACGCAATAGCCGTTGCGCTCGCAGTAATCCTCGATACCCCGGGCCAGCTCCGCGAAATAGGGGTTGAGGCTGTTAGGCACCAACAGGCCGATGGTCGCGGTATTTTTCGCTTTCAGCGAACGGGCGACCGCGCTGGGCACGTAGTCGAGCTGCTCGATGGCGGCCTCGACTTTCAACCGCACCTCTTCACTGACCGGTCGCGTCTTGTTCACCACATGGGACACCGTGGTGTAGGAAATACCCGCGAGCGCCGCCACATCCTTAATCGTTGCCATGGCTCAGCTCCGTCGACTTGCGCGGCGGCTGCGGTAGGTGTCCAGCACCACCGCGACCACGATGACCGCACCGGTGATGATGCGCTTGGTGGGTTCCGTTGCCCCGATTTGCGCCAGCCCCGCCGCCAGTACGGAGATGATCAGGACACCGAAAAAGGTGCTGATCACTGAACCGCGACCGCCCATCAGGCTGGTACCACCGATCACCACCGCCGCGATGACTTGCAGCTCCAGGCCGGAGCCGGCATTCGGGTCCGCCGCTTCCAGGCGCGAGATCTGGAACAGCGCAGCGACACCGGCCAGCAAACCCATCAGGCTGAATACCAGAATCTTGTAGGGCTTGGGATTGATCCCCGCCAATCGCACGGCTTCTTCGTTGGTGCCGATCCCGATCAGGTAGCGACCAAACACGGTGCGAGTCAACACTGCCTGGGCGATGAAGATGATCAGCAGCGCAATAATGAACGAGGGCGAAATGCCAAAGGCGATCGGGTTGGACAACCAGGCGAAGGCATCGCCGATGTAGGCCGTGCGCGAGCCGGTCATCTGGTAGGCAACACCACGGGCCATTTCCAGCACCCCGAGCGACACGATGAACGAGGGAATGCGCCAGGCCACGGTGATCGAGCCGGTAAGGGTCCCGGCCAATGCCGCCGCCGCCATGCCCAGCAGCGCTGCCGGGAGGACGCTCCAGCCCCAGCCGAGAATCGCCACGCTGACCGTCGATGCCGCCAGGGCCAGTACAGAACCCACCGACAGGTCGATGCCGCCGATGATCAGGATGAAGGTCATGCCGACCGCCAGCACCATCAGGTCCGGGATCTGGTTGGCCAGGGTGCTGAAGGTGTCGTAGGAAAGGAAATGGCTGCTCAGGACCGAGAACAGCGCAATCATCGCCAGCAGGGCACCGGCCAGCCCCAGGTAAGTACCGAGGCCGTAAAAGTTGCCGCTGCGGTTGCCGGCGGACAGTGCAGTTGTCATGGGAAATTCCTTGGCGCTGCTTCATTGAGCAACGCATCACGTTGTTGGTAGCCGGCAAACGCAGCGGCAAGCAAGTCATCCTGGGTCCAGCTGTCGCGCTCGAAGGTGTCGATCAGGCGCCCGTCCGACAGCACACCAATACGGTCGCAAATCAGCATCAGCTCGCGCAGGTCACTGGAGACCACCACCAGCGCCTTGCCTTGACGCGTCAGCGCTGCGAGCAATGCGTAAATATCGAACTTGGCACCCACATCGATACCGCGAGTCGGCTCGTCGAACAACAACACCGAACACTCGCGCTCAAGCCAGCGACCGATCACGACCTTCTGCTGATTGCCGCCCGACAACTCGCTGACCAACTGCCCGGGGCTGGAGCTGCGAATGCGCATGGCGTCGATCTGACGCCGGGCCAGCGCCGCCTCGTCACCTGCATTGACGATGCCGCCCCTGGAAATGCCCGGCATGTTACCCAGGGCAATGTTGGCGCTGATCGACTGAGTCAACAGCAGCCCCTCGCCTTTGCGATCCTCGGTAATCAGCGCGATTCCGTGGCCAACCGCGTCGGCAGGCGAGCGAATGCTCACGACCCGCGCCGGCGAACCCAGCGCCACCGTGCCACTGTCCGCCGCATCCGCGCCGAAAATCAGCCGTAGCAGCTCCGTACGCCCAGCCCCGATCAAGCCGGAAATCCCGAAGATCTCACCGCTGCGCACCTCGAACGACACATCGCGGACCTTGCCTGAGCGGCTCAGGCCTTTGACGGTCAAGGCGGGTGCACCTATCGTCCGCGGGCCCAGGTCAATGTGTTCTCCCAGCTCGCGCCCCACCATCAGGTTGACCAGTTGCTCACTGTTGTAATCAGCCATGGGCTCGACGCAGACCAGGTTACCGTCACGCAACACCGCAATGCGCTGGGCCACCCTCGCCAGCTCTTCCAGGCGATGGGAAATGTAGATGATCGCCACGCCACGAGCCTGCAGGCGGGTGATTTGTTCAAACAGCATCTCGACTTCACGGGCGGTCAGCATTGCCGTCGGCTCGTCGAGAATCAGCACATGGCAATCGCCGATCAGGTTGCGGGCAATCTCGACCATTTGTTGATGGCCAATCCCCAACTCGCCCACCAGCGTGTCCGGATCGATCCCGTCGAGACCGACATGGGCCATGGCCTCAATCGCGGCTTTGCGCAATTGCTTGCGATTGATCCATCCCGCCTTGCCGGGCAGGTTGTCGAGAAACAGGTTTTCCGCGACCGACAAGGTTGGCAGCAGATTGAGCTCCTGCATGACCATGCGAATACCCAGCTGCTCCGCCTGGGCCCGACTGGCGGGACGGTAATCGCTTCCCTGGAATTGCATCTGGCCAGTGGTCGGCTCGACCAGCCCACCGATGATTTTCGACAGCGTGCTTTTACCGGCACCATTCTCACCGGTCAGCGCCAGCACTTCGCCGCGCATCAGCGACAGATCAATGCCGCTCAACACCGGTTGCGCATACGTCTTGCCGATACCGCTGACCGAAAGGACTGCGCTCGGGGCACTTGCTGACATAAGTAACGCTCCATGGGCTCGCCCGGACGGGCGAGCGCCTTTGTACTGTCAGAATGATTACTGGGTGACCAGCTCAACCGGCGTTTCGATAACACCGTGAGTGCCGCTGTCGACTTGTTCGCCCTTGAGTATTTTCAGTGCGGTCTCGATGCCAAACACCGCCTGCCTGGCCGCGAACTGGTCGGCAGTGGCGAGCACACGGCCATCCTTGAGCATCGGCTTGATGGCATTGATGTTGTCGTAGCCGACCACTTGCACCTTGCCTGCCTTGCCCGCTGCACGCACCGCCGAAACAGCGCCGACGGCCATGCTGTCGTTACCCGCCAGCAGCGCCTTGAGTTGCGGGTATTCACTGAGCATCGAGGAGGCAACCTGATTGCCTTTGTTGATTTCCCAGTCGCCGGATTGCAGCGACACCACCTTGATCTGCGCGGCCTCCATCGCATCCTTGAAGCCTGCGGTACGGGCCTGGGCATTGGTGGTGGTGGAAACACCTTCGATGATGCCGACTTCGTCGCCGGCCTTCAGCTGCCTGGCCAGGTACTCACCCACCAGGCGCGCGCCCTTGCGGTTGTCAGGGCCGACGAAGGGCACGCTGATGTTTTTGCTTTTGAGCACATCCGGATCGAGCTGGTTATCGATGTTGATGACCGTGATACCGGCATCGACGGCCTTCTTGATGACCGGCACCATCGCTTTCGAATCAGCGGGCGCGATCACCAGCGCATTGACCCTGGAAACAATCATCTGCTCGACAATGCGAATCTGGTTGGCGGTGTCGGTTTCGTCCTTGATCCCGTTGGAGACCAGGTCGAAATCGGCGGGGTGTTCTTTCTGGTAAGCCTTGGCGCCATCTTCCATGGTCAGGAAGAATTCGTTGGCCAGGGATTTCATGACCAGTGCGACCTTGGGTTTTTCAGGGGTTTGGGCGAAAGCCGAAGAAAGGGGCAATGCGGTGGAGGCGGCAGCCAGCATAGCGACAGCGAGAAGACGTCCAGCGAATGGCAGCTTCATGGGTTCACTCCGATCTTATGATTATTGTGAGCAACGCTTGCAGTGCGTACGCTTGAAACCCGTTCACCCGCGCCTCAATGGGCGAGAACGAGGGGTGCCGAGCCCATTGAACCTGAGCGCTGGCAGATCGCGCAAACGTTTGCGTAAGCCGAACTATGAGAACCCTGCGGGTATTTGTCAACGGTTGACAGGACCCGCTGTGAGCCCGCCCGCAGGTTACAGGGTGGCACACACGCCGCACGATACGCCTCAACGAAGTCGGCCCCACTGACGCGTACCGTTCACGGAGTCAGGCGGTGGTGTTGACCTGCGAACCGACGCTCGAACCCGAGCTCAATTCCTTGACCAACGCCGCCGAGACTTGCTGCAACGCTGCGCTGGTAGTGGCGATCTGAGCCTGGAGCCCCATCACGACGGTCGCTTTTTGTTCCGGTGTGGGGTAGGACGCGGCCTGTGCAGCCGCCAGTTGTTCCTGTTGCTGCTGCAACAGTTCCTGCAACTCTTTCATGCGCTTGAGCAACGTCTCGACCACCACATTGCCGCTGCCCTCACTTTCGCTTGCGCCCGCACGCTGGCCCGCCTGCAATTGCGCGCCAGGCACCGTCTTGCCAGCCCCCTCCTCCTTCGTACCGAGCGCTTCGTCCGAGGCGTCCGCGGTTGTCTTGCTCAGCGTCTCGACCACCGCCAGGGGTTTGCCGTTAAAGGTGATAGCGCCACCTGATGGAAAACCGATCGAACCCGTCATAGAAGCTCCTTGAAAAAATAATCCTTCAAGGCTTATCGGCCGGCATGGGGTTTTCTTTACCCCTGATGCCCTGCCACAAATGCAAGATAAGTCGACGCACACTGTATGAATTTTCGGTCATCCGAACGCGAATGCGCCACATAGTCGGGATCCCGGACGCCGACCTTCTCCACGACCTCATTCAAACTAAATTAATTCTATATAAATCAATAAGTTAAAAGATATTTCATATTCAGCGACGAATGGTACAGATCCTGCTCTTACAGACGGCCCCCGGCATTCAGATCGGCCTGGGGGCGTATCTGGATGAACCTGCAGACGCACCGTCATCACCAAGAGAGAAAATAATGAAATCTGCCTTCAAGACCTTTGTTCCGGGCGCTTTGGCCCTCCTGCTGCTCCTGCCGACCGCACTGCAAGCAAAAGAAGTGGAAAACAAACAAAAGCTGGCCAACGTAGTGATCCTCGCCACCGGCGGCACCATTGCCGGCGCTGGCGCCAGCGCTGCCAACAGCGCTACCTACCAGGCCGCCAAGGTCGGGATCGAACAATTGATCGCCGGCGTCCCTGAACTGAGCCAACTGGCCAACGTTCGCGGCGAACAAGTGATGCAAATCGCCTCCGAGAGCATCACCAACGAAAACCTGCTGCAACTGGGTCGTCGCGTGGCGGAACTGGCCGACAGCAAAGACGTCGACGGCATCGTCATCACCCACGGCACCGACACCCTGGAAGAGACGGCCTACTTCCTGAACCTGGTGGAAAAAACCGACAAGCCAATCATCGTTGTCGGCTCGATGCGTCCGGGCACCGCCATGTCGGCCGACGGCATGCTCAACCTGTACAACGCCGTGGCTGTTGCCGGCAGCAAAGACGCTCGGGGCAAAGGCGTACTGGTCACCATGAACGACGAGATTCAGTCGGGTCGTGATGTCAGCAAAACGGTCAATATCAAGACCGAAGCGTTCAAGAGCGCCTGGGGCCCGCTGGGCATGGTGGTCGAAGGCAAATCCTACTGGTTCCGCCAGCCGGCCAAGCGTCACACCATGGATTCGGAATTCGACATCAAAACCATCAAGAGCCTGCCTGACGTCGAAATCGCCTACTCCTACGGCAACGTAAGCGATACCGCCTACAAAGCCCTGGCCCAGTCTGGCGCCAAAGCCATCATCCATGCCGGCACCGGTAATGGTTCTGTGTCGTCGCGCGTCGTTCCAACCCTGCAAGCCTTGCGCAAGGATGGCGTGCAGATCATTCGCTCCTCCCACGTCAATGCCGGCGGTTTTGTCCTGCGCAACGCCGAACAGCCAGACGACAAGTACGACTGGGTCGTGGCTCATGACCTGAACCCGCAAAAAGCCCGCATCCTGGCCATGGTCGCCCTGACCAAGACCTCCGACAGCAAAGAGCTGCAACGGATGTTCTGGGAGTACTGATTGATTGCGTCCGACCTGATCCGGTCGGACGCTCACCCTCTTCACTCGCCCGCCCGGGCGAGTGATCCTGCCTCGCTTGCCCCCTCCTTCGTCATTTCGACAGAAAACCTGCATCCGATTTACACCAAACGGGAAAATTCGCTGTCAGAGGATCTTCTTGAATTTTAAGCAGTTGCGAAAATGCCTACAGTTAAATACTGTACGCACGTACAGCTTAATAAGGACTATCCCGTGGCCACGACCTCCTCAGCAGCAACCAACCCTCTTGGCTCCTACGAACGACTCGGTTTGCGCGTTCAAAAAATCATCAATTCCCCGACTGCCCAAAAAGCCAAGGCCGCCCTGATCTTCCGCCTCCCCGATGAACCGGTCGAGGAATGGGAGCGTCTGCTCGAGGAGATCGCCGAGAACGACAACGTCACCCTCGCTTATCGCGACGATGGCGGCGTACAGATTTTCTGGGTCGTGCCGAAGGAAGATTGAGTCAATGAGTGTTCGTTGTTTCGCCTTGTTGTTGCTCTTCGTGGCGGCCAGCGCTCACGCGCAGGCGCCACGCACCTTTAACGAGGCCAAGAAGGTCGCCTGGAAGCTCTATGCCCCGCAATCCACGGAGTTCTACTGTGGTTGCAAGTACACGGGCAATCGGGTGGACCTGAAAGCCTGCGGCTACGTACCGCGCAAAAACGCCAGCCGTGCGGCACGCATTGAATGGGAGCACATTGTTCCAGCCTGGCAAATCGGCCACCAGCGCCAGTGCTGGCAAGAGGGCGGGCGCAAGAACTGCACCCGCTACGACCCAGCCTACCAGCGTGCAGAGGCCGACCTGCACAACCTGGTTCCCAGCATTGGCGAAGTGAACGGGGACCGCAGCAACTTCAGCTTTGGCTGGCTACCCGTGCAGACCGGCCAGTACGGCTCGTGCCTGACGCAAGTCGATTTCAAGGCAAAGAAAGTCATGCCCCGCCCCTCCATTCGCGGCATGATCGCCCGCACCTACTTCTACATGAGCAAGCAATATGGTTTGCGCCTGTCCAAACAGGACCGGCAGCTGTACGAAGCCTGGAACAAGACCTACCCGGTGCAGGCCTGGGAGCAGCAACGCAACCAGACGGTGGCATGTGTCATGGGGCGCGCCAACGAGTTCGTCGGACCTGTCGACCTGAAGCGGTGTGGCTGACAACTCACCTGCCCGGCCCTGAAACAGGCGCAACGCCGTTTCAAGGCCGGACACCGTCACCCCACGCAAAGACGGACGACAATCACCGCCCTACAGGAGGGTGTCACTGAGCGATCGGGTGCTCGACCACCAGCGCCTCAATATTCTGCTTCTTCGCCTTGATCAGGGCAGCCGTCACGTCAGCCTGCCGCGCCTCAGCTTCTGCCCTTGAATTGAAAGGCCCCACCAGCACGCGCTGTTTGCCATCCTGCGTGACGACGCTGGAAACAAAGCTATGCTCGATCAACCAGCCGGTGAGATCACTGACAGCTTGAACAGTCTGACCTTGAACCAGCACATCCCATTGCTGCGTAGCGGCCTCTGCCGGAGCAGAAATGAAGGGTGCACGAGGCTTTTTCGGCTCCTGCGCGGCTTGCTGACCACACCCGACCAACGCCACTACCGCGATCATCCATATCATTTTGCCCACAGTTTTCCCCTCGGAATGCCAAAACGGAGATTTTATCACTCAAAAATGCCTCGCAACCCAAGCAAACAGGGCATAAAACAACGAGAATGATGTTTGCCGCCTCTGTATAGTCGCACCCCGGGAATTAATGCCGCGTCTGCACGTCAGAAAGAAGCACCCAAACCGCGACACTTCGCACTAATCTATAGGTATCACCGACATCCGCATCGTTTGAGTCAGGTGCCCTACCAAGCTATCAAGGAGAAGATCATGCTGATACTCACCCGTAAAGTCGGTGAAAGCATAAACATCGGTGACGACATTACGATCACCATACTGGGCGTTAGCGGCCAGCAGGTCAGAATTGGCATCAATGCCCCGAAAGACGTCGCGGTGCATCGAGAAGAAATCTACCAGCGCATCCAGGCAGGCCTGACCGCACCGGACAAACCGCAGACGCCCTGAACAGCAACTGCAATCAGTAGCCAGCCTGCTTTACCGCCGTGGCTGGCTAAAGATTATGCGCCTTCCTCCAACCTGCCCCCGTCAGCCAAACGTCACTGCGCGAGCCATGCCCGTCGCGGCCACGACCATCAGCACAATCAACAACGCCTCGATATGACTGATACGGGCAAACAGCCGCGTGCGCCCTGCATCGATCGGCCCTTTGCGGCCCAGTGCGATTCGCCACTTGATCAACGCCACCATGGGTGCGATCTCCAGCAACAGAATCAGGATGAACAGCGTCAGTTTCAGGTGGAACAACGGCTGGTGCAGATAGTAATCCGTACCTTTCTCATAACCGCCAAAGGCACGCACTCCTCCTGTGATCAACAGAATGAGCGCTGAGAGGCCCCAGACATTATCGGCCAGCAATACATTTCGAGCACCACCACCCTCCGGAGTGACTCGACGAAAAGCCGCTCCCCGCGCCAGCACCGCCCAGAGTGCGAGGCCATAGGCCAGAAGATGGACCGCCGCCAGAAACCAGTGAACCCGCATCGATACGCCCCCCATTCAGAACAACAAGAATTAGCCCCGTCAGTAGTAGCCCACATCGCCAGGGTTCGCCTGCCCCCTCCCCATCAAACAACGCCCCCCAGTACGCTGGAACGCACCTGCCTGGATAAGGCAAAAACCTGCAAGCTGACTAGACTGATGCCTGTCATGCCAAAAGCCGGACTCATTGCGCCCCCCCCGAAGCCAGGCCCTTGCCCGACCCAGAAAGCAGCCTAGTATCAAAGACAGATAGAGCTACACCCCATTACAAAATCTCCAGTTTTATCAGAACAATAAAAACAACGCCTGAGGCGAGAGATTGAATGCACTATCTAATGATCACCTGTGCAGCGGCAGCCCTCATCATCCTTTGCGGATCAATGGCCGGCTGGTATCGACACTTGAGAAATGACGAAGCCGAACTGGAATCGCCCCTCCCCCTTGACCCGAAAACTCGATCACACCCCCGGATCGATTCACCTTCTGCGCTCCTGCCAGGTAAACACTGATCGAAGAGACAGGCAGCACTGCTCGCCTGGCCGCAAGGGCTAAGCTTGATGTGAGCCCAGCCAACTGCAAAACACCAGACCCGATACGAGCGAGGCTACATGCGCTATTTGGTCATCCTCATCCTGGTCGTCTTAGTAATAATCCTCGGCCTTGCACTGTACGGCTGGTACCGCCATTTGCGAGATGATGAAGACTGACGGCTTGCGCATCTCCTCAAGCTACTCGCCATCGAGCCCACGCTTGAAGCCCTGCGCCTCAATCACGAAGTCGGCAATCCGGTCACGTAATACTGTTCAGTTAAGCGAACGCCGACGCTCGCAGGAGCCGTAGAACGATTGAACACCGCCAGACGCACCTTCGCGGCCTCGTTGGTGACCACCCTGTCCGGCACGTGACTTACCCCACTTGTGCGTGCACTGCGCTCGCTCAAGCGAAACTGCCAGCGGGTGACGTCACCGCGTTGAAATCCACGGCATTGCGTTGGTCCGTGCGCGGTACGCGAGTGTCGGCAGCCGCTGTCATCAAATGCAAAATCACTGACGCTCAATGAAAAGCAATCGACTTGCGCATGACCATACTGGATCGCTCACCGAAGCCGAACAGCTGAGCGAAACTCCATCGACACATCAAATCCGATGCCTCTGCACCCAACGGGGGGGGGCTTTGGTGACATCTCAGCAAAACAATCATAAAGAGCGAAGGAGAGCGAAGAATGAGGTTCCATTTTGTAGATAACAGCAAGCCGAACCGCCGACGCGTGCTACGTGATGCCTTTGTCTGGGCTTTGGCGGCCTCTCCGTTGGCACGCCTCGCCAAGGCAGGAGACGAAACCGCCGAAGAAGTCACCTTTGCATCCGGTCCACGACCGTTGGTGCAATACCCGCAAAAACGGCCGTTGACCCTGGTGACCACCCGCCCGCCACACCTCGAGACTCCGTTCTCCGTCTTCAACGAAGGGCCCATCACGCCAAATGACGCCTTTTTTGTGCGTTACCACTTGGCCAATTTCCCGACCCGTATCGATCCAGACAGTTACCGCCTGGCAATCAAGGGCTCGGTCAACACGACGCTGTCACTTTCCCTCGCAGACCTCAAAGCCCTGGCCGAACCGGTAGAGGTGGTGGCCGTCAATCAGTGCTCGGGAAACAGCCGCGGGTTCTCGATGCCGCGCGTATTCGGCGCGCAATTGGGCAATGGCTCAATGGGCAATGCCCGCTGGGTGGGCGTCCCGCTCAAGGCGGTACTGGAAAAGGCGGGCGTGAAAGCCGACGCCAGGCAAGTGACGTTCCGCGGGCTAGACAGGCCAGTGCTGCCGAGCACGCCGGAGTACATCAAGGCGCTGGACATCAACCATGCCATGGACGGCGAGCCCTTGATCGCCTGGTCCATGAACGGCACCGACCTGCCATTCCTCAACGGCTACCCAATACGCCTGGTGGTGCCAGGTTATTTCGGCACCTATTGGATCAAGCATCTGAGTGAGATCGAAGTCATCGACCAAACCTACGACGGCTTCTTCATGACGAAAGGTTACCGCGTTCCAGACAACGATTGTTTCTGCATCGCCCCCGGCACGACAGCTGCGCAAACGCAGCCGATTTCCAAGTTGCCGGTACGCAGCTTCATCACCAGCATCAAACACGGCGATGTGTTGCCACTGCAAAAGAGCGTGGCGCTAAAGGGCATAGCATTTGATGGCGGTGCTGGAATCAACAAGGTGGAAGTCTCGATCGACGGCGGGAACAGTTGGCGCGAAGCCAGGCTCGGAGAGGATCTTGGCCGTTTTTCCTTCCGCCAGTGGACGCTGCCGATCACCTTCACCAGCAAGGGAGCCACACAGTTGATGGTGCGCGCCAGTAACAGTGCGGGCGAGACGCAACCGCTTCAAGCCGACTGGAACCCCGGTGGCTACCGCCGCCACGTCGTAGAAACCAGCCATGTGACCATCGCATGAGGGGCCCCTACATGAAACGCATGAGCGCCTTGCTGTGCGCGGCTCAGATTTGCGTGGCTACCCTGGCTTGCGCAACGCCGTTAGAAATCACGTTGCCGCCCGAAACGGCGGTACTCAAGCCCAGTGCCCTGCCCGGATACCCACTGGCGCAGCAGAAGTGTTCCACTTGTCATTCTGCCGACTACATCAACTTCCAGCCTCCGGGCATGAGCCTGACGCAATGGACTGGAGAAGCCAGAAAGATGCAGCAGGTGTATGGCGCTCCAATCAGCGATCAGGATGTGAACATCATCGGTGCCTACCTGGCGGCAACCTACGGCAGTGCTCGGGCAAGCGATGCCGATGTGCAGGCTGCCTCAAGCCCGCCGGCGCCTGTAGCCAAAGTCGACGCCATGGCATTGCTTCAGAGCAATTCCTGCCTGTCTTGCCACGCGATCAATCACAAGGTCGTAGGCCCGGCCTATCGCGAGGTGGCTACCAAGTACGCCAACGACCCGCAGGCTCTGGCCAAGATAATGTCCAGCATTCAGAAAGGTGGAACCGGCAAATGGGGAAACATCACGATGCCACCTTTTGCGCAGTTGAGCCCAGACGATCTGCAAACCCTGGCGACTTTCGTGCTGAGTCAGTGATACCGATACGGTGTAAATAAACAGATTCCAGGCTCGCTGAGCTTTGTGCACAGAGCGGGAGTCTTGACTGGACCTGCGGGGATGGTGGCCGGGCCGGATGTTGACGCATCCAGCCTGGCAGGCCTGAATCCCATCCCAGAACAAGCCGTTATCGGTGTTCAGATTGCCCAGTGTGAACGTACCCGAGATGTTGTCACTCAGTACTTCCAGCATTACTTTTGGCGTGCGCGTTTGACCGACTCGTCTGAAAAGCTATTTGGTTTGCCTTCATTTCGCTCTGAAGCTCGTCAACGAGGTGAGCAATCGCGTGGCTAGAAGTCAGGTTGCGGGCCGATACTCCCGTGACCAGTAGCTGCACACAGCCTGACGCAGGCTCAACGACCTTGATCATCAGCGATCCGTCCGGATTCACTGTGCAACAACAAGAAAGAGGTAGGAAGCCGCACTCAATGACGTGACGTAACTCAAGATTGGAAATCATGCCTTTCGTCCATAGAGTTCGGATTGGTTAATTCACCCCTACTAAAGAATAGGCTCTCTGAGCCGTCCCGGCGCGAAAAACCGACCATCCACCCTCCCCTCCGGCGTCCTGCCGACCGAACACAACCCTTCATCGATATACGTACATCGCGTACGATTTATGCTTCGGGCGCCTGCTGTTCGTACGCAGCATTAAGCTCCAGAGCCTTCTGCAGAATCCGCTCCAAGTCTACTGGTGAGCGAGCCTCAAGCTCGACCGCTCCAACGGTCAAGCGCAACTGACGCCCGGCGCACTTCGCCATCCAATCCTTGACCGTCACCACCGCTCCGATCAGCGGCCCACCAAGTTGAGCCAGCGGGATTAGATACTCACCCACCAAGCCACCGCCCGCCTCCCGGGGGATGAATGTACGAGCACTAACCTCAAGGCCGTAGGCCAGCAGACGCTCATGCACCTCTTGTAACTCGGCTTGATACTCCGGACTGAAGGTTTCATGATCCTCCGGAGCCCGCAGGAGGGTGAGGTGTAGCAGATCGTCGCTCATGGTGCGGCTCCTTTGTGTGAAAAAAACTTTATCACTTATAGAGCCGTAAGCCGTAGGCGACTAACAGAAATGCTGGCGTCTGAGACGAAAGGTCGAATCAAAAAACCTCCTCCACATAACTATGTAATGTAGTGGTCTAATGAAACCGGACACCCATTTAGGTGAGAATGCTCGCCAGATCGAGGTGTCAGATGACCAAACAACGCCGTTCCTTTTCTGCTGAATTCAAACGCGAGGCTGCCGACCTCGTGCTC